>DAIRSP010000177.1:0-5026 GCA_036804365.1 Neptunomonas sp. | reverse complement strand
AACAACGATCTCAGGTTTAAAAGACGTCAAATCCGAAGGTTCACGCACAGGAATCGCGGAACCGGGCAAATAGCGGCCAACTTTGTAAGGATTATCCTCAACAACAAAGGCGATACTCGCTGATCCCGAATTTCGCAACGCAGTCACTGGCGTGCTTGTTGCCGCAGATAGCGCGACTTCCGCTGTTATGGTATCAGAGCATATTACTCACGCAGGTATACCCGTTTATGGTATCAGTGGTCTATTTTCACAATCTCCCATCGCTTGCGAAGAGGCACACCTAGCTACCGGTTTACCTGTTTTTAGTGCTACAGATTTCACTAAAACCTCAACCATCAATTACTTATACAATGCACTGATTAGGGATTTTAAAGATGCACGCGCCCTTGCTGGATAAACAACGGCGACTTTTTTTTTGCTACTTGATCGTCATAGCGATAACCCAAGCATCGACTCTAATTTGGTTAATCTATCAAGCCAAACTAGCGCTGCAATCGAGTACATTTAACCTTAGCTATTCTTGGTTCTTTGTAGCGATTGCAGGCGTCTCTGTTATTGCTGTTGGCCGCTATCTTGAACGCTATCTTGCTGAATTATTCGCCCAAAAGTATGTCGATGAACTCAGGCAAAGCGTCTTTACCAAAGCACTTAATTTACCTGCGAGTGATGCTTTACTGATCAATAAAGGCGGCACATTACTGCGCTTAACCGGAGATATGAGTACTATCCGCAATTGGATAGTTAATGGGTTAGTTCCCTCCATCGTATTTGCCATCTGGCTTTTAATTGCATTAATTAGTTTGGGTTTTATAAATTATTTTTTTATCGCTAGCTTAGTTCCTACGATTATTTTTATGATTATCGGTAACTATTGGCTAGGACAAAAGCTATACCTTTCATCTAAAAATGTTCGCCGTACACGCGGCCAACTGATCCGAAATGTTACTGAAAAGCTCCGCGAGTTTCGTTTAATCAAGCTGTTTAATCAAAACACGCGCGAGAACGGTCGATTCGCCGATCAAAGTCAGAGTTTAGCGTCGGGTAACGTAGATAAAGCCTATTGGTCTGGACTACTTCGTGGCTTTAACGAAGGGATGTTAGGTTTAGGGATTTTATCGCTACTTTCTGTGGGTCTTTATTTAGTTAAGCATAACTTGGCCATGGCAAGTGATGTCATTATCGTGATGAGCGGTGCACTCTATTTTTTGTCTCATATAAGGCCGCTGAGTAGACTTTATGAGCTATGGACACTTAAAAAGCTGGCAGAACACAAACTGATCGCTTTCTTCCAGCGAGAAAGCAGAATCTCTTCAGGTACGAAACGAAAGCCAAATGGCGCCATTACGTTTACATTAGAGAGCGTATCTTTATACCCGGCTTTACAGTCGATCGATGCTGAAATTGCCCCTCATGATCGAATTCTACTCACAGGGAAAGCAGGTAGCGGCAAAAGCAACTTACTCTTGTTCTTAGCTGGGATATTACAAGCAAAGAAAGGTCATTTATTGATCAATCACATCAAACTTAATCGCTACCAATCATGGGTTAATACTCAGCTGGTTGCATTAGTTAGCCCTGAAATTCCCCTATTAAGAGGCTCAATCAACCGAAATTTGTTTTATGGCGCTCGCAAACAGGATGCTAGTCACACTGAAACGATCTTATCGATATGTAAAATAGAGCAGTTAATTTCAAGCAAATCTGCTGGTATGCAACATCGCATTCAAGAGGGGGGAAGCAATCTTTCCTCGACGGAACGCTATCAGATCATGCTGGCACGAGCTCTGTTGAGAAAGCCTTCGCTGCTATTAATCGATAATGATGCCGCGTTACTCAACCCTGAAATCAATGAGATTATTATAAATATACTCAATTGGTTTGAAGGTGCGATTGTACTTGTCCAACCGGCTAGCCCGCCGCCGTATGCGTTTGATCAAACCTGGGAATTAGACAAAGATATTCCCATGATATGTACAAAACAACATCACTTAGCCATGAAGTCGAGCCCGTATGTCTAGCATCATTTCTTCTCAAGAGCTGCCTAAACCTGGCAGAAAATTTTTTGCCTGCTTCCCAGCGGCAAAACAACTACCCTGCTGGATATACAGACCTAAAGAAGTCAAACGCAGCGACCAAGTGATTGTTGCTATTCATGGTATTTCTAGAAATAGCGAACAGCAAGTAAGAGCCTATAGGAAACTTGCTGATGAACACGGCCTTTGGCTGATTGCACCGGAGTTCTCACACTCCGCTTTCCCTAACTATCAGCGTTTGGTAGGAAATTCAAAAGATGCGCGAGCTGATCTCAGCTTGAATCGTCTTTTACTCGCATTTCGCCAAGTACTCGGTATATCTCAACTCAGCATTCATCTTTGTGGCTACTCGGGTGGGGCGCAATTTGCCCATCGATACGCCTTGCTCTATCCCCACTTTATCTCATCATTGACCTTAGTCAGCGCGGGTTGGTATTCGCTTATAAACCCTAATTTACCTTATCCTATTGGTCTTAAAAACTGGCCAACATGGCTTGGGAGTCCAAGAACAAAAGACTTTCTTTCCCTACCCACCCTGGTGCTCGTAGGCAATCAGGATACGAGCCGCGATAAAAGCCTTCGACAAAATCCACTGCTTGATAAAGAGCAAGGGGTTAACCGCCTTGAAAGAGCTCAACGTTGGGTCAAAACGACCAATCAAGCAAAACAGGCGTTAGGGCTCTCTCAAGAGATCAAATTAAACCTACTCGATCAGCAACAACACGACTTTCTAAAAAATACTAAGCAGAGCGATATGCTCGATCAAATAAGCACTTTTTGGCATCAAACAAAAGGAAACAACCAATGAAATTTACTCAATATATCGGCATAGGCTTAATTGCCTTACTACTCATGGGCTGTCAAACCGTCAAACCAGAGAAGCGCGTCAAACCTAAACCCGTTCCGGTTCAATTAATGAACAGCGAACTCAGTGCCCTTTTCGTTAATCACACGGTTGAGTCCTATAACTTAAAAAACAAAGTGACGAGCTTGACCTACTACGCCCCTGATGGACAAGCCATTCAACAACGAGATCAAACTAATCGCCTAGGTAGCTGGAAGATTGTAAACAACGAAGTCTGCTTAAGCATGGAAGACAAGCCTTACAGTTGCAGACCTGTTTATAAAGTCGGTAAGAGATATTACAAATATAAAGCAAGAAAGAACGGCAGCATGAAGAAAATCATTCGCTATCGTAGCTTTGAGGCAGGTAAAACATTCTAATAAAATGAGATCCAACCTTATCTCAATGGTTGGATCTCAACTTTCAACGATTATAGATCAGCTAAGATAGCCTCTGCTTTGCTCACTTCAAACTGCTTTGGTGCCTCAATATTCAATTTAGTAATCACACCGTTTTCAATGACCATCGCGTAGCGCTGCGAACGAATACCACCAAAATCGCCGGTTTCCATCTCAAGACCTAACGCCTTAGTAAAGTTAGCACCGCCATCCGCAATCATAGTGATGGCTTCAGCATTTTGTTGTTCACCCCAAGCGCGCATAACAAAAGCATCATTTACAGAAATACAAGCAATGATATCAACACCTTTTGCTTTGATCTCATCAGCCAGTACTACAAATCCAGGTAAATGGTGCGCAGAACATGTCGGCGTAAATGCACCGGGTACAGCGAACAAAACAACCTTTTTTCCAGAGAAGAATTGACTTGCCGATACACTCTCTTGGCCGCCTTGAGTTATAACGGTAATTGCGACATCAGGTATACTATTTCCAAGTTCGATCATTAGAACCTCCAGTTATTTCGCTCAGTTTAGGCCTAATCGCCGTTAACTAACAGATTTTAAATTGATTTTATTGATAGCGCTGACCGTTATAATCTAACCAGCCAGCTTCATGACGCCCCGCAGGATCATGGTGTGTCCAGTGAACAACGCCACCTTTATCGTTCCATTCATACTCTCCTTTAAATCCCACCGAGTCGCCCTTTTGTAAATTCGGCAAACGAGGAGCAAGATCAATATTGTGCGCAATTAAGACCGTACGCCCCGATGGTAGGGAGAGAATAAACTTCTGATGGCGAGTGCCTTGATTATCATCCGCCAGTACGGCTTTAACAACGCCACTACCTTCAAGCACCCGATCGCTGATACGAGCAGTGATCGCCTCTTCAAGTGCTTGATTATCGCTTTGGCGATCATAAGCTACTTCCGCCCTCAACGCAGGCTGACTCGGCTCACGCTGATAGTTAAATAAGGTACCTGCCTGATATTCTTGAAAGATCCACACAAGCCCTACAACAGCAATTAATCCAATACGTACCTTCGGATGGACTTTCATATCGATCTATTGACTCCTGAGTATTTTTTTACAATGAACTATCTATTCACTAGACTTGGAGAATGACTCATACAACCACACAGCCAATGTTCGACCGTACCGAATCGAGCATAAGTAACCCGATCATTAGCATCATTCTCAAGGCATTAAGAACCTACCCCGGTGGCTTTGATGAATATACTCTAATCAAAGCCATCGAAGCCGAAGGACTCTTTGAGCTACTCAGCGAGCAGCCTGACCTTCGTCTTTTTCAGAAACACTTTATTACCATGAATGCGCTATACCAAACACAACATTGGTTACGCGAAACGCTCCAACAAGAACTTTATATATCAGCATTAACTATCAAACTAGAGAAGTCGTCTGAATCAGAGTCATGCTGTGATCATAGCCTTGCGGCAATCTCTACTGCCCAAAAACTGGCTGAGTACTATCTAGACTGGAGCCATTTTAACGAAGCCAGCCCTGATTATGTGGCCAACTTACTGAATGATTTTTGGCAACGCTATATTAATCCTGACAAAATATCGACAGCGCTGGCTTTATTGGAGCTGGATAACAACACCGTCGATAAAAAAACCATTAAACGACAATTTCAAATCTTAGCTTCTAGGCATCATCCAGATAAAGGTGGTGATCAAAATACCTTTATCGCCATACGAGAAGCCTATGAAATATTGATTCAATAAAGC
>DAIRSP010000176.1:0-5032 GCA_036804365.1 Neptunomonas sp. | reverse complement strand
GTTCTTAGACGCTAATAGCCATCACATCGCGCAATGGCATTAGCAAATTAAGATTGCAGATTGAGTTCTTAGTTGTATTAGTTAATTTTAAAACGCGATAGGGTGAGTTTTAGCCCTTGTGCCGTTTTGTTTAGGCTTTCAACGCAATGGCGGTTTTGCCCAACAGCTTGCCCAGTCACCTGAGTCTCTCGACTAATATCTTCTAAGGAATGATTAATACCCGCAGATACCTGTGACTGCTCTTCCGCCATCGCTGCAATATCGTTCGTCAAGTCGTAAAGATTTTGTACCGCTTTAGACATATTCTGAATCTGCTCATCAGACTCATTAATACAGTCAATACCTTGACTCGCACGACCACTTGCTTCAGAGATACTATTTACAACTTGCTTCACTGCCGCCTGCAATGCACTGATTTGCTTTTGAATATCGACTGTAGACTGCTGTGTTTTACTGGCAAGATTTCTCACTTCATCCGCAACTACTGCAAATCCCCTTCCGGCATCACCCGCTCTAGCGGCTTCGATAGACGCATTCAAGGCTAATAAATTAGTTTGCTCAGCAATCGCACGAATCATATCGAGCACTGACTCAATCTGCCCACTGAGATCAGATACACTGTTAACCGTATCCGTTGCTGTTTGAACATCCGCCACCATATCTGAAATAGCTTGGCGCACTTTATCTGAACTACGTCCGGCATCGACTGCCGCAGTTCGAATACTATCAACATTGGTAAGATTGTCCTGAATCCGTTCACTGACAACGTGTATGGTATGTACCATATCTGTCATGGATGAACTCACTTGACTCACTTTCTCTTCCTGCCTGTTGGCAGCGCCGGCTACTTTGCTAGACACACTATTCAGTTGTGTTAAATGACCTACAACTTCATCTGCTGAAGAATTAGCTTGGGAAACCAACTCTTGTGTCTTCTTGATAAACAGGTTAACAGCCTCAGCCATCGCACCAATTTCATCTTGGCTGCTAATATTAATACGCTGTGTTAGATCCCCCTCACCTTCAGACAACTCCTTCAGTGAGTCCGTTAATATATTGATTTTATTGATAACACGGATAGAGAAAACACTCACCAATAAAATAATAATCAAAAAGCCTAAGCCTACAAGAACGGCTGATAAACTATCCATCAGCATATCTGCAGACTGATCAATCTCTTCACGCATACGCTTTTCCGTATTTAACGCAATAGCATGAGACGCATCAATCGCTTCAAATACTGCATCCTTCGTCGCCTTAGACTCACTATTAATCGCCTCTTTTACTCTCGCCTTACTAGAAGAAACTATGGAAGTAAAATGTTCATCTACGGCCTGACTCGCTTCAAGAGCCTTTTGATTAGTCACCCCTAAAACGAAGCGACCTATCACTGCACCGCGTGGGTTAATATCAACCTCAATCATAAAAACTGAGGGATCTTTTTTCGCGGCATCTAATACCCGATCGAATGTTTTTTTGCCTTCGCCCTTCGAAGCTAGTTCATTTACCTTATCGATACGTTTATCTAAAAATCGAGTTAATGGATTGCCATCACGCCCATAATAACGAGCAAACAACACTTGCTCATTACGATGCAAGTCCATAACCAGCTGAGTGAGCTTAGGTGAGTCATTATCCCAAATCGCATTAGGTGCCACTAAAGCCATCAGATCAGCCATGGCTTTAGCCGTATCTTGCACAGAACCGACTAACAAGGTTTCGACATTCACCTTTTCAGCCTTTAGCTCTTGCGACATGGTTTGACTAAGGGACTGAGTTGCCTGCTCAGATAGCGACTCAACGGCATTATTAATCTTGGACTGTGAGTTTTCTAAACTACTTAATGTTTGCTGACTTGCCTCATCTAATGAAGATAAGACCCTTTGCACCAGCGTATCTACACTGTTTTGAGTCACCCATAAGGAGACAGCAACTTGTGTGATCATCAGTGCCAAGATTGCACCCAAGATGGGAAGAAGGAGTCGGCTTGATAGTATAGTTATTATTTTGGTCAGCATAGAAACACCCATTCATTTTTCTAACGCTAAATTATCTCCTCTTAGTTCTAGGATATCCGGCTAAATTTCACAACTATTTAGAAGAATTCTCTGTATTTTTAGAAAAAATCATTGGATTATGCTCATCCATACCGTCACAGATAACAAAGATACCACAGTCGAGGCTACCACGATTTGCGAGGTTTCTTTTTCGAAAATATCGTACTTGAGAGCGACCACATGCGCTAAGGCACCCGTTGGCAGTGCGGTTAGAAGTACCGCGGTGGCCACCCAAATACTGTCTTCAACTTGTAATAAATAGAATCCCAAAAATGTTAAGCCAGGATGCGCAATCAGCTTAACGAGCAACATCCAGCCAAGCTCATGCAAAGGCATAGAGGTTCGAGCAAATTGTAGGCTTGAACCTAAACAAAATAGGGCAACGGGCACTGCGGCGGGCGCTAACATATCTAACACTGACTGGATAACTGACGGAATAGGTGTCTCATTTCCGGCAACCAATAAACCTAGCATGGTCGATAAAAAAACCGGATTTCGCAGTAAAGAGCGATCTAAAATAGATAAAATAGGTTTCAGCCCCATCTCTTGCTGTTTGATCGACTCAATCAACAACTGCGCACCGCCAATAAACACAATATTTCCCGCCAGAATAATACTGACAGTCGCCGCATAAGCATCTTCACCTAGCACCGCGAAGGTCAAGGGAATCCCCATGTAGGCATAGTTGGCGAATACACCGTTCAGACCCCGAATCACCAATGCACTAGCATCAGTCACACGAAACAAGAGTTTAGCCACTGCAAAAACTAACAGGCCTGTAAACAACGCGCCTAAAAAGAAGGCGCTTAAAGCAGGAACGTTTATCAAATTATCGAGCGACTGCTTACTAGAAGCATTAAAAAGCAATGCAGGGACAGCCAGAAAATAAACAAACTGATTCAGCCCGGGCAGCATCTTGATATCAAATACTGTTTTTTTGGCGATATAGCCCAACGAAATCATCAGAAACAACGGCAATATAGAGATAAAGCTTTGAAACATTGATTAGCTCCACTTCTCTTTGGGTGACTGATACTGACTTATTAGGGCTAAGAGTGTTTCGGGGTTATCACTGATTTGAACCATATTGGCGTACTCTTCACGCATAAACTGGTTTTCCACCATGGTTTCGACAAACGCCAAAAGCTGATCGTAATATCCATCGACGTTGTAGATAGCGCAGGCTTTATGGTGATAGCCGAGCTGCCCCCACGTCCAAATTTCAAACAGCTCTTCAAGTGTACCTATACCACCAGGTAAGGCTATAAAGGCATCAGCTAATTCAGCCATTTTCGCTTTTCTTTCATGCATATCATCGACGATGAATAACTGTGTCAGACCCTGATGCTGAATCTCTTTATCCGTTAACGTCTTTGGCATGACACCATATACTTCACCGCCCGCAGCTAGCGTACTATCAGCCACAATGCCCATTAAACCCGTTTTACCACCACCATAGACTAAGGCGTGCCCTTGCTCTGCAATATATTGCCCTAAGCGTTGTGCGTGCTGCGCAAAAATAGCTTTTGAACCGCTGCTAGAGCCACAAAAAACTGCAATTTTCATTCAATCTCACCCCTATTGTGAGAGAATAACGATCACTCGCAAGAAGATTTTAGACGTCATAAAGACGATTCAAGAGAGGATAAAATGCGTTATCCATTTAGAATAATGACCTATCTAATGTTTGCACTGACATTATCAGCTTGCTCTGACAACGAAGTCGGCAACGTCAGCCTTGGTGTTTTTACCACGAAAGACATCAAACTTGAAATTGTAAAAGACCCTATCGTTACCGGTGTTAGTTGCCATATTGCGCATATCGAAGCCAATCTCGACCTTGCCGATCCATCCGATATGTCTATTGCCTGTAGGCAAACCGGCCCAATCACCTTGGAGATGATCAAAGCTATTGATCAATCGAAACAAGGTGAAATCGTTTTTGCGACCTCTAAAAGCATTCTTTTTAAGACATTAAAAGTACGCAGAATTTATGATGCAGCAAACAAAACGCTGATCTATGTGAGCTATTCTACGAAAGAGGTTAATGGTAGCCATAAACACTCTTTATCAACGGTTCCACTGTGGGGCAACGACGTCTGGAATCAAGTAGATCAACTCCCCCCTGCCCATTAAAAACAGGTCAGCAGCACATCCACTAACTCTCTTGCTGCCGTTGAGAGTGGATATCGACGCCGAGTAAGCACCCCCACTTGGCGTCTAATTTGTGGAGCACTTAATGGACGACAAACAGCTCCTAACTCCTGCATCTGTTCATTGCAAAGGGATGGAACAACACTTACGCCTAAGCCGGTTGCAACCATGCGTCCGATGGTTGCGAGCTGATGCGTTTCATATTGCGGTGTGATACTCAGCCCTTCAGACTCTAAGATACGATCGACAAGGTGCCGAACACTTGAAGGGCGTTGCAGGATGATAAAGTCATGCTCAAGCAACTGTCGCCACTCAACGGCTGTTTCTGTCGCTAAAGCATGGTCTTTGGGCAACACCGCGATAAAGCAATCATCAAAAAGTGGCTGAAATAAAAGATCTTCTGTTTCACCAGGGTCAAACGTCACCCCTACTTCAACTCTACCGCTGCGCACCATATCCAGCACATCTTCTGCAATGACGTCATGCACCATGATATTAATCTTTGGATATTTATCGTGATAGCGACGTATAACGCTCGGCAACTGATTAGAAGCGAATGAAGGCATACTTGCGATCGCTATTTTGCCCCGAAACAGCGCAAAGCGATTATGCATCTCATCACTCGCTTCATCTAAATCCTTAAGCAAGCGCTGAGCTGTTGGATAAAACGCTTCGCCTTCGGGTGTTAAAGCCAACGTCCGCGTTGTTCTGGCGAGCAACTGCCCACCTAGCGCATCTTCTAAGTTTTTAATCGCTACACTTAAAGCGGGTTGTGACAGATGCACCTGCGCGCAGGCCTCAGTAAAGCTTCGCGTCTGTGC
>DAIRSP010000175.1:0-5056 GCA_036804365.1 Neptunomonas sp. | reverse complement strand
AAGCAAGCCGATACGATGATTGATAGAGTGAACAAAGCGCGTCGCCTCGCGCTCAAGTTGGTTCTGCTCTAAAATGACAAGATCAAAGCGTTTGCCTCGCGCTGCGGCTTTTAAAATACGATTTTCAGCATCACTCACGCTGTCTGATGTCTCTACAAAGAGTTCCCAGCTCTGTAGCAGCGACTTCACAGCATCTAACACGGGGGATGAATGGCCTAACAATAAAACGCGGTAGCCACCCAAAAGCGTTTTACCATCACGCGAAGGAATTAAATCCTGTTTAGCTAAAGGTAACTCAAACCAAAAAGTCGAACCCGCGCCTAAAACACTCTGAACGCCAATTCGGCCGGACATCAACTCGATTAACTGCAAACAGATAGCCAAGCCTAAGCCTGTACCACCATATTTTCTAGTGATAGAGGAATCAGCCTGAGAGAAGGATTCAAATATTTTCTTCTGCGAGTCTTCTGATATTCCCGGCCCACTATCACGAACTTCTACCCTCACATAAAGCTCTTCACCTTCAAAGCGTCCCGAGACGATAATATCGACCCGACCCGCATGTGTAAACTTGATAGCGTTGCCCACTAGATTCATTAAAATCTGGCGCACACGTATCGGATCACCTGTCATTGTGCCGCTGAAGCGAGCATCAAATTGGGTAGAGAGTGTCAATTTTTTTGCGCCCATAGACTCGCTTAAGAGTGAGACTATCTGATCAATCTGTTCATACAAATCAAAATTGATAAGTTCGAGTTTAAGCTGGCCCGCTTCAATTTTAGAATAATCCAAAATATCGTTGATGATATTTAAGAGCGAAGCCCCCGATTTATGAATGGTAACAGCATACCTATTTTGCTCTTCATCCAAGCTGCTGCCCAACAATAGCTCCGCCATACCTAAGACACCGTTCATCGGTGTTCTTATTTCATGGCTCATGGTCGCAAGAAAACGAGACTTGGCTTTATTCGCTTCTTCGGCAACATCACGCGCATGTTGTAATTGCTCATCACGGACTTCAATTTGTCCGATCATGGTGTTAAAGCCTTTCACCATCACCCCAAACTCATCAGTAGACTCGTAAGCAACACGCCTTGAATAGTCACTATTGTCTGAAACCGCTTTCATCGCATCAACTAGCATTTCCATCGGTCGCGTAATCACCAGCTGAAGCCGAGAGGAGATCATGTAACCTATAAACAAGATGGCGACCAATACACTGGCACCAAAAACGATCCAACTACTGACCATCTGCTGATAGCTATCTAGACTCACATGTATTTCTAGTCGTCCTATATTGCGATTATCGACATTGATTATCTGATCAATCACCAAGTAATCATCAAAAAATTCGTATCGCCAATCGATGCTACCCGTATCATTATTGAACTCAGCAATAGCTTTTTCATTGAGCTTTAAGTGATCACCCGCAGAGACACCGTAATCAGCAAAAAACTCATTCTGTTTATTTTTAAGTACAGCATAAACAATATCGCTATTCGCACTCAGTGTATTAAGCAGTTCTTTTCCCGTCAGATTATCATCGAAGACTAAAGCCGCGGTGGCATTAATACTGACGGCTTTAGTTAAGGTATGGGTAGAGTTTATTAACTGCTCCCGGCTATTGAGCCAGAAATTCAATATAAAAACCGTATAGGTAAGGATCAACATAGTTACGGCTGTAAGCATTACAATCGCAGAAAGCTTATGTCTTACGGGTAAGTTGTCAAAATACTGTTTCAATCGGCTACCTATTTATTAAAGTCTTAATACACTATTTCTGCTTATGCTCTGCCACAAATGACGATGCTGTTCACCTGCAAAACTATTTTTTTATAATATAGTTATAGCAAAGGAATCTGTGAAAAGAATCTTATCGACAGGTACACTTGATTCCAAATTTCTCATTTGCCAACTAAGGAAATAAAATGCAAGCTTTTCAGGATAACTCCTTATCAATCGGGTAACACCCCCCTGATCCGTCTAGCTCGTTTGGCTCCTGACGCTGAAGTCTACGCAAAAATCGAATCTCGTAACCCAGCGGGCTCTATCAAGTGCCGCATTGGTGCTAACATGGTTTGGGCCGCTGAAAAGTCAGGGCAACTCAAGCCGGGTATGACGTTAGTTGAGCCGACAAGCGGTAATACGGGTATTGCACTTGCCTTTGTTGCTGCATCCCGTGGTTATAAACTGACCCTTACGATGCCTGCGTCTATGAGCATTGAGCGCCGCAAGCTGATGAAGGCGCTGGGTGCCCAAATTATTCTTACCCCACCTGAACAGGGTATGAAAGGGGCAATCGCTAAAGCTCAAGAAATGGTCGATGCAGATCCCGTCAATGTGATGATGCTTCAACAATTCCAAAATCCAGCTAACCCGGCTATTCATGAACAAACCACGGGCCCTGAAATTTGGCGCGATACTGAAGGCCAGATAGATATCTTTGTTGCTGGCGTTGGGACCGGTGGCACAATTACAGGTGTGTCTCGCTATATCAAAAAAACCCAAGGTAAAGCGATTCAAAGCATTGCAGTTGAGCCTACTGACTCACCAGTGATCACCCAAACTATCAAAGGCTTAGAAATAAAGCCTGCTCCTCATAAGATTCAAGGTATTGGTGCGGGGTTTGTTCCAGCCAATTTGGATCTTTCGCTGATTGATGGTGTAGAGCAGGTCACCAATGACGAGGCTATTGCAACCGCAAGACGTCTTATGCAAGAAGAAGGCATTCTAGCGGGTATCTCTTGTGGAGCGGCTACCACTGCGGCACTGCGTTTAGCACAAATGCCAGAAAACAAAGGTAAGAAAATAGTCGTTATCCTTCCCGATTCTGGCGAACGCTATCTCTCCACGGCTCTCTTTGAAGGACTATTTACGGATAACGAATCCGTACAATAATCCCAATAACTATAAAGGTCGCCTTACGCGACCTTTATATTACCTCTCTATCCTAACCACCCTTAATAGTTAGAGCTCACCTTAAAACCTGCATTTAGCATATGGGTTAAATTGATCGCAACACGTACTTTCATACCACGGCTTTCGAACCCTATCATACCGGCATCAGAGCTTAAAAAACTTGCCGACTCACCGACGATTAAGGTGCCATTCTTTTGTAACCCCAAAAGGGTTTCAACAGAAAACTTACTCTCATCCTGTAAGTAAAGAAGGTGACACTGATTAGCTGTTTTTAAATTATCCAAGGGCATTACCTGAATCGGTAACCCATTCACTTTCTCATTAGTAACAGCCCGATTCAGCTTATTAACAAAACTCTCTGTCGCACTGACACATAGGAGGTATCGATCCTTGGGTTGCACGAGGCTTAATGGCCACTCAATAAAAGAGAGAAAGTTGTAAATATATACAGACTTCACATCCTCTAAAACCCCCTCCTCTGCTCTAACAGTAAAGGAGAGAAAGCAACAGGCCGTTGAGATAAGTAACACTTTTTGCAAATACTTTCTTAACATCAGTACCATCCTCAAAACCTTACCGTCAGTTTTGCAGTGATACTTCTATCTATCTCAGTATTCTCAGCTACTCCCCCCACATTGAGCGGTGATGAGATAAACTCCTGGTGTTTGTCGTCTAGTAGTCCTCTACCAATCAGACTCAGCTCTACGTCTGGTGATATTTGCCAACCAATACGCAGATCGGTGCGCACATAGCTGTTGATAGTGTAATCGCTTTTCAACAATGCAGAACCTGTAGCTCCCAACTCCGAAACATAAAAAAGCCCAAGGTCGAGCTCAACAGAATCACTCAGATCCCAGCTAGAACGTAAAGCTATTTGATGCTCAGGTGATTTATTAGCTGAAATTGTCGACTCCACACCTGTCGCCAAGGTATCCATCGACTGAGCTAACCAACTGTAAGAGGTATTCACAGTCCATGTCGGACTAACGACCCAACGAATCGCAAATTCAGCGCCATAAGCATCACCGGCAGCATCATTATGAAAGGAAACAATCCCCGTTTGGTTCAGTACTGGGTTGAAGAATTGTTCTATTCTCACTGAGGTTAAATCTTCATAGCGGTACCGAAACGCAGCTAAGTCAAACGTTAAAGCATCACTCGGAGCAAATCGAATCCCCATTTCTGCGGATGTTAGTTTTTCAGATGTAATATCCGGATTACCCGTTGCAACATAGGCTGAATTGGCTAACACACTGGTTTCAACACGTGAGGGCACTCTCGATGAGTAAGAAAGCGCGCCCCAAACCTGCGTCTTAGGCGTGACAGAAACAATGCCGCGAATACTCGGCTGCCACTGACTTCCATAAACCGAAGAGTACTCATACCCTAAACCAAGTAACACGCGCGCATCGTCCGTTAGATTCAACTCATTCTGTATAAATCCATTAAACACGTTATTGCGCTGGCTTGAAGGATGAAAAGATACCACCTGCGCTGGCGATAAATTAGGCGTTAGTGAATCATCTAAAGTCCGGAATCCGAAGCCCCAAGCTAACTGACCGCCGTCGTAACGAAAGCCCCGCTCAAAATCAAGATCTAGCGCCACCGCACGCTGATCTAGCTGATAATCTTCACGCTGAGTGTAATCCACGTAGGCTTGTATCGACTGCCACTCATCGCCTGCGACTTCTCGCCAACGTGCAAGCAAATGCGCGCCTTGATATTTTTGATTATCTTGTACATCTTTTAAGCAAACGACGGTTAAACAATCCCAAGGATCATTAGGCGTAGGTAGCACTAATGCGCTAGCGGCCTGCTCTGCACTTAAACCTGCACCTCCAGGCGGAGGAGCCGTCAAATAGGCCAATGTATTGCTAACCACTAAACTTGGCGGCAATTGAGAGTTTTCTTCTACGATAAACACGCGCTGATCAGACTCTCCCTTGAACACTGATGTATCCAACATAAGTGACTGGCCGTTACCAAAGTCGGTATCCGATCTAAAAGAGAGACGGCTATGATCCGCATCATCATTAGCGACAGGCCCGAATGGACCTTTGCCTGAATGGTTCGTTGCAGTATTTTCGTTGCTTCTAACGGTTTTACCGCTCACTCGATAACTGGTATTGCTGTTAAG
>DAIRSP010000174.1:0-5075 GCA_036804365.1 Neptunomonas sp. | reverse complement strand
ACTCACCCCTTCGTCAGTCGATTATCAGGCTCAAGAGTC
This sequence comes from Neptunomonas sp., assembly GCA_036804365.1. GTDB lineage: Bacteria > Pseudomonadota > Gammaproteobacteria > Pseudomonadales > Balneatricaceae > Neptunomonas. The sequence goes on along the minus strand of DAIRSP010000174.1, from coordinate 5,036 downwards.
GATAGCGCTCTTTAAGGCTGGCATGTCGATTGGTCAGGTGGCAAAAATGCAGAAATTATCTACTAAAGTCATCTATTCTCACCTGACGCTGGGGATTAGAGATAAAGTTTTGAGTGTAGAAGAGGTTGTTGAGTTGCCCGATGCGGAGTTGAAGCATATACAGCAGGTGATCTTAGACAGTCAGCAGCGTTTTGGTCAGGCGCTCAAGCCTGTTTATGAGGCGTTGGCCGGAGGTTACGAGATGGGAGTATTGAGTTGTATTAGACAAGGGCTCAATATTTGAACGAGCTATTCAGTCTTTTCGCTAGCAGCTTGATCTCATCTACACTGTTACCAGGTGGTTCTGAAGTTTACCTTTTGTGGTTGATCGAAAACTCCGATGAATCAGTGGCCTTATTAATCGCTGTGGCTGCGACCGGTAATATTTTAGGGAGTATGCTTACCTATGTTATGGGACGCTGGGTATCGACCCGTTATCCAATCAGGCCGCTCGCTGACTCTAAAAAGGCTAGAGTTAGACGTTGGTTAGATAGATATGGAGCGTCAGTGCTTTTATTGGCTTGGTTGCCAATATTGGGCGACCCACTCTGCTTTGTTGCGGGTTGGTTACGTCTTTCTCTTTTGTGGAGTGCGGTCTTTATAAGTGTAGGTAAGGTGGCCCGATATATAGCTATCGCGCAAATTGCTAACTTTATTTGATAAAAAAGAGGTGGGGGTGAGTATCTTTTCACGCTTATTTCTGCTGATCCTGTTGGGTTTGGCGCTCTATTTAAATGGCTTTTGGTCAAACACAGCAGAGATCTCTTGGTTGACGCCTGTTGTTGTCAAGGTATACCCCATTAATGCTGACGAGCGTCTTGAAACTCAGCGCTACATAAACACGCTTACGTCCCTTCAATTTAGTGACTTAACGCTTTTTTTTAATCGCGAAGCCCAAAAATATCGATTGGCTTTAAAAAATCCTATAAAAGTGAGTCTGCAGCCGCAGCCTAAAACTTCACCTCCTGTTCCGCCGGATAACCCGAGTATATTGGAAAATATATTATGGGGAGCAAGAATGCGCTATTGGGTTTGGAGTGAAGAGGCGGATTTGGAAGCTGAGAAAACCATTCGCGTTTATTTACGACTCTATTCAGCAGACAGTGAGAATTTGATTAGGCACTCATTGGGCCTACAGAAAGGGTTAATTGGTGTCGTCAACGGTATCGCTGAAGCAGAGCAGCAGGGGCTCAATAATCTTATCGCAGCACATGAATTGCTGCATACCTTGGGCGCAACGGATAAATATGATGTAAAAACGAACTGGCCTATTTGGCCAATTGGGTATGCGGAACCGACTAAAGAGCCATTATTGCCTCAATCGGCAGCAGAAATAATGGGAGGGAGGGTGCAAATTTCGTCATCAATTGCGCTATTACCACCCAATTTAGATTTTGCTGTAATAGGCGCGGCCACCGCGATCGAGATAGGTTGGATGAAATAGGTAGTAAACAGTGATGCCATACCCTACACAAAAAAACCCGCCTTGTTAGCGGGTTTTTTTATTCAAAACAATTACTTTTTAGGGTAATCGCGTTGGCTTGGGCCAGTATAAAGTTGGCGAGGACGGCCAATCTTATTCGGGCTACTGTGGAACTCGCTCCAATGAGAGATCCAGCCAATAGTACGAGAAAGCGCAAAAATAACGGTAAACATGTTAGTTGGAATACCGATAGCTTTCAGGATGATGCCTGAGTAGAAGTCTACGTTCGGGTAAAGCTTACGCTGAACGAAGTAGTCATCTTCAAGAGCGATCTGCTCTAAACGCTTAGCAATTTTCAGCAATGGATCGTTTTCGATGCCAAGCTCTGCCAAGACCTCATCACAAGTTTGCTTCATAACTTTAGCGCGCGGGTCAAAGTTACGGTAAACACGGTGACCGAAGCCCATCAAGCGGAAGCTATCATCAGGATCTTTAGCGCGTTGGATAAACTCAGGAATGTTCGCTTCATCGCCAATCTCTTCTAACATAGTTAGAACAGCTTCGTTGGCGCCACCGTGAGCAGGTCCCCAAAGTGCAGCAATACCAGCAGCGATACAGGCAAATGGGTTTGCACCAGAAGAACCGGCTAAACGTACAGTTGAAGTTGATGCGTTTTGCTCGTGGTCAGCGTGCAATAAGAAGATGCGATCCATTGCTTTCGCAAGGATTGGGTTAGGTACATAAGTTTCACACGGAGTACCGAACATCATATGCAGGAAGTTATCAGCATAGTCCAAATCATTACGAGGATATTGGAAAGGCTGACCAATACTGTATTTGTAACACATCGCAGCGATGGTTGGCATTTTAGCGATTAGGCGGTATGCACACACTTCACGATGATGAGCGTTATCAATATCCAACGAGTCATGGTAGAACGCAGATAAAGCACCTACAACTGCAACCATGATTGCCATCGGGTGAGCGTCACGGCGGAAACCGTTAAAGAAATGGGTCATTTGTTGATGAACCATGGTATGACGCTTAATGGTGCTAACGAAAAGTTCTTTCTGCTCTGGAGTCGGTAATTCGCCATTCAACAGCAAGAAACAGGTTTCAAGGTAATCAGAGTTCTCTGCTAATTGCTCGATTGGGTAACCACCATGAAGCAAAACACCTTTGCCGCCATCAATGTAGGTAATTTTCGATTCACAGGCAGCAGTAGAAACAAAACCTGGATCGTAGGTGAAAAGACCCTGGCCTGTCAGAGGACGAACGTCAATTACATCTGGGCCTTCAGTGCCAGAGTAAACCGGAAGTTCGATAACATCATCAAGACCATCGACAGTCAAACGTGCTTTCTTATCAGCCATCAGAGGCTCCTATCAATATGTTTGTTATTTATGATCTGCTTTTAGCGGATCATATTTATTGAGTCTTGGTCCGTTTGGGACTTGTCCAATATAGAGATTGATACAAGATTGTCAATCTGGACAATATACGTGTTTTCTGCATTGCAACATATAGTGCTAATTTCTAACAATTTTACTACTTATTAAGAATACGCTTTTAGTTGTACATGCGAAGAGTGGGGATGAAAAATACCCACTAGACGTTAGGCTTAGAGTGGGAAAAGTCGCGTTGTAATATTTATTTCAACTGACTATACTCTCGACCCGAAGTACGCGTTCCGTAAGTGTTGGCGTGTATATTCGTCTGAGGAACTACTCTCTGAACACTTCCGAGCAACCTTGCCCCTGATGGGCAGCAAAGTGTGAACAAGAGCCGTGAACAAAAAAAGACCTGTAAATTTAGATCTGCGAACTATCAAGCAGCCACTTCCTGCGATTACATCCATATTGCATCGTGCTACGGGTGTTGTGCTATTTTTCGGCACACTCTTTATGACCTATGCATTGGGATTGTCTCTCGAATCAGAAGCTGGCTTTAACGAAGCAATGACTATGTTTGAAGAAGGCTTTATCGCTCGATTCATTACATGGGGACTGGTTTCTGCACTGCTATATCATATGCTAGCGGGTGTTAAGCATCTTATTATGGATGCTGGTCACTTAGAAGAGCTTGAAAGCGGTACTCTGGCAGCGAAAGTAACGCTGGCAGCGGGTGCAGTTGCAGTACTACTGGCGGGAGTTTGGGTATGGTAACAAGTATCACTAGCTTTGGCCGTAGCGGATTATACGACTGGATGATTCAGCGTGTAACGGCCGTAATATTGCTCGCTTATACAATCTTCATGATTGGTTACCTACTGTTTAATCCTGGTTTGGATTATGCGCAGTGGAGTTCTTTATTTGAGTGCACATCGATGCGCATCTTTACCCTGCTGACACTACTGTCTATGGCGGCACACGCTTGGATTGGTTTGTGGTCAGTGACTACAGACTACATTAAACCTACTGGCATTCGTTTTGTCGTTCAGTCGGTATGTGGTTTGTTGACGTTTATCTACGTCGTTTGGGGTATTCAGATTCTGTGGGGAGTCTAAAGATGACTAGTAAACTGCGCACATTAACATTTGATGCGATTGTTGTTGGCGGCGGTGGTGCAGGCATGCGTGCTGCACTTCAGTTAGCTCAATCTGGTTTGAATACTGCGTGTGTCACTAAGGTGTTTCCAACACGTTCGCACACAGTATCGGCACAAGGTGGTATCACTTGCGCGATTGCAAGTGCTGACCCAAATGACGATTGGCGCTGGCACATGTATGACACAGTTAAAGGTTCCGATTATATCGGTGACCAGGATGCGATTGAGTATATGTGCTCTGTTGGTCCTCAGGCTGTGTTTGAATTAGACCATATGGGGATGCCTTTCTCCCGTACTGAAATTGGCCGTATTTATCAGCGTCCATTCGGTGGTCAATCTAAAAACTTCGGTGAAGGTGGTCAGGCTGCGCGTACTTGTGCTGCTGCTGACCGTACAGGTCATGCACTGTTGCATACCTTGTACCAAGCTAACATGAAAGCGGGTACTACCTTTCTGAACGAATGGTATGCGGTTGATCTTGTTAAGAACGAAGATGGTGCGGTTGTCGGCTGTATCGCTATTTGTATCGAAACAGGAGAAACGGTTTATATCAAAGCTAAAGCCACTGTTTTAGCGACAGGTGGTGCTGGTCGTATTTATGCGTCGACTACAAACGCACTTATCAATACTGGCGACGGTATGGGTATGTCTCTGCGTGCGGGTGTTCCTGCACAAGATATGGAGATGTGGCAGTTCCACCCGACGGGTATAGCTGGCGCGGGCGTATTGGTAACTGAAGGTTGCCGTGGTGAAGGTGGTTACTTAGTCAATAAAGACGGTGAGCGCTTCATGGAGCGTTATGCTCCTAACGCTAAAGACCTAGCAGGCCGTGATGTGGTTGCACGTTCAATGATTCTTGAAATCCTTGAAGGTCGTGGCTGTGGTCCTGACGGTGATCATGTTTACTTGAAGCTTGATCATTTGGGTGAAGAGGTGCTTCACTCTCGTCTGCCTGGTATCTGTGAACTGTCTAAGACATTCGCTGCCGCAGACCCAGTGAAAGAGCCTGTTCCTGTCGTACCAACAT
>DAIRSP010000173.1:0-5129 GCA_036804365.1 Neptunomonas sp. | reverse complement strand
TGTTGAAAGTGCCTACCATCCATCTTGTTCATGCAAAATGGGAATCGATCCATTAGCGGTTGTGGATCCACAGACTCGCGTGCATGGAGTGACATCTTTGCGCGTCGTGGACTCATCAATTTTTCCGACGATTCCTAACGGCAACCTCAATGCGCCAACGATTATGGTCGCAGAACGTGCAGCTGATCTAATTTTGCATGGCCAAGCTGTTGAACCAGCACAGGTAGAGGTCGTCATGGATAGACAGTGGACAGACCGACAAAGACCGAATACACCCGCAAGAACCTAACTCCAGATCGTCGACAAACAGGGCTTAACGCCGAATGTTACTCAACGATCTGGTTGAAATATAACCATTCAATAGGATGTTATACATGAAAACCAGAACCTTAATGTTAGCCGCAGCAACGGCATTGTCTTTCAATGTACAAGCCAACCAGTGCGAAACCGTTAGATTTTCGGATGTAGGTTGGACCGATATTACGGCAACCACAGCCATAGCCTCAGAACTACTCAAGGGCATGGGCTACCAAACGAAAACTCACCTACTATCGGTACCTGTGACCTACAAGTCTATCGAGAATGGCGAGATCGATGTATTCCTCGGTAACTGGATGCCTACAATGGAGGGTGATATTGCGCCTTACCGTGAAGCAGGCACTGTAGAAACCATCCATAAAAACCTTGATGGCGCCAAATACACCTTGGCAGTACCTAAGTATGTCTATGAAGCGGGTGTAAAAAGCTTTGCTGATCTTATTAAGTTTGCAGATAAGTTCGACAATCGTATTTATGGCATCGAGCCCGGCAATGACGGTAACCGTCTGATCCAAGATATGATCGATCAAAATGCGTTTGGCTTACAAGGCTTTGAAGTAGTGGAATCGAGTGAAGCGGGCATGCTGTCACAAGTTAAACGCTCCACACGTCGTAACAAATGGATTGTCTTCTTAGGCTGGGAACCACATCCAATGAACTCAAACTTTGAGCTAGCTTACCTTGAAGGGGGTGACGCATTCTTTGGCCCTAACTTAGGCGGCGCAAGTGTTCATACCAATGTTCGTAAAGGCTACGCAAGCGAGTGTCCAAACGTTGGTAAGCTACTCACCAACCTGACCTTTACACTTCAAGCAGAAAACGAAGTGATGGGCGCTATTCTTGATGAAGGCCAGAAACCAGCCGCTGCAGCCCAAGCATGGTTACAAAAGAACCCCGCTGTTCTTAATGACTGGCTGGAAGATGTGAAAACATTAAGTGGTGACTCTGCACTACCCGCTGTAAAAGCGTATCTAAAGCTGTAAACCCTGCTGCTACGACCTAAGCTAACAAGGACTCCGGCTTAGGTCATTTCTTTAAATTAATACAAAGAAACAAATTCATGACAATGATTACTGAGAATAAACTCCCGATTGGCGAATGGGCTGAAACCCTTATTGACTCGCTAATTGATGTGAGTGGCGACTTCTTCGATACCCTGTCAGCAGGGTTAGAATTAATGATCGAAAGCATGGTCAACCTGCTGACTATTTTGCCACCTTGGCTATTTATTGGCATTGTTGCCGCCCTCGTTTTCTGGCGACAGCGCAATAAAGGCGTTACGGCATTTTTCATCCTTTCTTTGCTATTAATTTGGAATCTAGGCTATTGGGAAGAAACGGTTCAAACCTTTTCTCTGATATTTTTCGCGACCGGCCTGTGTGTCCTGATTGGCGTTCCGATAGGAATAGCCGCCGCACACCGACCAGGGCTTTATCGTTTCTTAAGACCATTGCTGGATCTGATGCAAACGATCCCACCCTTCGTCTATCTAATCCCAGCATTAACGCTCTTTGGTTTGGGAGTTGTGCCGGGGTTAGTATCGACGGTCGTTTTTGCTATCGCAGCACCGATTCGACTTACCTATTTAGGGATTTCTGAAGTACCCGCCGAGCTTATAGAAGCTGGGCGAGCATTCGGTTGCACCAAGCATAACTTGCTTATGAAGGTTGAAATCCCTGCGGCTATGTCGAGCATCCGTGCCGGCGTGACCCAATGCATTATGCTGAGTTTATCCATGGTCGTTATTGCAGCATTAGTCGGTGCTGATGGTCTAGGCAAGCCGGTTGTACGCGCACTGAACACCGTCGATATCGCAACCGGATTTGAAGCGGGTTTAGCCATTGTTCTAGTTGCGATCATGCTCGATCGCCTGTTTAAAAGCCACTAATCGGAGTTTCAGGCATGATTGAATTTAAAAATGTAGATGTGGTTTTTGGTGAACAACCCGAGCGCGCGCTACCTCTGATCGATGAGAATATTAGCCTTCAAGAGATCAAGGATAGCATTGGTTTGACAACCGCAGTGCGCAGCGGAAACTTGAAAGTGAACAAAGGTGAGATTTGCGTACTCATGGGTTTATCAGGCTCAGGTAAATCTAGCCTGCTGCGAACAGCCAATGGGCTAAACCCGATCACCCGCGGCCAAATCTTAATTGAGACGGAAGATGGTATAAAAGACTTCCACGCGTTGAATGAGAACGAACGCCGTGATGCACGCATGAATACCATTACTATGGTCTTCCAAAAGTTTGCGTTAATGCCTTGGCTTACTGTGGCAGAAAACGTGGGCTTTGGTTTAGAGCAGAAAGGACTCGACAAAAAAACAATCCGCAAAAAAGTCACCCACCAGCTGGAATTAGTAGGCTTGGCTGAATGGGCAGACAAACGTCCTGACGAACTCTCAGGTGGAATGCAACAACGTGTGGGTTTGGCTAGAGCCTTTGCAATGGAAACCGACATCATCTTGATGGATGAGCCTTTTTCAGCACTCGACCCATTAATCAGAAGTCAGTTGCAAGATGAATTGCTGCGCTTACAAGCACAGTTAAATAAGACTGTCATCTTCGTAAGCCATGACTTAGATGAAGCACTCAAGCTAGGCAACCATATTGCCATCATGAAAGATGGTGAGATTGTTCAGCATGATACGCCGGAGAATATTGTCTTAAATCCGGCTAATGATTATGTCCGTGATTTTGTCGCCCACACCAATCCCGTACATGTTGTTAACGCCAAAGCATTAATGACACCGCTGAGCCAATTTAAAGAGGTCGATAGCCGTTTGCTGCTAAGTAAGCGGAGCGACTGCTGGCTAGAAATGGATACAGAGGCACAGGAATACCATCTACAGTATGGCGATGGTAGACGACTTAACGTCATCTCGTGGTCTGGCGAAGACCCGATTGAGTCCCTAGCCTCTCTTCCTGTTTGCGTTAATGCGAATACCAAGATGTATGATGTTATGGCTCTTCGATATCAAACGGGTCATGGTGTATTAGTCGCAGATAATCAAGGGAAGGTATTAGGCTACATTGGTGATCGTGATATTTATCACGCTATGCTGGGTAAGCTGATCGCTGACGATTAGTGCTACAACGAAATGCAGGGTTTAAAGCCCTGCTTTTTTATTGATTATCGGGTTTGATTGTATAAATTCTTCAAATTGATCGGCAGTTAGTGGTTTAGCGAAGTAATAGCCCTGACAATAGTCACAATTCATCTCTTGTAAAACTTGGTACTGAGCTTCATGTTCGACCCCCTCAGCAATAACTTCTAATCTAAGCTTGTGAGCCACGGCGATAATCGCTTCCGTAAGGTGATAGTCTCCAGCGGATGTGGCTAATCCATCAATAAAAATTTTATCAATCTTGAGATAATCAATATCAAGCTTATTAAGATAGGAAAGTGACGAATACCCGGTACCAAAGTCATCTATGGCGACGGGGATGCCTGCATCACGAAAATTAAGCAGATGCTCTGCCGTTAATTGATCGTCCTTCATCAGCAAACTTTCTGTTATTTCGACAATAATCGCGTCATGTTTTGCGCCATTTTTTTCTAAACAAGCTAGCCATTTTTGGAAAAGTTCGGGTGATCGAAACTGTATGGGTGACGCATTAATACTGATCTGTATATCTAGCCCAAAATTATTCAGCCACATTATTTGTTGTTTAACAGCTGTCTCAAATACCCAGTCACCAATTTCAACTATCTTATTGGTTTCTTCTGCAATTTTAATAAAATCAACAGGATTTATCTGCCCATTTACCGGATCATTCCAACGGATCAGCGCTTCAACTTTTCGAACACAACCATCATGCGCCGAGACAATAGGCTGGTAATAGAGTTCGAAATGGTTTTCCTTAATTGCATCATGCAAGCGCATCGCTATTTGGAGGCGATGCTGGGCTCTATCCTGTATCGCTTGGGTGAAAAATCTAAATTGCTGCCGACCTTTATCTTTTGCCCGATACATAGCTTGATCAGCATTTTTTAGTAGTTCCCCTATATGGGTGCCATCACGAGGATAAACGGTAATGCCAATGCTAGCCGTGATATGTAAAACATTTTGTTCAATAGTAACAGGGCGGGCAATTTCATCGAGTAACGTTTGCGCTATGATTTCAAGTTTTGGTAGGTGGGATACTTCATTAATAATAACAGCAAATTCATCACCGCCAATTCGTGAAACGGTATCCATTTCTCGTACAGTATTAGAAATACGCTCGGCTAATACGATCAAGAGTTCATCACCGACATTATGACCGAGAGTGTCATTAACCTCTTTAAATTGATCAAGGTCTATAAATAACAAGGCTACATTCTTTTTATAACGCTTCGCTATTTTTATACTTTGTTTAAGCCTATCAGCAAGGAGATGTCTGTTCGGTAGGTTTGTTAACTCGTCATAGTTTGACTGTAGCCAAACTAGTTTAATAATTTTTCTACCCATAAATGACATAATTATAAAAACAGCCAAGCCAATTAGAATAGAAGCTATAGCTGTTTTAACTTTTACATCCTGAGCAGGTTTTAAAATATCTTGTAGATCCCAAGATATAATGACTGTCCAATTCAGAGGATGATTTTTGGGATAAAATAGAATATCTGCATAACCAGACATCACTTCATTCCGTCCCAAAATATTGTAATTTAATACACCAGACATGTTTTCACGAACCATCTGATTAAAAAGAAAACTATTTTCATTTGCCAAAGGAAAAGAACTATAAGCTGATAGGGAATCATCAGTCGAACTAACCACATAACCCGACTTATCAATCAAATAAATATTATGAATAGACCCATAAC
>DAIRSP010000172.1:0-5204 GCA_036804365.1 Neptunomonas sp. | reverse complement strand
AGATTATACCTGAAGAAATAGTAGGAAAAAGTTCAAATGAGCGCTTGACGAAGTACCGCCCCGTAATTAGTATATGCGCCCTCAGTTGAGTAAACAGTTCCTCGATAGCTCAGTTGGTAGAGCAGTAGACTGTTAATCTATTGGTCGCTGGTTCGAGTCCAGCTCGAGGAGCCAACTTTATTCAACACGAGAAAAAGTCGGAGTATAGCGCAGCCTGGTAGCGCATCTGCTTTGGGAGCAGAGGGTCGTAGGTTCGAATCCTACTACTCCGACCACTTTTTCTCACTCCTTGTCGGAGTATAGCGCAGCCTGGTAGCGCATCTGCTTTGGGAGCAGAGGGTCGTAGGTTCGAATCCTACTACTCCGACCATCTATACTGTGCCGGTATAGCTCAGTTGGTAGAGCAACTGACTTGTAATCAGTAGGTCCCGAGTTCGACTCTTGGTGCCGGCACCATTTGCTCGAAACGTTTACAGCTGATCCCAGACAACTTTTATAGCATCCATGCCAAACTCTGTTGGAAGTTGCTTGCTATTAATAGGTTGCCAACTAAACGTAGTATCTCTCTCTGCTACTGCATGAGTAAACACAAAGACCTCATTAAACCCCATCCGTAAGTCCGAAATAGCGAGCTGATTTTCGATCACATTGGCTTTCATAAAGCCCTGGGTAAACCAAGATAGACGCTGCACCGAAGCGAGATGGGTCCCTTGGTCTAATAACTCGATATTGAGCTCGCGACGAGAAAATTCAATTTCCCGTTCAGGTCTATGCACGGCATAGTACCCCTCTAAATAGTGATCTTCTTGTAATACAAGGATTCGCCACAGCAGAGTATTCATCGGTGTTGGCGTCGTTAATAGATTACCCTTCACTTGATCACCCAGGGCTGCAACAACCGCCTTCTCAGTTTCTATTTTAGCAAACCAACTCCAACCTAAATAGGCTGTGCTTACAACAAGACTAAGAGAGACCATAGCATGCGTCATCTTTGAGTGAGGCCTAATCAGTAAAAGCAAACAGGCCATCAATAGAGGCAAGGTATAGAGCGGATCAATTATGAATATAGTACTCCACATGGAAGGAGGAGTAGCTATCGGCCAAAAAAGTTGCGTGCCGTAGACAGTATGCGCATCCAGAAGCACATGCGTTATCAGTACAAGCTCAATCGCATAAAACCAAGACCTAGGTGCTTGACGGACTTTACTCCAATAGCGATTCATAATAAACCAAAGCAATACACCGAAAGGAATCAAAACAAAAAGAGAGTGGCTGAAACCACGGTGGTAGGTGAAGTTAGAGACTGCATCTCCATAATCAATCAAAACGTCTAAATCGGGCAGGGTACCCAATAAAGCACCCGCCACAGCCGCTTTACGTCGTTGATTTTTAGGTACACACGCTGCCGCAACAGTCGCTCCTAAAACCGCTTGGGTCAATGAGTCCATAAATTTCCTTAAATCAACCGATTCGGATTCAAACTAATTAAGGTATAGTGCCTTCATGAATATCAAACTCATAACCTTATCTTTAGCAGCCTTGACACTTCAAGGCTGTGTGCTCACTAAAGTGGTGACTGTGCCAATGCGCGTGGGTGGGGCCATCATCTCTGTCGTCCCCGTGGTTGGTGATCCAATTGACGAATCGATCGACACCGTAGCCGATGGAATCGACAAGATTCCAATCTAATATTGCTCTAAAACAGTCAAAGGTACTCTTTCACAAACACCTTTTTTCAAACGCTCTACAGTACATCAATATCTAAGAGCGTTTTTCGAGGAAGAGGTTCCGGAGGGGTCGATTAACCCCAGCGACATAGCCACTTTCGTCGATTAGGGCACTCCTTGGCAGGTGATTATTGATACTGCCGACAAAATTAATGCAGATAGGATTGTGATGGGGGTTAGGACCCATGCAACGCTTCAGCATATGCTGCTGGGCTCAACTTCACGCAAAGTAATGAGCCACAGTGTGATTCCAGTATTAATTGCCCCTTTAAGCTAATTTCTAGCGATTAAACAGGCGCTGTTCAAACTGGTGATTGAGTTTAGCGTCTGTCTCTTTGAGATCGGTTACAACACTGAACCCTGTTACCTCACCATGCGTAAACGGGAAGTTAGTGGTGTACATAATGCGCATCCCTTCATAAAACTCACGCATCTCCAACACAACGTCACCCGCTGAACCAGAGACTGTTACTTTGGGATCTTCAAATTGATAAGAGCCGAAGGTAATAGGATCAACGCACGTGATGGTCAGATAGCCCAACGAGGGCTTACGTTCGAATCCATAAAGGTCAGCCACGTGCTCGGAGAGCTCTTCGCTTGCTGAAACATAAGTTTTCACCTTACACCCTTCCGCCCACGCACTGGTTGAAGTCAACGCCAAAGCTCCTGCAACCAGCGACGCCATCATTTGTTTATTCATAAAGCCCCTTATTAACGACCCAAACTATAAAATTCATCATTAGGGCGAAGACTCATCACATTGGCCATTCGATTAGAGAAGCCAAACAACCCTGTAATTGAGGTGATATCCCAAATGTCATCATCACTGAACCCATGATCGTGCAGTGTTTGGAAGTCAGCCTGACTGACCTCATTAGCGGATTGAGCAACCTTAACGGCAAAATCCAACATAGCACGCTGGCGTTCACTAACATCTGCTTTACGGTAATTAGCGACTATTTGATCGGCAATTAATGGATTTTTCGCACGAATTCTGAGAATTGCCCCGTGCGCTACGACACAATATTGACACTGATTAAGACTGCTGGTTGCAACCACAATCATTTCGCGTTCTGCTTTGGTAAGACCTGATTCACGCTCCATCAAAGCATCGTGATAGGCAATAAATGCTCGAAACTCGTCCGGTCTTCTTGCCAGTGCCAAAAATACATTCGGGACAAAGCCCGATTTTTCTTGGACCGTTAAGATGAGGTCTCGGATATCTTCTGGTAGATCGTTTATTTCAGGCGTTGAAAAAACGCTGATTTGATTATTCATTTAAAGAACACCCTTATATTGAATCAATATCTAGTTATACCAGAACCTGCACAGTGGCTGTATTGAATTAGCACAATGAATGATAGAATGAGTGACACAACTCACAGGATATTACGATGTCACAAACACTCGACAAGCCCAACATTTTAATCGTGGACGATGATGAGTTTTCTCAAGACTTTATCAGAGGCGCATTAGATACACAGGCCAATATCATCATTGCTAAAAGTGGTGAGCAAGCTCTTCAGAGATTGAGTGATACTTCTAAGCTGCCAGACCTTGTAGTGGTCGACATTGTTATGTTCGCGATGAACGGTATTGAGGTCACTCGATACGTTCGTCAGAGCTTAAGCGAGCACAGAATCCCTGTCTTTGTCCTATCATCCCATACTGATCAAGAGATGGAACGTATTGCCTACAGTGCGGGTGCAACCGTTGTGTGCAAGAAAGGCCTTTCCGCTCAAGCACTCTCACAACGCATTCGAGCTCTACTCGATTTAACCTTTAACCCCAGCTCTTAATTCTATTAATCTAGCTGAGGCAGCCGTTGAGGTCGATGCATCCATTAAAACGACTGCAAGCTCTGGTGTCCGCAGCTACGCCTAGGGTGAGAATGTTGCCAGCGACTTAAAACGAACCGATTAGGATTGACGTTTTTCCATCGCCATAAAGTGCTCTATCCCTTTGATCTGATCTTCAGCGTGGTGGTTTACATACAATACCGTTGTTTCGTTGCCATCACAGATCTTCTCAATCAGTGCCAATACCAATTGACGGTTCATATCATCCAAGCCAAGACAAGGCTCATCCAGAATCAATAGCGGTGGGTGCTTCACCATTGCACGAGCGATCAATAACAGTCGCTGATCTCCGTATGAGAGCTTATTGAACGGTACATCGGCGCGATCCTGCATACCTAATAGCGCAAGCCATTGATCAGCGATCATCTTCTGATTATCGGTTGATTTGGTATACATACCGATGCTGTCAAAGAAGCCGGAAATGATCACATTTTTACAGCTGATGCTGACGCGATACTCCCATTGAAGTGCCGTCGACACATAGCCAATAAATTGTTTGATCTGCCAAATACTTTCACCATTGCCTCGCTGGAAACCAAACACAAAGATGTCGTTGACATAACACTGTGGGTGATCGCCTGTAATCAACGATAAAACACCGGTTTTACCACTGCCATTAGGGCCACTTAACTGCCAATGCTGCCCCGGATCTATCGTCCAATTAAAGCCGTCAACAATCACCGCATCACTGTACTTTATAGTGATATCTGATAGCTTGACCAAAGGATCATTAGGATTCAGCTCAGGTAGCGGGTTGGCTGGATCGGCTGGAGGAACCTCTAAATCCGTCGTTTTCAAATGGAGCAGTTGATAGAGTTCGGCATAGGCCGACTCATCGCTACGATCGACCTGAAACGCTAGACGTCCTGCATCATTACCCACTTTCTCCATATAGGCGACATGGGAAATAAAATCGGGCATTTCGTCAAAACGGTTTAACACCATAATCATTGGTGTTGTATCAATGATGCTGGCTAAATGCTTCTGTAGCATCGAAAGCGTATCAGCATCCAGCCCGTCAAAGGGCTCATCTAATATCAAAAGTTCAGGATTATTGGCCAGCGCACGGACCAACATCATCTTGCGGCTCTCACCGGTAGAGAGCTTACGAAACGCCCTATCCAGTAGCGGTGATAGACCGAATTGCTCAACTAACTCAGCCGCTAACAGTTGATCTTCGCAATATTCAAAGATCATCTCACGAACTGGAGTCCCTTCAGAGATAACATCTAAAATATCGGCGTCATCCTTTTTTAGCTCCTGCTTGATCAATTCAGCCTGAGCTTCGAAAGAGACCAAGCCTACTCTGCTTGGCACACCCTTCATGGATCCATTCAATGCATCACCAAACCCCGCCAAAACAGCTGCAAGCGCCGACTTACCAGATCCGTTGGAACCTGTAATAACCCAGTGCTGATTGGGTTCTATGGTCCAGTTGACCCCTTTAAGGTCAAAGCGTTCATCAAAGTTTACGTCAAGGTTTTCAATGCGAATGGATGTCGACATGGGGATTCCTAATCAACAAATAAGGTTTATAAAAAGCATAAAGCCGAGTACTCCTTACGAGGCACTCGGCTTTGGGTCATTTAATTTTAACTAAAATTAAACGATCTTCTTC
>DAIRSP010000171.1:0-5214 GCA_036804365.1 Neptunomonas sp. | reverse complement strand
ATGTACCCTGTTCAAGGGCTCCACGCAAACCTGCCATCAAGTCTTGGTAGTAGTGCAAGTTGTGAATCGTATTCAACTGCGAGCCCAAAATCTCACCACACTTATCAAGGTGGTGCAGGTAAGAACGACTGAAGTTCTGACAGGTATAGCAACCACACTCTGCATCGACTGGACCTGTATCTGTTTTATGGGACGAGTTTCGGATTTTTACAACCCCTTCACGGGTAAATAAAAAACCGTTTCGAGCATTTCGGGTTGGCATCACACAGTCGAACATATCAACACCGCGACGCACACCCTCAACTAAGTCTTCTGGCTTACCAACTCCCATAAGATAACGAGGCTTATCTTCCGGCATCTTGTGTGCCAAATGATCCAGCACCTTGATCATTTCATCCTTAGGCTCACCCACTGAAAGACCACCAATTGCATAGCCATCAAAGCCAATATTGGTTAATCCCTCAAGCGACTCATCACGCAAGTGTTCATACATACCACCCTGAACAATACCGAACAGAGCCGAAGGGCTGTCACCGTGAGCATCCTTAGATCTCTGTGCCCAACGCAGAGACATCCGCATGGAGTCTGCCGCCTCCTTCTCTGTAGCAGGATAGGGAGTACACTCATCAAAAATCATAACAATGTCAGAGCCTAGCTTCCGCTGCACCTCCATCGAGACTTCAGGACTGACGAAGACTTTGTCACCATTCACAGGTGACTGAAAAGAGACACCCTCTTCAGTAATCTTGCGCATCTTTCCGAGGCTAAACACTTGGAAACCGCCTGAATCGGTCAGAATCGGTTTATCCCACTGCATAAAGTCATGCAGATCACCATGCAGTTCGATCAGATCAGTTCCCGGACGTAACATCAGGTGGAACGTATTACCCAACAAAATGTGAGCACCTGTCGCCTCGACATCTCGCGGTAGCATACCTTTAACCGTCCCATAGGTACCGACCGGCATAAACGCAGGGGTTTCGACCTCACCACGGGGGAAGGTCAAACGACCACGACGCGCTTTACCTTCGCTCGTAATCGTCTCAAATTTCATAAAACAGTGACGGCTCATCTACTTACCTGCTTGTCCTTGCTCAACCTCAGTGTTGCGCGTTAAAAACATCGCATCACCGTAACTAAAAAATCGGTATTTCTGTTCAACAGCCTCTTTATAGGCCGACATGGTCGTCTCATACCCCACAAACGCAGAGACCAACATCAACAGCGTGGACTCTGGTAGGTGAAAATTGGTCACCAAAGCATCCACTACTTTGTACTCATAACCTGGGTAGATAAAAATCTGTGTATCGCCAAAGGTTGGCTCAATAAAACCTGATTGTGCAGCAGATTCGAGAGATCTCACGCTGGTAGTGCCAACTGCAATCACACGATTACCACGCGCCTTAGCGGCGTTCACCGCATCACAGACCGACTGATCAACCTCAATGTATTCGGCGTGCATCTCATGGGTTTCGATATCATCCACCTTAACTGGACGAAATGTACCCGCACCCACATGAAGTGTCACAAACGCACGCTCCACACCTTTTGCGTCTAATTGAGCGATCAACTCATCATCAAAATGCAGGCCTGCCGTTGGAGCCGCTACCGCACCGGGCTTTTTGTTATAAACCGTCTGGTAACGTTCTCTATCCGACAGTTGATCCTCACGTTTAATGTAAGGAGGCAATGGCATGTGGCCGACACGTTCAAGTGCTTCGATGATCGACTCGTCAATATCAAACTGCAGATCAAATAGACCGTTTTCACGACCCACAACCTCTGCATTAATGCCACCTTCGAACTGAAGCTTAGCCCCCTCTTTTGGCGTACGACTGGCACGCAAATGAACAAGGGCACGCTTTTCACCAGTGACACGTTCAACCAACAACTCAACCTTGCCGCCACTCTCTTTTTGACCAAAAAGACGAGCTGGAATGACCCGAGTATCGTTAAAGACCATCAGATCGCCAGGTTCAACCAGATCCAATATATCGCTGAACGAGCCATGTACACGCTCACCTGTATTCCCATCAACCTGCAACAGACGGCTGGAGCTACGATGTTTCAACGGAAAGTGCGCGATCAACTCTTCAGGCAGATCAAAATCAAAGTCACTGAGTTTCATATAAGCTTAATAGACACCGAACGTTAACATTGCGGGGCGCAAATATTAACAAAATATACTTAAAAACGTCACAGAAGATTGACCTATTCTGAAACCCGCTTATAATGCGCCACACTCTCTGCCGGTGTGGTGGAATTGGTAGACACGACGGATTCAAAATCCGTTGCCTATAAAGCGTGTCGGTTCGAGTCCGACCATCGGTACCAATTACTTGGTATAGATTACAGAGAGACACTTTAGAAACCTTGAGATCCCTTAAGGTATCCCATTGTTTTCCTTGCGAATCCTAATGATCCGCGTCCCAGGAGTAGACAATGGCGTATACACAAAAGCATCCTTCGTACACCTTCGTTAAAGACTCTATCTATTATTTTTCTAGAGCTGTTCCTAGCGATCTTAGACATCACTACAAGTCTTCAAGGATTGTTCAGAGCCTTCGCACCAAATCATCTACACGAGCAGCAACAGCATCTAAACTTCTTTCATCTCGCTTAGATGACTACTGGCTAGGTCTGCGTCTAAAGGAGATGAACGTGCCTGCAGCTCACCTACTGACATCTCAAGCAACCACGAATCTGGACTCCACTCTTCCTACAATTGATGAAGCTATGGAGACTTACCTTTCAGTTAAGGGGCGGAGTAAAGGAAAGTATTTCTTTAGCCATACCAAGAGAGCTATTGGCTACCTGAAAGAATGTTTGGGAATTCGCCGCTTAGACCAATACACAACAGCAGACGCATCCAAACTAAGAGACTGGCTGCTTGAACGTGGGCTTCAAATGAGTTCCATTCAGCGTAATTTCACGTGTATTAAAGCCGTTGTGTCTTTTGCAATTAATGAGCTTGGTCTTGAGTGTAATAACGCGTTCCAAGGTGTTTACCTTGCTAATGATAGAGATAAGCATAAGCGCCTGCCCATTCCATTAGATAGCATCAAAAAGATTCAACAGGAATGCATGGTTTTAGATGATGACCTAAGACATCTCATAGCTCTCATAAGCGACACAGGTATACGTTTAGGAGAGGCTGTAGGGCTTCTTAGAACAGATATTATCCTTGAAGCAGAAACACCGCATATCATAATCCAAAAGCACTCACACAGGCCCTTAAAGACCTCTGCAAGCGCTAGAGTTATTCCTCTCGTAAGGTCTTCATTGTGGGCTGCTAAACGACTCCTAGAGAGCCCCCTAAATGAGTTTTGCTTCCCAAGATATGCAAACCAAAATGAATGTAAAACAAACTCTGCAAGCGCCGCTTTGAACAAGTGGATAAAAATAATTGCAGGAAAGGACGCCGTTATTCACGGACTACGCCACAGTTTTAGAGATAGATTGAGAGCAGCAGATGCACCTTCAGAACTTATAGACCAGTTAGGTGGCTGGAGTGTTCAAAGTGTTGGGCAAGGCTATGGTAATGGCTACCCACTTAAAACCTTGCACAACTGGATGACCAGAGCTATGCGCGTTAATGATGACGACTAACGGCACAAAGTAGCCATATTATGAAGATCAATTTAATGTAACGAATTAACTAAAAAGTTTCTTTTGAAAAGATTAGAATCTTTAAAATTCCATAAGGCTCCTATTGTGATTCAGTCTGAATTTGTTACAACTTTGGTCTCTACATTTTCTTTAGTTTCACTAGCAGAAATTGGCGATAAAAGTCAGTTGGTCTGTATGGCTCTTGCTACACGCTACCGTCATTGGCCAGTATTTTGGGGTGCAGCAATAGCATTTCTAGTCTTGAACTTGCTTGCTGTTATTTTTGGTTCGACCCTAGCGGCTTTGGTACCTGAAGCAATTATTTCTGCAACTGTAGCAGTGATGTTTATCGTTTTTGGTGTATTGGCACTTCGGACTACCGAAGAGGATGACAACATAGAGCTAGAAGAGAAGGCCAGTCATGGTATTTTCATGACAACATTTTTAATGATTTTAGTTTCAGAGTTTGGTGATAAAACCCAAATAGCTGTAGCGGCATTATCAACCACTATGGATGCTCTATCCGTTTGGATTGGCGGTAGCCTAGGTTTGATTGCGATATCCGTATTAGGAATTTGGGCGGGTAAAGCTCTTGTTAGAAAAATCCCGCTTCATTGGCTGCACAGAGCTGGTGGAGTTCTTTTTTTAATGTTTGGTGGCTTTGCAGGGTATAAGTTTATTAGCACTTTAGGCGCTAATTATTTCTGAGCCTAACTTCGTACTTTTCGACTGTGGCAAACCAATTAATTTGTAGTGACGTCTGAAGGTCATAAACAGTCGTCAGCTAAAGAATATTCAGTTGTGGCTCAAAAAATAACCATGAGCCACGCCCAGACAATCTTTTTACATCTTATGTGGAACCGTTTTGATTCCATTTATCTCCTGCATTTCACGTATATATTGAATGATTGCAGGAACTTGCATGAATGTAATCTGCTCTTGTGCAGGCATATCACCAAATGGCCAGTGATGTTGCCGTGTACCGTTTTTAATAGCACTCACAATAGATTGATTTGAATGATGCCCTGGATTGTAAATTGAGTGAATTAAAGGAGGTCCCTTATCACTACCTGATCCATTTTCACCATGGCATTGCGCACAGTTATCCTTGAATACTTTGGCACCAAACTTTGCTCTAACGCTCAGCGCACCAGTTTTAACATCGACGTGATTCTCTTTATGACCTGCGTGTACTGGAACACTTAACCCCAGAACAAACGAAGAACAAAGAAGCATTTTTAAACTTTTATTTATCACTGATTTACCACTTCAGATTCATAGCCTGCATCTTGGAGTAGACTTAGAACTTCATTTATAGGTTTTTCTGTCGCCAGTGAAACTGTTTTACTATCAAGCTCTACACTGACCTCACTGATTGCAGTATCTGCAGCCAATGCTTCCTGAATTGATGATACGCACCCTCCGCAGTTCATCCCTTCAACATACAATTTAATGTTATTCACAGTGATTCCTCTTCGTTATTTGTTGTTCACCATCTCTGTATGGCGCTGAGCTAAGTCCTTTGGCCATTCAGATTTAATATAGGCTAAAACATGCCAGATTTGCTCATCTGTGAGCTTTTTCTCGAACGCTGGCATATTAGAT
>DAIRSP010000170.1:0-5287 GCA_036804365.1 Neptunomonas sp. | reverse complement strand
GAATAAGCAGTACACTCTAGACCTTAGATTCGCGCGGTAAGACGACGAATCTCTTCATCTTGCGCAATAATGCGTTTTTCAAGACTCGATACGCGTGACGAAGAGCGCATCAACTCCTCTTCTTTCTCTTTAATTTGCGAGCGCAGATTATTTTCTCGCTGACTCCAATCCCCGGATGCGCTTGATTGCCGCTGATGCAAACGTTTTATTTCCGCTTCCAATTCACGCATTTTATCTTCTTGACGCTTGGTTTTATTAACCTCTGCCAATAATGATGCATTACAACGTGCTAACTCTCTGCTCTGCTGCGAAGCGTCTTGTTTAACCTGCTTGAGCTCTTCTTCCTGACTACGAATCTGAGTTCGCTGTGTTTCAAGCTTGACATCCTTTTTAGCCATTTCGGCTTTCAAGTCATGAATTGTCTTGGTCAAAGCGGCTTCTTTCTTACCGACTTCATCACGTAACTTTTCCAGCGCGTTTTTATAATAACGGACATCAACATCGGCTTTGCTCACTGCCTCAAGCGAGTGACGTTGCTCATCTTTAATTCGCTGATCAAAGGTTCGTTTGCTGTCATCAAAAGTTTTTCTAAGATGCGCTAGTTCATGTTCAACGTTTGAGCGAACCAGCTCCTCCTGCTTACGCTGCGTCGTTTCAGTAGCCAGTGCCGTTTTAAGCACAGCAATTTCAGCTTCTAGACTTTTTGAGTGAGTATCATGCTCTTCATATTTCAGCTGTTGATCCCGCAAACGCTGCTCAAGCTTTTGCTGGCGCTGCTGCATTCCACTGAGCGCATCATCAGACATCCGTCTGGCTTCTTCTAAATTAAGACCAACACTTTTTTGCTCGCTTTGAAGACGCGCGTTCGCTTCTTCAACTGCTTGCCTCCAAATCCGCCCAAAGGCAACACTCAAGGAGTCGGGTACATCGGTGATATACAACTCAGATTTATCAAATCTCAATCGTATGGGTAACTCTTCTTGCCATTCGGCAAGATATGAAGTGACCTGCTCAACGCCGAGCTCACACATTTGACTAATGAGTTGTGCAGTTGGCTTCTCACCTTTTGCTAAGATCTCATCAGCACAACGATAAACTTGCTCTTTAATCATTCAGATACTTCCTGATAACCACTATTCTGCTGTTCCGCCAAACGTTCAAGCGCTTGGCTTAATGACGCTTCTAAAGGAGCATCAACCTTAATCTTTTCGCCATCGGGTAGAAGAACTTCTAGGGTGGCTGAGTGTAAAAACAGTCGTCTGATACCCCACTGTTTCATCTCTTTATTAACAGACTCCACACCGTATTTATCATCCCCAATGATAGGATTCCCTGCAAACTGCGTATGCACACGAATTTGGTGAGTTCGCCCAGTAACAGGCTTAGCTTCTATTAACGTGGCCTGATTACCAAAACGACGCAAGACTTTAAAGCGCGTTAGGGATTCGCGACCATCAGCTTGCACCTTGACTATCCGCTCGCCCGATTGAAGTTCATTCTTACGCAACGGAGCATCAACGCTGTTATTTCTTGTTTCCCAACGCCCCACTACCAGTGCATGGTATATTTTGTTAACTCGATTACTTCTCAGTAATTCGTGCATATGACGCAGCATACTGCGTTTTTTTGCAATCATGATGCAACCCGACGTATCTCGGTCAAGCCGGTGCACCAACTCCATAAAATGCTCATCAGGACGCAATTGACGCATCGCTTCAATTAATCCCAAATTCACGCCGCTGCCGCCATGGACAGCAAGTCCAGAAGGCTTGTTCAGAATAATGAGCGCTTTAGACTCATACAAGATAGAAGACTCAAGCAAATCAAGTAAAGCTTGCCCTACAATCGGTGTTTCATTGGGTTCAGCCACGCGAATAGGTGGTATTCGCACAATATCGCCACCTTGGATACGGCCATCTGGTTTGATACGTTTTTTATTGACCCGTACCTCCCCCTTGCGCAACAAGCGGTAGATCATACTTTTAGGAACACCCTTTAATGCGGTGCGTAGAAAGTTATCAATCCGTTGTCCGGCTTGATCAGCGTCGACTTCGATATAACGGACGCCATTTGTAACTGCTTGTTGATTATCTGACATTAGGGAAGTCATGTTCTCGATTGATGCGGTATAGGTTAGCTGCTATATTGTAGCGTCGCTGAACGCTGTTGGCTTTAGGTATTTACAAAAAAGCCCCGCGAGAACCCTGTGAAACTAAATTTTCACCTTGGCTCGCCTTACTTAATTGAACAGTAACAGCTTTATTTATATAAGTTTTTTAGAGAGTGCATTTTCCGCCTTAATACTACCCCTGCTGGGTTCAGTTGGAGGTGGTGACGCAATTACAGCCTAGAACCTACGAATAAATCACGTAGCCACAAATACTTAAAAGAACAATATTGGCTGTTTTTTCCTCCACCGAAGATGCAAATGCGCAGTACTATCATCTATAGCTACTGGCACCTTCATTACAACCGACATCGCAAAACTGGATCGTGTAACGATTTCACCAGGCGGCCAGGTAAGTCTGAAGCGCACTCTCTGTAACAGAGATTGATTTAAAAATGAAAAGAATGTTGATCAACGCCACTCAACCAGAAGAGTTGCGTGTCGCGCTCGTTGATGGCCAACGCCTGTACGACTTAGATATAGAATCTGAAAGTCGCGAACAGAAAAAAGCCAATATCTACAAAGGTAAAATCACCCGTGTAGAGCCTAGCCTAGAAGCCGCTTTTGTTGAGTATGGAGCCGACAGACACGGCTTCCTACCGATGAAAGAGATTGCCCGCGAATATTTCGTTAAGCAGCCTGACCGCGGTAACCGTCCGAACATCCGTGACGTTCTCAAAGAAGGCACGGAAGTTATTGTTCAGGTTGATAAAGAGGAGCGAGGCAATAAAGGTGCAGCGCTCACAACCTTCATCAGTCTTGCGGGTCGCTATTTAGTCTTGATGCCTAACAACCCACGAGCTGGCGGTATTTCACGTCGGATCGAAGGTGACGAGCGCTCACAATTAAAAGCAGCGTTAGACGGCGTCGTTATCCCTGACAAAATGGGTATCATTGTACGGACCGCGGGTGTTGGCCGCTCTAGTCAAGAACTTCAATGGGATTTAGATTATCTAAAAACATTGTGGGATGCGATTCAAGAGTCAAGCGAGCGCCCTGCTCCTTTCCTGATCTATCAAGAAAGCAATGTTGTTATTCGTGCCATTCGCGATTACCTTCGTGCCGACATCGGCGAAGTTTTGATTGACCATGAAGATGTGTATCAAAACGCGCTTCAGTTTGTTCGTCAGGTTATGCCTTCGTACGAAAACAAATTAAAGCTCTACAAAGAGCAGACTCCTCTGTTTAACCGCTTCCAGATTGAAACTCAAATCGAAACAGCGTTTGAGCGTGAAGTAAAACTACCTTCTGGAGGATCTATCGTTATAGACCCTACAGAAGCTTTAGTTTCTATCGATATCAACTCTGCACGTGCAACCCGCGGCGGTGATATCGAAGAGACAGCGCTTCAAACCAACCTAGAAGCCGCGGAAGAGATTGCTCGCCAACTACGCTTACGCGATATCGGTGGTTTAGTTGTTATCGACTTTATCGATATGACACCGATCAAAAACCAGCGCGCTGTTGAAGACAAATTAATGGATGCGTTAAAGCTTGACCGAGCACGTGTCCAAATGGGTCGCATCTCTCGCTTTGGTCTTCTTGAGATGTCACGCCAACGCTTACGCCCGTCGCTGACAGAAAGCCGCGGCACCGTTTGCCCTCGCTGCAACGGTCAAGGCTCGATTCGTGATACCGAATCCCTAGCCTTATCTATCATGCGTTTGATTGAAGAAGAGTCGGCAAAAGACAGAACATCGCAAATTCGCGCTATTCTGCCGGTAACGGTTGCAACTTATCTTCTCAACGAAAAACGCCGCACCGTTCATGATATCGAACTCCGCCATGACGTTCGCATTGTTGTTGTGCCAAACCCAAACATGGAAACGCCACACTATGAGGTCGTCAGACTTCGTGACGACCATACGATTACAACGACGAACGACGCTAGCTACACTCTTCAACCGGCTGAAAAAGAGCCAGAAGAGTACACCTCTAGCGCTCCGATTAAGCGCGAACAGGCAGCGGTTCGTAGTGTAGGCCCAACAACGCCAGCACCGGCGGAAGTAGCGGCTCCAGAAGTTAAAGCACAACCAGAACAAAATGTTGCAACTCCTGCCGCTCAACCGACTGTTAAAAAACCAGCTGGATTTGCTAGCCGCATCCTATCTGCACTCGGTGCTATTTTTGGCAATGCTCCATCGACAGAAAAAGCCGAACCAGCAACACCGCCAGCACCGAGCTCAACGAAAAGCAAAAAGTTTGAAAAAGACGGCTCTAAAGGCAGAAAACCTCGCCGCAACAGCCGTGACTCATCTGATCGCCGCCGCTCATCGAAGAAGCAAGATGAAGTCATTACCGTGACTTCAGAGCAAGCACCACAGGCCATTGGAAATGCCCCTGCTAAAAACAATGATGATGACAAAGACAGCAAACCACGCCGTCGTCGTCGTACTCGTAAAAATAGCAGCGACGATAACGCCA
Source organism: Neptunomonas sp. (assembly GCA_036804365.1). GTDB lineage: Bacteria > Pseudomonadota > Gammaproteobacteria > Pseudomonadales > Balneatricaceae > Neptunomonas. The sequence continues at coordinate 696 of DAIRSP010000170.1, read as the reverse complement.
ACACCACTAACAGCAACACGAATGACAGTGAAAACACCAACAACGCTACCGATTCTGAAAAGAACACTGAATCTCGCAGCCGTAATCGTGGTCGCCGTCGTCGCAACAGCGAGCGTACTGCTAACCGCACCCACGTTGCTGATTCAGATGTTCACAACAATACTGAAGATGAGCAAAAGATTCAGGCTGATATTGCTCTAGCGACAACGAGTGTCGCGACAGCAGCGGTTGAAGAAGTAAGCACTGCTAAAGCAGACGCTCTTTCTGAAACAGTTGTTGAAACACCTGTAGAGACAATTGCCGAAACAGTCGATGTAACGTCTGTGCCTGCAACAGAGACCTCTACAGATGCAGTACCTGCTGCTAACGTAGCTCCAGAGCAAGATGAGCCGGTTGTACATGATCAAGCTGATTCAAAAGAAAACGAAGCCCTTACGGCTCAAGTTGCTAGCGAATCAGAAGCTCCGGCTGTCACTGAAACACCAACTGCCGAAGAAACTCAAGCAACTGAAGAGGCTATAGAGATTCCGGCGGAAGAAGCCCAGGTTGCACCTAGCGAAGAAGTGGCCGTTGCTGAAGTAACGGAAACTAATACCGCAGAAGAAGCAGCTTTGGAAGTGACACCTGCTACAACAGAGGTCTCTGTAGAGCCGGCGAATAATGTTCAAACAGAACTATTTTCAAATGAAGTAGAAG
>DAIRSP010000169.1:0-5313 GCA_036804365.1 Neptunomonas sp. | reverse complement strand
GAATTTTGGTAGGACTATCCAGATTCGAACTGGAGACCTCTACCATGTCAAGGTAGCGCTCTAACCAACTGAGCTATAGTCCTGTTTCGTGGTGCGTATTATAGAGATGATACGCAGCCACGCAAGCCCCTAATGTGACTTTTTAACTATTTAAATAATATTATTTTCAATCGCAAACTTCGCAAGGCCTGCCGCTGTTTGGATATTCAGCTTCTGTTTAATATTTTGACGATGAGTTTCGACGGTTCTGACAGATATATCGAGTTTGCGAGCAATATCTTTATTACTGCCCCCCTCTGCTAAGAGTTTAAGCACGCTTTCTTCACGCTTGGTCAGACTTGGGCGAGAGTCCCCTTCGTCCATTTTTTTTCCAATATCAAACTGCTTCACTAAGGCTTCAGAAGCGCGGGAGCTAAAATAGGTTCCACCTTGATGCACTACACCAATGGCACGGACTAACTCCTCTGAGGAGACATCCTTTAATACATAACCCGCTGCGCCAGATTGGATGAGCTGTAAAATATATTCGCGATTTTCATGCATGGATAAGATCAAGACGCGTGAGCTAGGAAAACGAATTTTCATCTCTTTAGTGGCTTCTAATCCATTCATCACTGGCATAGAGACATCCATCAGCACTACATCAGGCGTGATGGTTTCGGCCATCTCTAAGGCTTCTAGTCCATTATGTGCTTGCCCCACGACTTCTATTTCAGGCTCACTGGATAAACAAGCATTGATTCCATCTAACACCAGTGGATGATCGTCAACCAATAGAACCCTTATCATGCTAGCTACCTCTATACTAATGGCAATTTAACGCGGAGCAATGTACCCACACCCTTTTCAGAGGTTAACACAAATTCACCGCTTAACAGTTCAATTCTGTCATGCATATTTCGTAAGCCAATGCCGGTTTGATATCCCAATTTACTTGTATCAAACCCATCGCCGTTATCTTTAAGTGTGACCCAGATATGCTCACCTTGGACCCAAGTTTTGAGCTTAACTTCATCGGCGCCAGAATGCTTTTCAACATTACACAATGCTTCTTGGATCACACGATATAAGGTGATCTCTATATCGTCTTGCAGTCGCTCAGGCGGAAAACTCAAATCAGTCACTACGATGATACCCGTGCGAGCTTCATACTCATCTAGCAAACTTTTCAGTGCTGACTCTAAGCCCATATCGTCTAACAAGCTCGGTCTAAGGTCATGCGAGATTCGCCTGACTTCTTGAATCGCTTGATTAAGAACTTCTATACCCTTGGATAAATCTTCGACCCCGGCTGCATCGCCTTTGCGAACTTTATTAATGCCAAGCTCAACTCTGAACTTCACGGAGACCATCAATTGGTTAATGCCATCATGCAGCTCTCTTGCAAAGCGTCTACGTTGATTAACTTGAAAACGTACCGACTTGTGCGCGAGTTCACGTAACCTCGCATCAGCTAGACGACTCTCATGCAATAGCGATACCTATCATGACGATGGCAACAGCCGTTGCGGCCGTAATAAACAACACCGTGAAAAAGGTATTCCGAATATTCTGTGTCACCTGCTGCCGAGTCTTTGCGACCTCCTTTGCAATATCATCAATATAGAGGCCGGTACCCATCATCCAGCCCCATTTGGGTAACTGAATAACGTAACTTAGCTTATCCTCATTATCGCCCTTGGAGGGTTTTCTCCACACATAGCGGTGATAACCGCCCCCTTCGGCAGCTATCTTAAGTAAATTTTGGATAACAGGATCACCTTTATCATCGGTAAGATCGATAAGGTTTTGGCCGACTAACTCGGGTTGCGCGGGATGAACTAGATTAATACCTTGTTGGTCATAGACAAAAAAGTAGCCATCTTCACCGTAGGTTAACTCTTTAAGGATATGTTTAACCCGCTCTTTCGCTTCAAAGTCGTGCAACCATGGAAGTTTCAACGTCTGCTCAATAGCCGCTTCAGCAAGGTTAACGTAATTTTTTAATTCACTGCGTTTAGATGCCAGTAGATTTTGCTCTACTGCTACTATTTCAAGCTCTGCCAACGCTTGTGCTTGTTTAACACTGACGAATGTAATCATTCCGGCTAATAACAGCAGAGGCAAAAGAGCTAAGGTAATAATTTTTATTTTTAATGGCATTGCATACGCTTTTGTCTGATCAATCGCTGTATGCTGCACTAGGTTATTATCGGAATCCACTAAACAGGTCGTCGTTAGGTATTAATCAGGAGGATGAATACGTATTATCACCGACATTCTAACCTATCAATTAAGGCTCATCATCTGTTGATGACTGGATGGCTTAATTAATATATTCATTTTTTAGCTAAAGCTGTTCATTTTGTAGCCGAAAGCCTGTTTTAGAGGGATTAAACAGCTATACTTTGGATGAGTTCGCCGAACATAGGTAATTTATAAATGGCTCTCGGGCAAACACTCGGTTATATCTACCACCCTACTGATATACCAACGCAAATCTCACTCTGTACAAAACGGAATTTATCGCACAATACAGCCAGTCACTCAGGCAAAATTGGTATTAGCGTTAAAACAGAACATTTTTACACTTTAGGCACCCCGCTTGAGGTTGAGATTTCAATTCAAACGCCTTCATTCAAAGCTAGCGGCCATGTCTCTTGGTGTATCCCGGAGAAAGATGGCTGTTTTAGAACCGGTATTGTGTTTGATGATCCTGATACCGCTTATGCCGTGCGAATGATTGAGCAAATTTGCCACATAGAACACTACCGCAAAGAGGTTGAACAAAAAGAGGGACGACAGCTTTCTTCAGAAGATGCTGCCGCAGAGTGGATTCAACATTTCGCGCATGACTTTCCAAGTGCTGACTTAAATGCACCTTGCAAGACAAGAACTTCCGTTTCTTAACTTTATTATGACTTAAACAGCCGCATGTTTAAGTCTATCTAACTCATCCCTATAACTTGCAGCCAATTCGAACTCCAAATTTTTAGCCGCTTCATACATCTTATCTTCGAGTTGCGACATTGCCTTCATCAACTCTTTAGTCGACAACTGGCTTGGATCGATATGGTAATCACCCGCCTTATCAGCAACTTTCTTAGCCGTGCGTGCAGCTTTACGACCAGGAATAGTTGAAGCACCCTCCATGATATCGGCCACAGATTTCACAATACCTTTAGGCGTAATGCCATGTTTAAGGTTATGAGCGACTTGTTTTTCTCTACGACGCTGGGTTTCAGACATGGCTCGTTCCATCGATCCCGTTATCCGATCGGCATATAGAATGGCGCGACCATTGACGTTACGAGCAGCACGACCGATTGTCTGTATTAGAGAAGTTTCCGAGCGCAAGAAGCCTTCTTTATCCGCATCAAGGATAGCGACTAGCCCAACTTCTGGCATGTCGATACCTTCCCTTAACAGGTTAATACCGACAAGCACATCAAACTCGCCGATACGTAGATCACGGATAATCTCGACTCGCTCAACAGTATCTATGTCGGAATGTAGATAACGCACTTTTACATTGTGTTCAGCTAAATACTCTGTCAAATCTTCGGCCATACGCTTAGTCAGCACCGTCACCACAACTCGCGCTTTTCTAGCAACTTCAAAACTAATTTGGGAGAGTAAGTCATCGACTTGCGTGGTGGCCGGCCGCACCTCCACCTCTGGATCAATTAAACCGGTAGGACGTACAACCTGTTCAACAATTTGTCCTGCGTTTGCCGCTTCATATTTACTTGGCGTTGCAGATACAAAGATCATTTGTGGGGCTAACTGTTCCCACTCTTCGAAACGTAACGGTCTATTATCTAATGCTGAAGGCAAACGGAATCCATACTCCACCAGCGTTTCTTTTCGCGAACGGTCGCCCTTATACATTGCCCCAAGTTGTGGAATGGTCACATGGGACTCATCGATGACCACTAAAGCATTGTCTGGCAAATAATCAAACAAAGTTGGAGGGGCACCTCCCGGCTCTCGACCAGAGAGATAGCGTGAGTAGTTCTCAATGCCTGAGCAATAACCCAACTCCATAATCATTTCCATGTCATACATGGTACGTTGTTCTAGGCGCTGTAACTCAACCAGTTTGTTGGCCTCACGCAACTGTTGTAGACGCCCATGCAACTCCTCTTTTATCTTTTCGACAGCACTCATCAAGATCTCACGAGGCGTTACGTAATGTGTTTTGGGATAAATGGTCGTGCGTGGAACTTTACGCAACACTTCACCGGTTAAAGGGTCAAAGTAACTGAGCTGCTCTACCTCATCATCGAATAATTCAATTCTTACGGCTTCTCGTTCCGACTCTGCGGGGAACACATCAATAACATCTCCGCGTACCCGGTAGGTACCACGATGCAACTCCACATCATTTCGCTTGTATTGCAACTCTGCTAAGCGCCGAAGAATTTGGCGCTGGTCTGCCTGTTCGCCCCTATCTAAATGAAGCATCATTGAAAGATAAGACTGAGGATCACCTAAACCATAAATAGAAGAGACGGTGGCAACAATAATGGCATCGTCACGTTCAAGCAGCGCCTTAGTAGCAGACAAACGCATCTGCTCGATATGTTCGTTAATGGAAGCATCTTTTTCAATAAATGTATCCGAAGAAGGGACGTAAGCCTCGGGCTGATAGTAATCATAGTAGGAAACAAAATACTCAACCGCGTTATCCGGAAAGAACTCTTTAAACTCACCATACAATTGAGCTGCCAAGGTTTTGTTATGGGCCAGTATAATCGTCGGCCGCTGTATCTCGGCGATCACATTAGCGATCGTAAAAGTCTTACCGGAACCCGTTACACCCAACAGGGTTTGAGCAGCCAATCCAGCGTTTATCCCTTCAACTAATCCTTTGATAGCGGTAGGCTGATCCCCCGCAGGTGCAAATGGAGAACTGACTTTGAATCGCTGCTTCATAAACTATTCCTTGGTACAAAATCGGATAACGCGAACAACAGGCGAGTATAACCTGTCGTCATCTATACGTCTCGATCTCATCTTAAGGTTCACTTTTTTTCGCCAAACAAAATCGCCAACATCAATCAATAAATTTTTAGCAAAATTTGGAACTTTTCTTAATATTATTGATTCAGTGGACAATTGATTCCTGTATAATTTCGCCGCTTAAACTTAGCGTCTCTACTCAATTTTTTTCATAGAGGACTATGAATTGGACGTTCTACTTTCAGACCGCGTTAACAGCATCAAGCCTTCACCTACTCTAGCCGTGACCAATCGTGCTGCTGAACTACGTGCAGCAGGTAAAGATATTATTGGGCTAGGTGCTGGCGAGCCAGATTTCGACACACCTGA
>DAIRSP010000168.1:0-5318 GCA_036804365.1 Neptunomonas sp. | reverse complement strand
GTAAATGCATAGGCAACACATCCCTTTCGAGAAGATTGGCTTGAATATCACCATAAACACAACGGTTCATACTTTGGATGCGGCGTACAATGCCTCGCAGCTTAGGGCAAGCCACCATAAACCGAGCGGTTGTATGCCCTGGAAACTCTTTCACGTATTCACATAGTTGGTCGTAGCATTTCCTAACGGCATAGCCAACACCAAGCGCCATCTGCTTTTCTTTGCCCTGCTCGCGTTCGGTATTACCTAAACGAGGCTCCATTTTCTCTTCTGAACGATACCAGAAGGTTTCTTTGGCACCCGATTGGGTAAAGTCGATTGCCAATGCCCAGTCGTAACGCTGCTCTATCACTCGCTGCAACTCAGCCACCGGCATAAGAGGATCCAGATCTAGAAACTCCTCTGCGCTGTAATAGTCCTCTAAGTCATCAACCAGTTCAGGGTAAAGTTCAAGAAGAATCGAAACTAACAACTCTTGGCCTTGTAGTGAGCAATGCGCTTCGGACCATTCAAGCAATTTGTCCCAGCAATCAACTCCTTGCAGCGTATGCGTACGTAGCAGTGCAAGATCTTCTAACACACATCGGTTATTAGCTGTTTGCCACTCATCTTCTGTACGTGTTTGCTCTGTATGTTGCGCACTACGATTAAGCAACTCTTGGAAATGCTGTTGCACTCGATGATCGATATTGCCAAGGACGCGCACTCTGGCCAGCCCTAGCTCTCGCATCTCTATCCACTGATTGATCAGTAAAGGATGGTTGACTAAATAGGGCGCCATACCCAACCCTGTTGAGTTACCAATGCCAAAGTAGCGTTTGATTTCAGGCTTCATCGGTTGGAAGGTTGCCGGAGATTGATGGCGTGCTATCTGTTCCGCTTGAAATAAACTGAAGTTTCGTAGCATTAAACACACGAACATTTCAGCGGAGAATGGTCTAGCAAAATCAGGCCAACGCTGCTTTACCTTTTCCCAATCTGCCATCCCTAGTTTTCCGCTGCCATACACAGCTGTTGTACGGTAGAGATAGCCGACATCGGCTATTTTTTCGATTGCAGGTTGCTGCCCTTGGGCTAGCTGATCTACTACATATTCAAAATTACGTGCGCTTCTGTTAGCTCTCGAAAGCACAAAGACTCTCGCATCCACTCGCCCTGCTTCCTGTTTAGGCACATTCTCGCGAAGCTGTTCGAGGTAATCACTCTCGACCTTCCCCTCCACCAGCGCCATGGTCAGATCCCATTTCGTGGCGATGACACGATCATTACGCTCTTCAGGAGAAAGATAGTCGGAGAACAGCACAAAGCTAAACAGTCCGTGAGGCGCACTAATCTCATAAACGACCGTTCCGTAGCCTTGTTCATCTAACTGTAGAGTGACCGGCTCAATCTGCCAGCGCTCACGCATAATTCGACGCACTAGCGTACGCATAAAACTTAGGCGGCTTTGATGCATAGCACCAAGACGCTCCAGATCCATAACCTGGTGGGCGGGTCTCAAAGGAAGAGCATTACTGCCCCGCAAAGCAGCTTGAATAGCAGCTGGCGTCGTCATTATTATTTTCCTCTCGGTTACGACACATACTGATCATGACTATCGCCATGGATACCGCTTCATCTTCCGCTAGAAAAAGGGGGATGATCAAATCAAAAGGTTCTATCACTTGATAAGCTCAACTTATCAAAACCGACTTTGTAATTATTTTTACTATTCACCCACTCTTACTGATCACTCCCCATTGTATGCAAAATAAAATCTACAAAAGCCTGTGCTGGAGGGGTAAGCGATTTATTGTTTAATTGCACTATGCCTATTCTTCTCACCGCATTCGGGTTTGATAAAGGAATGAAAGCTAACTTAGTGCTCTCTTGAGGAAAAGCGTACCAAGGTAGCGTCGTCACCCCAAAGCCCGCCTCTAACATCGCGATAAGAGAGATCATATTCGAGACATAAAATTGTGAGTGCTCTAGTAACGGACGCGCTTCACTGTCTTCTAACAGGCGTGAGGTTCCATTACTAATTAAGCGATGCTCTTTTAACGCTTTCCAATGCAATGACGTCTCTTTCGCTAACGGGTGATCATTAGGACAAACCACACCGATCTGATCTTCCCAGATTGGCGTAAAGTGCTTGTCTGGATGCTCCTCTTCATGAAAAAGATGCGCTATTCCGAAGTCAACTTTTTGCGTCTCCACCATTTTCAATACTGCATCGGAGTTATCATCAAAAAAGCTGATATGTAATTTGGGAGCTTCTTTGACAAACTCATGCAGTAATCCGGGCAGCACGCGGCTGGCTATTGAAGGAACCGAGGCTAAACGCAAATGCCCAGCCTTGTGCTCGGAAAGCAAGGTCATATCTTCGGCTATCCGATCGTGATGAGCGATTAACTCTTTGGCTTTAGGTAAGAAATAGATACCGAAAGGTGTTAACTCCGTTTTAGCTGTTTTCGCATTGCGCTTTTCAAATAAAGCTTCGCCCAACTTATTCTCTAGATCTCTAATCGACAATGAGATAGCCGGCTGCGTACGGTGTGCTTTTTCAGCCGCAGCATGAAACCCTTTTAACTCAGCTACCCAGATAAAGTGACGTAGTTGTGTGATTTTTAATTCCGGCGTCATGATAAGTATTCCTTATCGCGATATATTATTTATTAATTTTTATTATTACAGCACAGCCCATATGATGATTCCAACTAGTTTTGGAGGTCATTATGTCTGAGTCAGTTTTTCGTAATTACATTGCCGGTGAGTGGGTTGAAGGCAACAAAGGTACTATCGCTAACATCAGCCCTGCTGATATCGCGGATGTCATCGGCCACTATGCTCAAGCCGACAAAGCGCAAACAGAAGCTGCGATTGCCGCTGCTGCGCTGGGGCAGATTGAATGGCAGAAAAGTGGTTTGGAGCAACGCTACTCTGTTTTGATGGCCATCGGTGACGAACTGATTGCACGCAAGGATGAGTTAGGTGAACTCCTAGCCCGTGAAGAGGGCAAAACGCTGGCAGAAGGTGTTGGCGAAACTTATCGTTCAGGCCAGTTCTTTCATTACTATGCTGCAGAGGTTCTGCGGCAAATGGGAGAAACCGCAGAGTCTGTTCGCCCCGGGATTGAGATTGAAACACGCCGCGAACCTGTTGGGGTTGTCGGCATCATCACACCTTGGAACTTCCCTACAGCGACAGGTGCTTGGAAAATCGCTCCCGCCTTGGCGTTTGGTAATGCCGTTGTTTGGAAACCCGCTAACCAAGTCCCCGCTTCTGCTTGGGCGCTGACCGAAATCATCTCTCGTCAAGGCTTACCTGCAGGCACCTTTAACTTAGTGATGGGTCCTGGTGCTGATGTGGGCGATGTTCTCATTCATTCACGCGGAATCAATGCCCTTACCTTTACGGGCTCGCTAGAGACAGGCCGTAAAGTTGCCGCTGCCACGGCAGTAAATTTGGTGAAATGCCAATTAGAGATGGGCAGCAAAAACGCACTGGTCGTACTCGATGATGCCGATTTAGAAAATGCTGTTGAATGTGCTGTAGGTGGCGCGTTTGGTGGTACAGGGCAAAAATGCACTGCCTCTTCTCGTTTGATTGTGACGGAAGGCATTCACGATCGTTTTGTTGCTGCGATGATCGAGCGTATGAAAAAACTGGTTGTCGGCCATCCTCTAAGAGCGGGTGTACATATTGGCGCGGTTGCTGATGCACGACAGATGGAACAAAACCTGCGCTATCTACAAATAGCCAAAGATGAAGGCGGTCAGTTAATTTATGGTGGTGATGTCTTAACAGAAAAGACGGAAGGCTATTACATGCAACCGGCTCTTTTCACCCATACGACAAACCAGATGACAATCAACCGCGAAGAAGCCTTTGCGCCTATCGCTTGTATCATCAAAGTTAAAGATTATGCTGAAGCACTATCGACCCTCAACGACACCCACTTCGGTTTAACCGGTGGTATCTGCACATCCTCCCTTAAATACGCTACGGACTTTAAGCGCAATGCCAAAACAGGCTGCGTAATGGTTAACCTGCCAACAGCAGGCACAGACTATCACGTACCTTTTGGTGGCCGAAAAGACTCAAGTTTCGGACCACGCGAGCAAGGCTCTTACGCTAAAGAATTTTACACCGTTGTAAAAACCACCTATATCCGCGCGTAGTAGGAGCCGAGCCATGAATACTGCTCTGCATAAAGATTTGATTGTTATCGATGGATTGCAATATTCCAATTGGAACAGAGCGATCTTCGAACAACTTCATCAAGGCGGCGTCACAATGGTCCACGCGACCATTGTGTACCACGAACAAATTCGTGAAACCTTAATGCGTATCGCTGAATGGAATCGTCACTTTGAACTCAATAGTGATCTGATTATGCCCGTGCGTAGCGCAGCGGATATTCGCTTAGCTAAACAGCTGGGTAAAGTCGGGATTATGTTTGGTGCTCAAAACTGCTCACCGATCGAAGATGATATCGGCATGGTTGAAGTTATGCGCGAGCTGAACTTGATGATCATGCAACTCACTTACAACAATCAGAGTTTACTTGCCTGCGGCTGTTACGAAGCTGAGGATAGCGGCGTTACTCGTTTCGGTAGACAAGTAATACGCGAAATGAATCGTGTTGGCATGGTCATTGATATGAGCCATAGCGCTGAGAGAAGCACTCTCGAAGCTATTGAAATTTCACAGCGTCCTATTGTTATCTCCCACGCCAATCCGTTGAGCTTTCACGAAGCCAAACGCAACAAGTCAGACGACGTGCTCAAAGCATTAGGTGAGTCTGGTGGTCTACTTGGCTTTAGCCTGTACCCTTTCCATCTTAAAAATGGACCAGACTGCACCCTAGATGAATTTTGCGACATGGTTGCAAGAACGGCTGATCTGATGGGGGTTACGCAAATTGGCATCGGTACTGATCTGTGCCAAGAACAACCTACCTCAGTACTTGAATGGATGCGAAATGGTCGCTGGTCCAAAGATATGGATTACGGCGAAGGCTCTAAATCCAACGCGGACTGGCCAAAACCACTCTCATGGTTTCGAGACAGCCGAGATTTTCCAAACTTAACCAGCGGTCTTCTGAAACGTGGTTTCAGCGAGAATGATGTCGCCAAAATTATGGGGCTGAACTGGCTCAACTTTTTGGATGATGCGCTACTTCCAATCACACAACGTACGCACTAGTTTATAAAGAGAAGTGCGTCCCCTGATAACAAATAACGATAAGATCCATCAGGAGATAAACATGAGTATATCTAATCAGGCAGTACTGCCTAACAATGAGGCTAGAGAGATGACCAATAAGAAATGGCTTG
>DAIRSP010000167.1:0-5319 GCA_036804365.1 Neptunomonas sp. | reverse complement strand
GTGTTCAGTTTGAGCAGTTGTTGAATACTGCGACCTTCCATTTCCCTAAAGACGATACGCTTAAGGTTAAGGCTGCATTACTGCGCAGCCAATTTAATGCGGATCAAGGTGAAGCAGATGATGCTAACCGCTTCTTGAAAGAAGCGAGTCTGTTGTCTAGTCGCTTAGATCAACCCTTAGATATTCAACGCACCCTGCTTGATTTGGCCGGTGATGGCTTGCCGATATTGGATCAGCCGGTTGACGCAGAGCAAGAAACCGCTAAGACAAGTAATAAAAACGATCCAGAAATGAGTGCTAAAGTGAATCGTTTGGGTGTGAAGCACTATATGGCTGACAAAATGGCACAAGCGATTCGTTATTTTGGTTTAGCTATCGAATATGATTCAAAGAACAGTAAGGCGTTGCTAAATCTTGCTCAGTTGTTTTTAGAATCGGCTAGGCAGCAGTCTGTTCGTCGAGAAGAACGTCTGAAAATGGTTGCTCGTTACCTGCGCTTAACAGAGCGAATGTCTTTGAATGAGTTAGAGACCCAAAAGCAAACCCTGCTGAAAGGTTATTTAAATCATCCATTAGAGCAGATGCCTGATGGTAGTCTCGGTCCTCTACTGCGCTGATTTTTCGTGAATAAGTAAAGGTTCTGCTCATAATATGCTCACCGCATAGAGGGGTTTTGATTGAATGATCATTCAGGCAGATAGTTCTGATGTTTTAAAGCGATACCTAACCCTCTTTAGTATCTGTGTGGCCTCCTTCCTAATGCCAATGAGCCTTTCGGCCGTTAATGTTGCATTGCCCGATATAGCGAAAGACCTACACGCGGATGCTGTCTACCTCAGTTGGATTCCCACAATGAACTTATTGGGTGGTATTGCGATGCAGTTACCTGCTGGACGTGTAGCTGATCTATGGGGTAGAAAACGGGTTTTTATACTGGGTCTGCTGCTGTATTTCATTAGTTCTGCCGTCGTAATGATCATCAATCAAATAGAGTGGCTGCTGTTAGTTCGGTTATTACAGGGCATTGCTGGCGCGATGGTTTTTGGTACCGGTATGGCTATTATTAGCCAGGTTTTTTCTCAACATAAGCGGGGAACTGCGTTAGGGTTTATTTCAACATCCGTTTATCTGGGGTTGACCTGTGGGCCCTTAATAGGTGGGTGGTTAACGCAGTTTTGGGGCTGGCGTGCGGTGTTTGTAGTACCTTTGCCGTTAGTCATTTTGAGTATTGTGTTAGTCGGCGTCTATGTCAAAGAGCAGCTTTACGCATCGGGCGAACGATTAGACTGGATAGGCAGTTTGCTTTTCATTTTTGCGAGCAGTGTATTTTTCTTCGGTGTAGCTAATCTTGCTGAATTGGCGGGATGGATGGCAGTGCTCTGTGGGGTACTCGCTTTCGCTCTCTTTGTGTATCAGCAAGAGCATGCTATTTATCCTTTAGTTAGGTTTAGGCGTTTAATTGAGAATCGGCTGTTTGTCCGGTCGATACAGGCCGCATTTTTTATGTATGCTGCCCTCTATCCATTTCAGTTTATTCTAAGTCTATATTTGCAATATATAAAAGGGATGACGCCTGCTGAAGCGGGACACTTAATGTTAGTTCAGCCTCTGGTCATGGCCTTCCTTGCACCGTTGAGTGGGAGGTTGTCCGATAAGTATGAGCCAAGGAAGATGGCGACTGTAGGTTGTATATTGTTAGGTATAGGCTTTTTTAGCCTCAGTTTTTTGCATCAAGAAAGCTCAGTTGAGCAGATTGCAATAGGCTTGTTTATTTGCGGGCTAGGTTTTGGATTCTTTTCTACACCCAACAATAATGCTGCTTTAGGCTCAGTTCCCATTGAACGACTCAGTATCGGTTCTTCGTTGCTTAATATTTCAAGGACAATGGGGAATATGTTGGGTATGACGCTGATTGTTTTGATGTTTAATTACACGCTCGGCAATGCCAGTATTACCGTTGATCAGTATCCCGCATTACTATGGGTGTTGAATTATGGTTTTCTAATGAGTTGCGGCTTTGCTTTAGTCGCTGCTGGCTTTTCGCTTATCAGAGGGAATATGCGTTCTATTTGAGAATATTTAAAGGAAGCAGTCGGCAGGTGTATTCTTCAATGACTGGACCATCAAGTGGTCTCCCCGCAGGGACTCGAACCCCGATCTAAGCCTTAGGAGGGCCTCGTTCTATCCTGTTGAACTACAAGGAGATAAATGACGTTGCGTATAGTAAGGTTTTTTTGCTCTGTTGGAAAGGGCAAAGAACTATCAGGCTTTGCCTAAACGTGACTGGCCCGTGTAGTTGCCCGTAGCGCCTTTGGCTGTGTAGAGCTTGTTTGCAGGTTTTTGTCCTTGTAGGACACCCATAAACTGTTCAAGGGATTGGCGCTGTCGCATCAAAATGAGTTCATTTCGTTTGTTGGCATCCATCACGCTTTTAAGAACTGACTCAAGCGTTTGCCACTGTTCTTTAAAAAGTTTTTTGCTAGTGGAGTCAGAGGATTGAGTGAGTAAAGTGGTGATGCCGGCTTTATCGTTAGTGATGTCTAGATCGAGTAGCAATTGCGCGCGATTTTGATTGTTGATGTCAAAAAGGTTTAAAGCTTCATGCTTGGCTTGATTGATTTGGCCAATAGCCTCTAAATCGCGTTCCGTTAATGCATGATGTTCGCGTTCAAGAAGTTCGCTAAGTGTGCTTAAAACATTAATGCCCTCGGTGATGAGGGCATTAAAAGCGATAAGCGTGTTTGCAGCATCTGGCATGGCTTTTTATTCCATTAAAGATTCAAAGCTCATCATCTTTTCCGCGACACGCTGGCTGTCGATAGAGTAAGAACCGTTATCGAGAGCTGCTTTAATGCGAGCAACTTTATCGGTATCGACATCAGGTGTGTTGGCGATTTTAGCATCTGCCGCTTTGAGAACTTTGGCCGTTTCGCTTAATTCAACAGTATCTTGCGGGGCAGTTCGTGTATTCGAGCTAGTAACAGGTGCAGCACCCCCATTACTTGATTGGGTGCTGACTCTATCACGAGCAATCAGCGCTTGTCGCGCGGATGAGCCAGTGAGATCAATAGCCATGTCGATACCCTCAAAAAAATTACTTATGAACTGGTTAGCGGCCGTTAAATATGTAACTTTAGGAAAATAGTAAAAATATTTTAAATATTTATACAACTAAATGAAGTATACCATTGGGAGGCAAAATTGCTACCGACCTGCAGTAACTACGCCTCGGTCTTTGACGTAGGCGCGAATCTGCTTTTGTGAACGACTGTTTATCACGCTGATCTGTTCGCCCCTTTTTCCATCCTCTAAAGCAATGCCGTTGGTCTTTACTGTCAGGCTCCCTATAGACGCTTCAATAATCACCATATCGCCTTTGTTGACTAAATTCGAGGCGAGAAGAACCGAGGCATCTAAAACGCTATTATTGGCAATATTACGGCGTGTTGTTAAACCAATCACTTGTTCAGGTGCAGTGAAGTAACCCTGGTTGAGAGAGTTGATGTTGTAGCGAATAAATTTAATATCTTTAGCACTGATGCGCGTGCCTTTAGATAGCGGTGTTCGTGCTGCAGCAATGGGGACATAAAGATTGACGCGAGCAGAGACGTAAGTAACCCAGCTCGGTGATGTGCAACTTACGCGTAAGGTTAACTTGCCGCCAGAGGGCAGCTGTTCGGGTATGTCAAATTGATAAATTTCACATTTTCTTGAATTTACGTAATTATTTATCGAGTTTAGGTCTATATTAATATCAGCATTTGGAAATTTTGCTCTATAGTGGCTAAATAGACGTTCATGGACTACGGTTTGAAGCGTATCCGCTTTTGTTTCCATTGATATAGTAAATAAGCTAAAAATAACGAGTAGCATGCCGACATTAGGCATGGAATATAAATAACTCACGCTGGCGCCTGTTGGTAATAACTGAGAGTCATCGTGGTACCACTGTAAAAGTGACATTGGATTTGGTGTAGATCATGTCAGGTATTCTAGATACTGTAAACCTGCGTACCCAGATGGTAGGGCAGAACCGTTTAGAGCTTTTATTATTTGGGCTTGAGACAAAACAGATATACGGCATTAACGTATTTAAGGTACGTGAAGTGCTTCAATGCCCTGAGTTGACAGAGGTGCCGCGTCAAACAACAGCCATTAAAGGTATGGCGCACATTCGTGGTGAAACAATTCCCGTTTTGGATTTATCTGAGGCAATTGGGCGTTCCGGGGTGCCAAAAGATGAGCACCAAAAATGTTTTCTGATTGTTGCAGAATACAATAAGCGCACACTTGCCTTCTTGGTTAGGAAAGTCGATCGAATTCTCAATACGCATTGGGATCAGATTATGGCGCCGCCGGCAGAGATTGGCGTCGAGAACTATCTCACGGCCGTTTTTGAATACGAAGGCCGTTTAATTGAAATTCTTGATGTTGAACAGATTCTTGCTGACCTTTACCCGATGAGTACTAAGGTTAGTGATGAGTTAGCGACTCAGGAAGTTAAAACAAGAGCTCGAGAATATCATGTATTGTGTGTTGATGATTCGAGTGTGGCTCGCAATCAGATGCAACGAAGCTTAGAAGATCTAGGTGTTAAAGTAACGACCTGTAACAATGGTAAAATCGCTTGGGATCTGCTGACGGGATTAGCTGACAAAGGCAATGATGTTACAACGCTTTTCCTCATGCTGATTTCGGATATCGAGATGCCAGAGATGGATGGATATACATTGGCTGCCATGATTCGTGAAGACCCGCGGATGGATAGAATGCATATTGTATTGCACTCGTCGTTAAGTGGAGGTTTTAACGTATCCATGGTCAAAAAAGTGGGTGCCGATGGCTTCTTGGCGAAATTCAATCCTGATGATCTTGCAGGTGTCGTTATTGACCGTATCAAAAAGCTTGAAAAGCGTTAGAAGTGGATTTTATCCATGAGTGAACGTGCAGGCGTTTTTAAAATAACTCCCGATGAGTTTAAAACCTTTAGTCAGTTCTTAGAGAAAAACTGCGGGATTTTATTGGCCGAGCATAAGCAATACCTAGTGCAAAGTCGTTTAGGTAAAATTATGCAGGAGCATAGTTTTGGGAGTCTCAATGACCTTGTGGCTAAGTTGCAAGGGTTTGGGGGAACACAGCTAAAAGATCAAGTTATTGATGCGATGACAACCAATGAAACGCTCTGGTTTCGAGATACGCATCCTTACGATATTTTGAAAAATAAGCTACTTCATGAGCTTAAAGATAAAAAGCGATCTCAAAAGCTGCGAATCTGGTCGGCTGCTTGTTCCCCAGGTCAAGAGCTATACTCTATGAGTA
>DAIRSP010000166.1:0-5473 GCA_036804365.1 Neptunomonas sp. | reverse complement strand
GCTAAGGGCTACGGTCTAGAGATCCAGCACAAGTTAGGCAAACAAGCTCGTGTATTTGCTAACTACTACGATCAAAACAAAGCTGCTGGCGATGCAGATACTTTCTCTGCTGGTATGCGTGTAGACTTCTAATCTTAATTTAAGATTAGTACACTACTAAAAAGACTCCTTCGGGAGTCTTTTTGCGTTTATAAAAGGTTTTGCTTTATTTTTTGCTGCACTGGCTTACAATTAGCTATTATCAAAATAGATTGATCGGGATTGCTCATGTCTAACAAGGTTTTTAATACAACGCTGCTTTCATCGGTTTTAGCTGCTGCACTAGCTTCACCTATGGCCGTGGCAGAAATTGAATCTGATCCATGGGAAGGTTTTAACCGTTCTATCTATCAGTTCAACAAGCAGGCTGATAGATTTGTTATCAAGCCATTAGCGCAAGGCTACCAAGCAGTCACTCCTGATATTGTAGAAACCGGTATTCATAACTTTTTCTCGAACCTGGGCGATGTTAACTCATTAGTGAATAACGTGTTTCAGTTCAAGCCTGAAGCAGCGGCAACTGATTTTGCACGTATTACCTTCAATACGACATTTGGTTTGGCTGGGTTAATTGATGTAGCTACACCGATGGGGCTAGTAAGCTCTGACGAAGACTTTGGTCAAACACTAGGGTATTGGGGGCTTACCTCAGGTCCATACCTTGTTTTACCCTTCTTTGGCCCATCTTCCGTTAGGGACGGCCTTGGTCGTATCCCAGATAATATGATGGATGTATGGCCTGAAGTAACAGAAGATATTCCAACACGTAATGTGGGTTATGGGTTAAGAACGTTGGATACACGGGTTAGCTTTTTTGCGGCAGAACGCATGATCGCGGGTGATGAATACAGCTTTATTCGCGATGCCTATCTACAGAAGCGTAAGTTTGATGTAAGAGATGGCAAGATGGATACGAAGTTCAATAGCAATGACTTTTAGGATATAGCATAGCTGTACAATGAACACATTACCCTCGAGTGTCAAAGTAATTGGATCGGATCAAGAAGTTGTTGATTTGATCTCTCGAATACTTGAGGGTGGTCAGTTCGAGCTTTTCGCATCTAACGACTTTAGCGATAAAGATCTCTTTAAATACTTCGGTGTTTATGTGATCCATGTTGAGAATTTAGATGACCTCTCTTTGTTGACCAAGCTAGCCTATTCTGCAGGCTATATCTCTACATTAGCAGTCTCTCGGTCAGATCAATCAAGTGATCTCTTTAAATTATTGCGCGCAGGTGCAGATGATGTATTTGTAGTCAGCTCTCTAAGTGATGAGAGTGAAGCATTTCGCGCAGCTGTGCTGCAAAGTCTAAAACGCTGCCAGTTAATGTACGATGGCCAAGTTTACCGTGAAGGCTTAGAACGCACGTTAGAGGAGCTTAAAGAGGATCAGTTAGCCGCTTATTCAATACAGAAACGTTTGTTACCGCCAACCACTCAGGCAGTTAACGGTCTTCATATTGAGTACTCTCTTAGGCCTTCACTGATTGTCAGTGGTGATTTTGTTGATGTAATACCGGTCAGCGATGAGCTGAGTATGTTTTATTTAGCAGATGTTTCGGGTCATGGAGCCTCGTCAGCTCTGGTGACTATTTTACTAAAAAATCTGACGAGTCGTTTGCAAAGAAATTTCAAACGGGCATCGAGTTACGATCTATTATCACCACTGAAAACCCTTGATCGTATAAATAGTGAAGTCCACTCCCTAGGGCTCGATAAACATTTAACGATTTTTTGTGGCTTGATTGACCATTTAAAAAACACCCTTGCCTACGCGGTAGGGGGTCATCATCCCATGCCAATATATCACTCTTCTGAGCAAACATTTATCTTACCTGGAAGAGGTATGCCAGCAGGCTTGTTCACAGAAGCCCTGTTTGAGCAGCATGAAATACCATTAGATGATGATTTTTCATTATTACTTTTCTCTGATGGTGTTCTAGAATTACTTCCTCAAGCCACTATTAAAGATAAAGAGTTAGCGCTCATTGATTGGATTTCCAAGGAAGGAGCGGATTTTAATAAACTGTCCTCATATCTTTATTCACCTGATGATGCCGCTGAAACACACCAATTTCCTGATGACATAACCATTATGTCTGTATCGAGAGAAAAAAAATGAGTCAAGGCTCAATATATTATGCCGCTCTAGAAGATCATTACGTCATTAAGTTTATTGGCGAAGTGCGGCTTACGTTGTGTACATCGTTAGATTCACACATTGAGCAGATTTTATCGACTCAGCAGTGTCAAAACATATTGATCGATCTGACAGAAGCCACCTGCCTAGACAGCACAACACTTGGATTAATTGCCAAGTTTGCGATACGAGCTAAGCAAAACTCTCTACCCCCTCCGGTTTTAGTCACGACCCATGAGGATATTACCCGAATGGTGATGACGATGGGGTTCGATAAAATTTTTGTTGTACTGAATGAGTTGCCGGAAACCTTATGTGAACTTCAGCAAGTCCCGGTTGTACAAGAGTCTGTTGAGGCGGTGCAGGAACGAATTATTAATGCGCATAAACTTCTGATGTCACTGAGCGAATCAAATTATGATGCGTTTAAGAGTTTAGTGAGCGTTTTAGAGAAAAAATAGGAATTTTTCTTATATAAATTGTCACCTGAATCCGTAGAATGGTTGTTGTCGGTGAGGCAAACAAGGATGTCTAAATACAAATGGATATGTGCTTCAGACCACCATACAGGGATTGATATGGTGACCTGCAAGGATGCAGGGTGAAGGGCTCGTTGCAGGATGCAGCAGAGCCCTTTGTTTTTTCTAGCGTCTTAAAAGTTCTTTAGCTTTTCGCCAATAATAACTCTAAAGTATTTTGGTCTTTGGCAAAGTTACGAATACCTTCCGCCAGTTTTTCCGTTGCCATCGCATCTTCATTCATCATCCAGCGATAAGTCGCTTCATCAGCTAATGGTTTGGTTAACTCACTGCCTGTATTAGCGGCTAGCTTTCTTTGTAGAAGCGAAGTGTCAGACTCAAGTTCTTGCATCAACTGTGGACTAATAGTGAGGCGATCACAGCCTGCGAGTTGTTGGATCTCTTCTTTACTGCGGAAGCTAGCACCCATAACAATCGTGTTGTACTGCATCGCTTTATAATAGTTATAGATAGCTGTGACAGATTGGACGCCGGGATCGTTAGCACCTGCATAGTTTTCCTGAGGATTTTTGGCTTTGTACCAGTCTAAAATTCGGCCAACAAAGGGAGATATCAAGTAAGCCCCTGCATCCGCACAGGCCGCAGCTTGAGCGAAGCTGAAAAGCAATGTTAGGTTGCAGTTGATCCCTTCTTTTTCTAAGGTGCGAGCCGCTTGAATCCCTTCCCAAGTAGAAGCAATTTTAATTAAAATGCGATCATTGCTAACACCGGCTTCGTTATATAAACGAATTAAATGACGCGCTTCCTCAAGTGTGGCCTGTGTATTGAAAGATAGGCGAGCATCCACTTCGGTAGAGATGCGGCCAGGTATGATTTTTAGAATTTCAGTACCGATCAATACCCCAAGCTTTTGCGTCATTAAGCTCAGTTGCTGCTGTGAGTTTTCGCTTTCTTTTAGGGCATATTGCTTGGCGATATCGAGCAAGGGGGCATAAGCGGGTAAGCTCGCTGCCTTGAGCAAAAGAGATGGGTTAGTCGTTGCGTCGACAGGTTTAAACTGGCGAATGGCTTCAATATCGCCGGTATCAGCAACAACGGTAGTCATTGCTTTCAGCTGTTGTAGTTGGCTTTCCATACAATAAATCCTTAGTTAATTAAACTCTTGGACACGCGCTAGCGCATCCTCGATAACCGATAAACCAGCGCCGGGTTTGTGGGCTTGTTCGCTAATCACACGTCTAAACTGCTTTCCACCTTTGACGCTGTGAAATAGTCCTAAAATATGTCTAGAAATATGGCTGAGCGGTGTGCCTGCAGCAAGCTCAGACTCAAAGTAAGGTAGATAGGCTTGTAGTACCTCTATTCGAGACTGTATTGGGCTACTTGAACCGTACAGCGCGTTATCAACCATGGCGAGCATATAGGGGTTATGGTAAGCCTCACGGCCAATCATTACGCCATCTAGATGCTCAAGGTGTGTTTCGCACTCAGCAAGGGTCTTGATCCCGCCATTAATAATGATCTCCAAGCTCGGAAAGGCTTCTTTGACGCGATAGACCCGATCATACTCTAATGGTGGGATATCACGATTCTCTTTTGGGCTAAGCCCTTGAAGAATCGCCTTTCGTGCGTGAACGATAAAGGTTTTGCAGCCAGACTCGCGAACGGTATCAACAAAGGCATGCAACAACTCATCTGTATCTAAATCATCTATACCTAAGCGGTGTTTAACAGTGACAGGAATAGAAACGGCTTCTTGCATCGCAGTGAGACAGTCACGTACCCGTTGAGGAAATTCCATCAAACAGGCACCGATCATATTGTTTTGCACGCGATCACTTGGGCAGCCGACATTCAGGTTTACTTCATCGTAGCCGTATTCTTCAGCCATTTTGGCGCAAATAGCCAGTTCTTTGGGATCACTCCCGCCAAGCTGCAGTGCAACTGGATGCTCATCTTGGTTATAACTCAGGTGACGCTTTGCATCGCCATAAATCAGAGCACCGGTGGTGACCATTTCAGTGTACAACAAGGCTTCTTTGGAGAGGACGCGATGGAACATGCGGCAGTGCTTATCGGTCCAGTCCATCATGGGCGCAACTGAGAAGCGGCGATTCACTGTATCCCGCGTGGGTTCTGGCTTCAATGAAGAGGTAGATTGTGTAGGCAACAGACTCAGTACTCACAAGCTGGATAAAAAAATGATTATACACCTTGTGAACACTTGCTTCGAGGCTGAAGCGCAAGAAGAACAGGGCTGCATGCGAGTACAACCCTGATTAATGGTCGCTTCTATTGGCGTTTAGAATTTTACTTGCGGAACCTGTTTAACGATTTCTGCTTCTGCTTCATCTAATTCAAAGAATTCAAATTTTTCAAACGCAAAGCGCTGCGCAACGAGATTGGAAGGGAAACTGTCGACCATAATGTTGAAATCACGAACAGAGCCATTGTAAAACCGCCGTGCCATCTGAATTTGATCTTCCAGTTGTTTGAGCTGTTCTTGCAGATCGAGGAAGTTACTGTTGGCTTTGAGGTCAGGGTAGGCTTCTGCTAGAGCAAAAAGCTGACGCAAAGCACCGCTTAATTGCGCTTCTGCGTGAGCTGTTGCAGCGGTTGTTCCTTGTCCGGCTGTAATGGCGCTATTACGTGCTTGTACTACTTTCTCAAAAGTATCTTTTTCATGAGATGCGTAACCTTTTACTGTCTCAACTAAGTTAGGAATGAGGTTATGACGTCGTTTAAGCTGGACCTCTATCCCGCTCCACGCTTCCTCAGAACGTGTGCGTTTATCCACTAAGCCGTTGTAAAG
>DAIRSP010000165.1:0-5480 GCA_036804365.1 Neptunomonas sp. | reverse complement strand
GGCTTGAGCTTTGTTAAACTCGCGCGCATTAAAGATGATTAAAAGGCAATAAAATGAAAATCGCTAAAGATTCAGTCGTTCAGTTTTGTTATGTGTTGAAGGATGTTGATGGAGTAGAAATAGAATCTACAGATGATGATTCTCCCGTAGCCTACTTGCACGGGCATAATAATATGATCCCAGGGTTAGAGGCTGCTTTGCAAGGGAAGGTTGAGGGTGATCAGTTATCAGTCACGCTCGAACCTGCAGATGCATATGGCGAGTTGCGAGCTGATTCTATACAGCGCGTGCCTGTAAAACACCTAATCGGAGCAACTAAGTGGAAGCCAGGTATGGTGGCTACAGTTCATACAGATCAAGGTCAGCGTCAAGTAACGATAATGAAACTCGGCAAGTTTATGGCTACTGTCGATACTAATCACCCATTGGCAGGTAAAGTGGTGACGTTTGAAATTACGATCAAGAATGTTCGTGCTGCAACAGCAGAGGAGGTGGCACACGGACATGCGCATGGTGCAGGTGGGCATCATCACGACTAAATTTTAGGTATTTAAGTGAACAGTCTCGTTACATCGTTAGTACCTTGGCAGCATAGCACTCAGGGTGTGACGATGCGTGGGTGGATGACGCCGGGCTGTGGTCGAAATGGTCGCACCGTTATCCATTTTTTACATGGTAATGGACTGTCAAACTTAACCTATTGGCCATTCTTAAAATCCTTCGAGCATGAGTACGATCTGTTCTTAGGGTCTATTGAGGGGCATGGTGACAGCGAGCATCGTTCGCAAGACTGCAAACATGATTGGGGTAGTCTGACAGAAGGCGCGTTGAGGTGTTACGAGGCGATCAGTGCTGATTGGGACCGAAATCAGCCGGTCATTGCACTCGCTCATAGTTTTGGTGCGATTGTCACAACCTTGATGCTAAGTCAGCAAACGCGTCCCTTTGATCAGTATATTCTGTTAGACCCCGTTATTTATCCACGTTCTATGATTGCCTTAATGCGGTTTTTTAATTTAATTGGCGTAGCGCACAAGCTTCCGCATGTTCGTCAAGCAATCAAACGTCGATCGGCTTGGACAAGCCGTGATGAGGCATTTAATAGTCTATATAGACGGGGTGTCTTTAAAGACTGGACGGATGAATCAATCAGCTGCTATATCGATCATGGTATTCAAGAGAGTGAAACCGGTGAGTGGCGTTTGCGCTGTCCGACTTGGTTAGAGGCGCGTGTTTTTTCAGGTTACCCTCGTCGGTTATGGTCAGCGATTAGCCGATTGCCAGTAGATACTTATATTTTGCATAGCCTATCGACCTATCCATTCATACCTAAAGCGGCCCGTAAGGCTGAAAAGGCGAATCCGCATATTCATCGGCTGGAAGTTTTTGGATCACATTGCTTTATGCAAGAGCATCCCGAGTCAACTTATAAAAAAGTACGTTCGCTGCTTAAGTATTAGGCTTTGTAGGGGAAGGTACCCATGCGCAATCTGCGATACTGGCTGGGCGATATGCCCATGATTTTCTTGAAAATTCGTGAGAAATAGTAAGCATCTTCGTAGCCCACAGCAAAGCTGATTTCATTGATCGACTTCGTCGTTATATCAAGAAGATGACACGCCCGCTCTATTTTCAGATGAATAAAGTGATTAATGGGTGTCGTGCCCGTGAGCTCTTTATATTTCTTAACGAAGTGAAACTTCGATAGGTTAGCATTAGCCGCCAGTGTTTCTAAATCGAGCTGTTCATGGACCCTTGCCTGCATCAAACTATGAATCTGTTCAAGGTTGAAATTGTGGGCTGCTTGCTGCTGCTTCGCGAGCGGTTGTAGCTGGGCTATATGGGCTAAAATCTGTCTTAATAGATTCGAAGCATGAATAAATGCCGTTAAGCTAAAGTTAGATTGCCGGCTATCGAGTAAAGATTCGAAATCACTGACGAGCCTTGAATGTATCCCTAGGTGGGTAACATATTGATGCTCTCTAATAGCAAGATAGTCAATAAATGCCTCACTGTCCTCTCCCGAAAAGTGCATCCAATAGATGGACCAAGGGGTCTTATCTGATGCCTTATAGGCGTGCGCAACACCTCTCGGTAGTATTACTAAATCTCCAGCGCGGATGATGTAACGTTCGTGATCGAGGGTTAATTCACCCATACCATCTAAGCAGTACATCATCAGATAGTCATCGTGTGTGCGCCGCAGCATAGAGTGGTTTGATGCCTGTTTATAGTAGCCAAGCCCCATGAGGTATAGACCTCTGGAGAGTGGGTGACGGTTTAGTTCGGCAACAATTTTGCGGGGCACAATAAAGCGAGAGCTTTCAGGTGGCAGTGGCCATCGGGAGGGTTGACTCAAAATCTTCGACCTTGGTATTAGGGGAAACCATTATTTGAATCACAATATAGTCCATTAATCTGACAAGATTATCAATCCCTAGTATGTCATGAGCTATGCTTAAATGACGTCAACGTAAACGAGTTCTTCATTGCTAATGAATGACGACAACAATAAATAAGAGGCAAAGAGTTCATCATGATACAACGCGTCCCTCATCTAATTAACGGCCAGCTCGTTCAAAGCGAAACTACACACTGGATTCCTGTTACCAACCCAGCTACGCAAGATGTTATTGCTGAAGTGCCTTGTGCTACACCTAAAGAGATCGATCAAGCGGTTGAGGCAGCAAAAGCAGCGTTTGAAATTTGGAAAGAAACGCCCGTAGGGGAGCGTGCTCGTTTGATGCTGCGTTACCAAGCGTTACTTAAAGAACACCATGATGACTTGGCTAAAACGCTGTCTCTAGAAACAGGTAAAACGTTTGAAGATGCGAAAGGTGATCTATGGCGTGGTATCGAAGTCGTTGAGCACGCTGCTAACATCGCATCGTTGAGCATGGGTGAAACGGTTGAGAACGTCGCGCGCAAAATTGATTGCTACAGCATCACTCAGCCACTCGGTGTTTGTGTAGGTATCACACCTTTCAACTTCCCTGCGATGATTCCACTATGGATGTTCCCAATGGCGATCGCTTGCGGTAACACCTTTGTTCTTAAGCCATCTGAACAAGATCCACTAACGCCAATGCGTTTGGCGGCTCTATTTAAAGAAGCGGGTGCGCCAGACGGACTGCTGCAAGTCGTTCACGGTACTAAAGATGCGGTAAACCAACTGCTTGTTCATAAAGATACACCGGCTATCTCTTTCGTAGGCTCTGTTGCAGTGGGTGAGCACATCTACCGTACCGGTACTGATAAGATGAAACGTGTTCAAGCATTTGCGGGTGCGAAAAACCACATGGTTATCATGCCTGATGCGGCTAAAAACCAAGTAGTCAACAGCATTGCGGGTGCCTCTGTAGGTGCGGCAGGTCAACGTTGTATGGCGATTTCTGTTGCTGTATTCGTTGGTAAGTCACGTGAGTGGATCCCAGAAGTACGTGATGCGCTTGCTAAAGTACGTCCAGGTGCTTGGGATGATGCATCAGCTGGCTTCGGTCCTCTGATTAACCCACAAGCGAAAGCGCGTGTTCTAGACTTTATTCAGCAAGGTAAAGATGCCGGTGCTGAGTGTATTCTCGATGGTTCTAACTGTGTAGTAGAAGGTTACCCGAACGGTAACTGGGTTGGCCCAACGATGTTCCGTAACGTGACACGTGATATGTCTATTTACCAAGAAGAGATCTTTGGTCCAGTACTGATCGCTCTTGAAGTTGACACACTAGACGAAGCGATTGCATTGATTAACGAAAACCCATACGGCAACGGTACATCAATCTTTACTTCTTCAGGTGCTGCCGCTCGAAAATATCAGCACGAGATTAAAGTAGGTCAGGTGGGTATTAACGTACCTGTTCCTGTACCGCTACCAATGTTCTCTTTCACGGGTTGGAGAAAGTCTTTCTACGGTGACCAACATGCTTACGGTAAGCAAGCGGTTAAGTTCTATACAGAAACTAAGACCGTGACGGCGCGTTGGTTTGAGGATGATATTGATACGGGTGTCAACACAACGATTCAATTGAAATAATCCTGTTGCAGTAAGTAGGGATATGTCTTGAGTGAGTCTTTAAAAGCTCACTCAAGGCTTTGTTTTAAATATAAAAACAATAGTATGTGAAGAATCATTTGCTTCACGATTTAGGGAGAATCCAATGGATTTCGAACTGAACGAAGATCAAATCGCCTTTTCCGATATGGCACGTGCTTTCGCTCAAAATGAAATGGAGCCGCATGCTGCAAAATGGGATCAAGAACAAATTTTCCCTGTGGATGTGTTAAAAAATGCCGGAGAGTTGGGTTTTTGTGGTCTTTACTCCCCTGATGATGTTGGCGGATTAGGCTTAAGCCGTTTAGACGCGAGTATTATCTTTGAGCAGCTAGCAATGGGCTGTACCTCTACGACTGCATTTATCACAATTCATAACATGGCTACTTGGATGATTGCGGATTTCGGCAACGAAGAAACCCGTAATTATTGGTGTCCAGATCTTACCGCAGGCCAAAAGCTTGCATCATATTGTTTGACCGAGCCTAACGCAGGTTCTGATGCTGCTTCACTCAAGACGACCGCTCGAAAAGAGGGCGATGAATACGTTATTAATGGCAGCAAAATCTTTATTTCAGGTGCGGGTTCTACCGATGTTTTAGTTTTAATGGCACGTACCGGTGAAGAGGGTCCTAAAGGGATTTCCGCCTTTGCTGTCGATGCTAAAACAGCGGGCATTACCTACGGACGTAAAGAAGAAAAAATGGGCTGGAATAGTCAGCCGACACGTCTTATTACTTTTGAAGATGTACGCATCCCTGCTTCTTGTCTGATGGGCAAAGAGGGTGACGGCTTCAAAATTGCGATGATGGGTTTGGATGGCGGCCGCATCAATATTGCTACTTGTTCCATAGGTACCGCACAAGCCGCGTTAAATAAAGCGATTCAGTATATGGGCGAGCGTAAACAGTTCGGTCGCACATTAGACAACTTCCAAGCGTTACAATTTAAAATCGCGACAATGACTACTGAGTTAGTGGCGGCTCGGCAAATGGTGCGTTTAGCTGCTACCAAATTAGATGCAAAGCACCCTGATCGCTCTACATATTGTGCTATGGCAAAACGTTTCGCCACTGATGTAGGTTATAAGGTTTGCGATGAAGCTCTGCAAATCTTTGGTGGTTATGGTTATATCAAAGAATATCCGATGGAGCGTTATCTTCGCGATAATCGTGTGCATCGAATTCTTGAAGGTACGAACGAAATAATGAATGTAATCATCGCGCGTCGTATGTTGATTCAGGACGCTGCCGAAATTCTGTAATCCGCTGATGTGATAATCGGTGTGACGGGAGAGACAAATGACTGACAAATTGATCGTTGAAAAACAGGGTAATGTCGCGATTGTAACAATGAACAATCCGCCTGCTAATACTTGGACCGAGGAAAGCCTGAAGGGCTTAGTAAGTATTGTTAACGAGCTGAACGCAGA
>DAIRSP010000164.1:0-5592 GCA_036804365.1 Neptunomonas sp. | reverse complement strand
AGACAAACGCCCTGCGATCACCGATCCTAGCATAATGCCTACACCCGCTAGGGCCATGGCGCCTTGGATTACAAAGGTATTAGTTTCACCCAGCCGCTGCTCTACGTAGGATGGAAAAACAGCTAACATGACTTGGCTGATTGTCCAGAACACTGCCAACCCTAAAATCGACTGAATAATGGGCAGACTATTCCGAATCGTACTCAAATTGGTCTTTAGGAGCTGTCCTTTTAGGTAGCCTCGCCAATCGAAGCCTGTCGCTTTCTGGGTTTCATTGACGAGCGGTAAACGCTGAGCGAGTAACATCTCAATGACAGAGGCGAGTACTAAAAACCAGCCGAGTGGCGCGATCAGCGGTATCAACTCCTCGGGGGGTAGCGGAGTGTCTAAGCTCTCTAGCCGCCCTTCGAACAATAGAGAAAAAACGACAATCCCCGACAAAATAGCAACCATGGTCGCCGATTGGACCCAACCATTACCTTCACTTAAGCACTCAGTACCTACCAAATCTCGTATGTAGGCATATTTTGCGGGTGAATACAGCGCACTTTGGAGTGCTAAAATAAATGTCATGGCAAACGCCAAATAAAACCAACCCTGATAGTAACTCAAGGTAATAAACAAGGTGATAAGTACCGCAGAACGCGCCGACCACTTCATGACAAGCGGCTTTGAGAATCGATCAGAAAGATAACCAGCGGGCGTAAACAGAAGAATAAATGGCAGTAAAATCAGTGCATTAACAATAGCTGTTAAGACAACTTGCTCAGAGCCATCAAACGACTTAAACAGGGTATTTTGTACAATGATTTTATGCCCTAAATCGACAAAGGCATTAATAAAGGCGACACACACAAAGGCGACGAAGCCTCTTACTTTTAACAGACTTAACATCGCCAACTCCCGTCTTTAAATCGACTATTTACGGGTTAAATAAACACCGCATTCTAAATGATGGGTATAGGGAAACTGATCGAAAACAGCAAAACGATCGACACGATGTGTTTCGTTGATTGTTTCAAGATTCTCATACAGAGTTTCAGGGTTACAGCTAATATAGACAATATTGTCATACTCTTTAACCTGCTCAACGGTATCGGCATCCAAACCTGAACGAGGAGGATCAACTAAGACCGTAGAAAACTCACAGCTTTCCAAATTAAGGCCCGCCACTTTACGAGTGGCTAGCTCGCCCCTTAAGACGCGGGTTAAATCTTCTGAGGGCATCCGCAAAATATCAAGATTAGTTATACCATTCACCTCAATATTATACTCTGCGGCTCTAACTGAGGTTTTGGAAATTTCAGTCGCGACTACTCGTCTAAAATTTTGAGCTAATGGCAGTGTGAAATTTCCATTTCCACAATAAAACTCAACCAGATCCCCTTGGGCTCCTTGAGTGACATCCAGTGCCCAGCGAATCATGTCGCGACAAAGTTCACCGTTTGGCTGAGTAAAGCTATTTTCTACCTGTTTATAGGTATAGATTCGACCATTAATATCCAGTTTTTCAATCACAAAATCGCGTTCTAAAACTACCTTCTTTTTACGTGAGCGGCCTACCACATCAATATTAAATTGACTACGTAGTAACTGCACCTGTTCAGCCCACGCTTGGTCGATCGGTCGGTGATACAACAGGCTCACCAACAACTCACCGGATAACGTACTGAGGAAATCTACCTGAAATAGCTTAAATCGCAGTGCTGGATTGGTTTTTATCACATCTAATAGATCAAACATCACCTCACGAATGCGAGGCGCAACCATTTCACATTCATCAAGACGAATAGGATTACGGTTATCCCCCGGCTCGAACATGACATAGTAAAGATCATCACCCTCATGCCAAACTCGGAATTCAGCTCGTAAGCGATAGTGCTTTTTGGGTGAGGCGAACACTTCGATATCTTTCACACCAAAAACTGAAAACCGATCACAAACGTTAGAAACCTTCTCAGCTAACAGCTCATCGTAACGTTCAGGGCAGATTTCAGGTAATGACATGGCGAAAGACCTCTGTTCTTCGGTGCAAAACGAGGCATTCTATCAGCCGCCCTTGACAGGGCAAAGTAAAATAAAAAAGAGGCTGAACGCCTCTTAGAACTTCATCAAAAAATGAAGCTTACAAATGGTCAGGCAAACGCGACTTATAGTCACTCGCCAACTTTTCCCATTGCTTTAATTGTTCCTTAAACCCTAAGCGCTCAATATATTTAACAGAGAGCTGGCTAGAGATATTGCACCCCACCATATTATCGATAGAAGGCAACAAAGCATCGGCCAAATGCACAGCAGTTAAGGGCTGAAACTCAGATGACGGGCAGCTGCTCGGGAAATGATGAAACAAAACTGCCTCGATCACTTTGGGAGGCAAATTCCACAACCCCAATAAATAAGCCCCTGCTTCAGCATGCGATACGCCTAACTCTAGTTTCTCAACCACATAAAGCGGCTGGCGCATCTCTGCAGCTTTTGACATCACATGCCGGTATTTCTCAGGATCGTTATAGGCTAGCACCACCATACCGAAATCATGCAACAATCCGGCAAGAAAGGCTTGCGCTTGCATATGCCGGTCGGTTTTGAGCGAACGGCAGATATCTTGAGCTAAACGCGCGACTAACATAGACCGATTGTGGATTTGCGGGAATGAGAAACTCGTCCAATCACTGCTCTGCGGGAAAGCCTCAAAGATATGAGAAGACAAGGTCAAGTCTCGAATTAAGCGTACCCCTAAAATGGTCACCGCTTCATTCAAACGATAGATTTGTCTCTCTAAGCCAAAAAAGGCAGAGTTAACCAGCTGCAATACCTTAGCCGACATGACGGGGTCTTGTTCAATAATCTGAGCAATGTCACGCGCATTGGCTTGACCAGAGATCAAACAGGCATTCAGCGATTCATAAATACTCGGCAAAGAGGGTAAACGTTCTACTCTCCCTAAAACCTCTTTAATTTCCGGCTTATTAATTAGCGCCGTGACTTTAAGCGCCTGCTCAACAGCCAAAGATATCTGCACATCATTGCAATGCTCTGGTAGAGAGGAGTGTGCCAATTCACATACACGTGCAGCAACTGCCGGCGCCATATTATTAGTGACAACGATACGCACTGTATCTGGGCTTTTACTAATAATATTTGATAATGCGGTTACCGTAAGATCAGGATTATTGCCAATACCTAAAATAACGATATCGTAGTGAAACTGAGCAACACTATCTAACAACTCTTCAATAGACGCGACACGGCTTACGAACCAGTGATTCAGGTCCGCAACGGTATTGATAATATCATCCTTAATCGAAGCAGAGCCGCACACCAAGATACTCTTTTCATGAAGTGCTTGCTTTACTTTAGCGTCCATAATGGATGCCCCCTTAACTCTACATTAATGCTTCCATTGTATAACTTTTAGTAGAGCACCGACAAACTGTCCACTAAAATAGTGTGAATTATGTTCATAATAAGCGCCGAAAAACGTAAACTACCCCCTTTCAAACCCAATTAAAGCAGCTCATTTTAAAACCATGGCAGATAAACAGCGAAAAATACTTGTTACAAGCGCCCTTCCTTATGCGAACGGCCCTATCCATCTTGGACACCTTGTAGAATATATTCAGACGGATATTTGGGTACGTTTTCAGAAACAACGCGGCCACAACTGTACTTACGTCTGTGCTGATGATGCACATGGCACACCCATCATGCTTAAGGCAGACCAACTGGGTATTTCTCCGCAAGCCTTGATTGATCAGGTTAGCCAAGAACACCAGCGTGATTTTTCGGGCTTCATGGTTGGGTTTGATAACTACTATTCAACCCACTCTGAAGAAAACAAGCACTTTGCATCTTTAATCTATACTAGCTTGCGCGATAAAGGCCATATTGCACAAAAGACCATTACTCAAGCCTACGATCCTGAAAAGCAGATGTTTTTACCAGATCGCTTTGTTAAAGGTGATTGCCCTAAATGTGGCGCTCAGGATCAGTATGGCGACTCATGTGAGAAATGCGGTGCCACCTATAGCCCTGTTGATCTGAAAAACGCATATTCTGCTGTATCAGGTGCCAAACCGATTGAAAAAGAATCTGAACACTACTTTTTCAAACTAGGT
Organism: Neptunomonas sp.; assembly: GCA_036804365.1. Classification (GTDB taxonomy): domain Bacteria; phylum Pseudomonadota; class Gammaproteobacteria; order Pseudomonadales; family Balneatricaceae; genus Neptunomonas. The sequence continues at coordinate 1,474 of DAIRSP010000164.1, read as the reverse complement.
GACTTCGAAGCCTTTTTACGTGACTGGGTTGATCATCATGTTCAAGAGCAGATGATTCATAAACTCAACGAATGGTTTGAGTCAGGCTTACAGAATTGGGATATCTCTCGCGATGCGCCTTATTGGGGCTTCGAAATTCCTGATGCGCCGGGTAAATACTTCTATGTATGGCTAGATGCCCCTATTGGTTACATGGCCAGCTTCAAAAACTGGTGCACCAAGAACAACGTCGACTTCGATGAGTATTGGAACGCATCATCTGATACAGAGTTGTATCACTTTATCGGTAAAGATATCGCCTACTTCCACACATTGTTCTGGCCTGCCATGCTTGAAGGTGCAGGTTTCCGCAAACCAAACGGTGTGTTCTGTCATGGATTCCTGACAGTTGACGGACAAAAAATGTCCAAGTCTCGCGGCACCTTTATTATGGCCGAGACTTATCTAAAGCACCTACAACCTGAATATCTGCGTTATTACTTTGCAGCAAAACTCGGATCAGGAATCGATGATATCGACCTCAATCTTGAAGACTTCCGTCTGCGTGTCAATGCGGATCTGGTTAATAAAGTTGTCAACATTGCCTCTCGTTGTGCAGGTTTCATTAAAAAGTTCTCCGATGGAAAACTGTCAGCAGACCTAGCTGCACCTGAGCTTTATGCCGATGCGGTTAATGCGGGTGATACGATTGCCGAAGCCTATGAAAAACGTGAATACAGCCGTGCAATGCGTGACATCATGGCGCTTGCTGACAAAGCAAACCAGTACATAGATGCTGCAGAGCCGTGGGTTTTAGCTAAACAGGAAGGCCAAGAGAAAGCCGTTCAGGATTGCTGTTCAATGGGTATTAACCTGTTCAGAGTGATCTGTTGCTACCTTGCACCTGTACTACCGGAAGTCGCTAACGAAGTTAAAAGCTTCCTGAATATCGATGATTTATCATGGCACTCTGTCAAAGAGCCTCTGAAAAATCACCAAATCAATAAATTTAAACCCCTGATGCAAAGAATAGATGCAGAAAAAATTGAAGCGATGATCCTTGATAGCCAACAATCTCTCGCCCCAACAGCGAACAACGCACCTGCAGCAAATAGTAGTGTGAGCAAAGAACCAATTGCTGAAACCATCACATTTGAAGAGTTTGCTAAAGTGGATTTACGTATCGCTCTCATAGCAAAAGCGGTGCACGTAAAAGGCGCAGACAAGCTTCTACAGTTAACATTAGATATCGGCGGAGAAACCCGTAACGTATTCGCTGGTATTAAATCGGCTTACTCACCCGAGGAGTTAGAGGGCAAGTTAACCGTTGTAGTGGCTAATTTAGCACCTAGAAAGATGAAGTTTGGCCTCTCCGAAGGGATGGTTCTTGCTGCAGGACCAGGCGGTAAAGACCTTTGGATATTGGAGCCTCATGAAGGGGCTCAACCCGGAATGCGGATCAAATAAAAAAAAGGCTCAGTATGAGCCTTTTTTC
>DAIRSP010000163.1:0-5597 GCA_036804365.1 Neptunomonas sp. | reverse complement strand
TCATTGTACTCTTCATCGGTCACTTCCGATTTGTTGCGGGTCCACAAGGCGGTAGCTGTGTTAACTGTTTCGTCTTCAGGAACCTCTACTACCATCTCATCTTGTTCTTCTTCACCTAGAGCCGCTTCTTTCTGCATCACGACTGGCATAGCAATATGGTCAGAGTACTTGCGCACTAAGGCACGTAAGCGATGACCGTTAGCAAACTCCTCTTCACCCTCTTTTAGATGAAGAACAATTTTGGTACCACGATCCGCCTTTTCAACGGTTGCAATCGTAAATTCGCCCTCACCCGCCGAACTCCAATGAACACCTTCACCGGCAGGTGTACCTGCTTTACGAGAGTAAACATCTACTTTGTTTGCGACGATGAAAGATGAATAAAAACCCACACCAAACTGACCGATCAATTGGCTATCTTTAGCCTGATCACCGGTTAACTTGCCTAAGAAGTTAGCTGTGCCTGACTTAGCAATCGTACCTAAATGTTCCACAACATCACTGCGGGTCATACCAATACCGTTGTCTTCGACAGTGACTGTTTTCGCCGCTTCGTCGAAGCTAACACGAATTTTTAGGTCGCCGTTATCTTCATATAGTGCGCCATTTGATAAGGCTTCGAAGCGAAGTTTTTCAGCTGCGTCTGATGCATTAGATATCAGCTCGCGCAGGAAGATCTCTTTGTTTGAATACAAAGAATGGATCATCAGATTAAGGAGTTGTTTGACTTCAGTCTGAAAACCAAGCGTTTCTTGCTGCGTTTCTGTGCTCATAAATTCTGTACCCTATTTCTTATGAAAGTGTTTTCACTATCCACAAAGATGGGGGCACAGAATTATTTTTCAAGGGAATGGGTGAAGAGTTATTTTAGTTTAGACTCGCCTTCCGTCATCATCAGCGTTTTTAACGTTGACGAACTAAACTCTCGACGATAAAGAATAAACGCGATTAACGCAGATAAACCCATAAATATTAATGGGTTGATAAACCAACCTAATACTGCTTGGCTAAAGTAATAAGTTCGCAGTCCAATATTAAAGTTATTAGCAGCCATCGAAGTCATTTTTGCAATCCGGTCGGCACAAGCCGTTTTCACGTCAAGCGAGCTATTCTGTGAAGGCGATGGTGCGCTGCCAATCATCACGGCCGCAAACCCATACTGACGCAGACTCCAAGTAAATTTGAAGAAGGCATAAACAAATAAAATAATCAGCACCATAATTTTAACCTCCCACTCTTCGCGCGTAGCGCTCACAGCAAAAGGGATGTCGGCGACAACATCAATCGCCTTTTCCGTTGAGCCTAACACCGTCATTAAACCCGCTAAAATCAGCATGGTGGTTGAGGCAAAAAACGAAACACTCCGCTCTAAGTTAGCGATGGTAGATGTATCAGCCATGCGAATTTCACGATCAAGCAGACCCATCATCCACTCATGACGGTATATATGCATAACGCTGGATAAACATGGCGTGGAATGGCTCTTAATTTCGGCATAACGCATATAGCCTTTGAAGCATAAAAGAAACCAACATAATGCGACCAGATTGAGCCAGTTTCCGAAAAATATGTCTATTAATGCTTGCATCTAAAATAGCCCAGAGAGTAATTAGAACTACATTGTAATCAATAGTCTTTTTTTAACAATTGCCCCATTCCCCTACTTTTAATTACGAGGAACAACTTAAGCAGATGCCTGATGCCCAGTCAGGTGGTTCATTCGCATAATCTGCGTCTTCATCTCTTTCATCAAAAGGGGCTCTGATAACCTTTAGTAAACGATTAACTAGTCGATAATCACCTTGGTGCGCTTCACGAATAGCCTCTTCAAGCATGTAATTTCGAAGAATATAACAAGGGTTAATATTAAGCATTTTCCGCTGACGCTCTAAATCCGTAAGCGTCTCCTGATCTAGACGCAGGCTATAGGCCAACATCCAGTCCGTTGCCAGTAACGGATTTTTGAAGTGCCTCAAACACCGACTGAGTCCTAGATCCGTCGTTTCATCAAAATATGAAAGGTCACGGAAAAAACGGTTTAAATCAATTCGTTGTGCATTGGCAAGCTTGATCAATTCATCAATCAGTTCTATATCAGACACTAATGATAAGACAAGTCCTAGCCGCTTTCGCATTTGATTGTAATAAGCGGTCTTATACGCTTCAGCGTAACCATCTAGCAGTGCAATAAGGGGCTCTCGCTCGATAAGTGGCAATAAAGACTGGGCCAAGCATGAAAGATTCCACAAAACAATATCTGGCTGTCGATGAAAGGCATACCGACCTTGATGGTCAGTATGGTTGCTTACATGATCTAGGCGAAATTCATCCAAAAAGGTGTAAGGACCATAATCGAACGTTTCTCCTAAGATAGACATATTATCGGTATTCATAACACCATGAACAAAACCATACGCCTGCCATCGAGCGACCATATTGATCGAACGATCTTGAATAACTTCAAACATCGCCAGATAGGGATTCTTAGCATGTTTGGCAGCAGGAAAGTAACGATCAATACAATAGTCAGCTAAATGCTTTAGATCTTCATGCTGCCGTGTGTGATAGAGGTGCTCAAAATGACCAAATCGAATATGACACTGAGTGACACGCAACACCAAAGCGCAGGGTTCCATCCCTTCACGCAATGTGTACTCTTCGCTACCTAGCAAACACAATGCTCTAGTTGTGGGTATCCCAAGGGCAAACATGGCTTCGGACACGAGATACTCACGAATACTAGAGCGCAAGACAGCCCGACCATCACCCATTCGTGAGTAAGCTGTTTGCCCTGCACCTTTAAGGTGCAGATCCCAGCGTTCTCCGACACTGTTGACGACTTCTCCAAGCAACACACCACGACCATCGCCTAATTCTGGATTGTAAATACCAAACTGATGACCTGAATATTTCATTGCTAACGGAACACTGCCATTTAACAATGCACCTTGACCGAAGTAAGCAACAATCTCACTCGGATTGATACCACAGGCATCTAAATCCAGCAGTTGCGCAACAGCAGGATTAAAGCTAATCAAATGAGCATTTTTAAGCGGCTTTGGCTGCACCTTTTGATACAAGTGTGGCGGCAAACTTAGATAACTACAGTCAACTTCCAGCTGATTCAATGCTTTGATACTTGGCATACATCCACACAGTGCTTAAATATTCATTGAGTCTATACCTTATCATTTAACTCAGGTATTCGCACCCATTTGTCTACTGACAACACTTTCATTTGCTTTATGAATCCATCACACTAAGGTTTTGCATACACAGGGCACCGTATGTACTTTGATTTAACAGACTTACTAGTTTTAACTTTACTAGTCTTAATGGCTGCTCATTGGTGGGGCTCATTACAGATAAAAGAGATTGCCCTTAAAAGAGCAAGACAGGAGTGCAAACATCTGGATCTACAACTCCTAGATGAAAGCGTCAGCTTACGAGCACTTTGGCTGAAACGAGATGACGACGGCAGAATACACTTTTGGCGACGCTATACCTTTGAATTCTCATCTACTGGCGAAGATCGCTATAGTGGACATATTATTATGCTCGGAAAACGGATTACCGACATGCACCTTGAACCACATCGAATGACACAATAGGTATATTAAAATCATCACCTTATCGTCACATAGAGTTCACATTCATCTCTCAGACTTACGATTCTAAGCAAAACAGAGTTGATTTTAATCTAGGGACTTTATTCTGATGAAAAAAAAGATTCTTACCGTCGCTATTGCTTCCTTTATAGCTGTGTCACTATCGGGCTGCATGACTGAGGCGAATAACAAATCGGCGCTAGTAGATAAAGATGCCATCTTAACTTTTACTGGCATACATGCCCCTCTTTCCGAGGAGGATAAACGCGCCATTTTGACTTCAGCGTCTGAGATTAAAACGGGCGACAAAACCCTGTTGCTTAATCTCAAATATAATACCTTTGCCCGTTCAGGCGATAAAATCGGTGATACCCTGTTTGGTCAAGTCGTCGATAAAAATGGCCAACCACTGAAAGAGATCGATGGAACACCTATGATATCGAACTCAAATGAGTTTACTTCCTTGTTGCCGATAGGAGATCGACTTTTTTCAGTCTCTCAGTTTGAAAGCAGACCTGGTGCTATGTTCCTCATGGAGCTGAACCAAAACCCAGACAATGGCGAACTAAGCGTTAAAGATCTATGGCAAATAGATCAGGCTGATATCGATGGTGGCTGGGTACACTGTGCAGGTTCAGTCACACCTTGGACAACACACTTAGGTTCTGAAGAGTATGAGCCTAACGCACGTGAGTTCGTTACGGGTGCTGATGCGGCTAAGGATAAATACAGTGCACCCTTTCTCGATTACTTCGGCGGTGATCAAAGTCAGTGGAACCCTTATCAGCTCGGATGGAACATTGAAGTTAAGGTCACTGCCAAAGATAGCAATGCTAAACCAGAAGCAACACCTACCAAGCACTATGCAATGGGACGTTTAGCATTTGAACTTGCCTATGTAATGCCCGATAAAAAAACTGTTTATATGACTGATGATGGCACCAATGTCGGACTTTATATGTTTATCGCTGATAAAGAGGAAGACCTGTCAGCGGGTACATTATATGCCATGAAATGGAACCAGACAGATGCATCCGGTGTTGGCGCAGCAGACCTTGCGTGGGTAAGTTTGGGCCATAGTTCAAACAAAGAAATCAGTCCTTATGTGCGCGGTGATAAGCAAGTTAAGTTCGCGGATATATTTGATACTGCAGAGGCTAGCGCAGACAACTCTTGTCCAGAGGGTTTCACCTCAATCAATACTGGTGATAACAAACAAGAATGCCTACGCATCAAGTCAGGTATGGAAAAAGTAGCCTCTCGCTTAGAAACGCGCCGCTATGCTGCAATGATGGGCGCAACGACAGAGCTTCGTAAAGAGGAAGGGATTACCTTTGATCCTACTCGCAATAAGCTTTACTTATCGATCTCGGAAGTAGCTCGCGGTATGGAAAGCTATAAGAAGAATGGGAAAAAAAGTAGCTCGTACGATCAAGGCGGCAGTAATGATATAAAACTCGCAGGTTACAATAACTGCGGCGCGGTCTATCAGCTTGATGTAGCACATAATGGCGTAATGGGCTCTAATTATGTAGCAACGCGTATCTACCCCTTGATCGCGGGTATACCGGCTGACCAACGATTCGGTGACGGGATTCATAACAGCATCCAAGCTAACCCTGCTGATTTCGCTAATGAACAAAACCTCTGTAATATCAATGGAATCGCGAACCCTGACAACGTAACTTATATGTCAGGCTGGGATAAATTGATTATTGGAGAAGATACCGGCGAGGGACACCAAAATGATGTTATTTGGGCCTTTGACCTAAATGATCAATCCCTTACTCGTATTCAGACAACCCCTTATGGATCTGAAACAACTTCGCCCTATTGGTATCCAAATATCAACGGTTGGAGTTACCTAATAAGTGTTGTACAACACCCTTATGGTGAATCAGATGAAGATAAGGCAGATTCTTCCGATGTAAAACGCGCTTACACCGGCTACATTGGCCCTTTCCCTGCAAAAGCGGCCCAGTAATAGAG
>DAIRSP010000162.1:0-5599 GCA_036804365.1 Neptunomonas sp. | reverse complement strand
GAAGTGGTCTTCCCAAATGGTTGGGCCATCTTTAGTTTCGATGCACTCCATCGCTACACCAGGGCCCATCACTTCGGATAGACCATAGATATCAACCGCATCAATACCTAAACGCTCTTCGATGTTTTTACGCATCTCAAGTGTCCATGGCTCCGCACCAAAAATACCTAAACGGAGCGCAGTCTTCGTTGGATCAAGTCCTTGGCGTTCCATCTCATCGATCAAGTTAAGCATGTAAGAAGGGGTCACCATGATGATGTCTGGATCGAAATCCTTCATCAATTGAACCTGCTTCTCGGTTTGGCCTCCTGACATCGGAATAACCGTACAGCCAAGACGTTCCGCACCGTAGTGAGCACCCATCCCGCCGGTGAAGAGTCCGTAACCGTAGGAGATATGTACTTTATCGCCACGATGACCACCGGCTGCACGAATTGAGCGTGCTACAACATCCGCCCAGGTATTGATGTCATTTTGGGTATAACCTACAACGGTCGGTTTCCCCGTTGTGCCAGATGACGCATGAATCCTCACTACATCCTGCATCGGCACAGCAAAGGAGTTAAACGGGTAGGTATCACGCAGATACGCTTTGGTAGTAAATGGGAACAGTTTTAAATCATCTAAACTTTTAAGGTCGAATGGATGAACGCCTTGTTCCTGACATAGTGCTTTGTAAGCAGGCACATTGTTGTATGCGTGCGCAATACTCCAGCGCATACGGCTGAGCTGTAGGCTGCGAAGCTCGTCAATGCTTGCTGTCTCTATAGGGTCAAGTGCGCCAGGGAAGGTCTGAGTCTGGTTATTAAACATGGTCTTATCCTGTCGAAATTCTTTATTGTTGGGTTTACTTTATTTTTATTACCCAGAAGTTTTACCTCCTGGGTTCAAGTTTTAAACGCGCTCGATGATCATCGCGATGCCTTGTCCGACACCAATACACATAGTGCAGAGCGCGTATCGCCCTCCGGTTCTGTGAAGTTGGTACATCGCTGTAGTGACTAATCTTGCACCACTTGCACCTAGCGGATGGCCTAAGGAAATAGCACCCCCGTTAGGGTTCACATGAGGAGCGTCGTCAGGTAAGCCCAAGTCACGCATGACTGCTAAACCTTGTGAAGCGAATGCCTCATTGAGTTCAATAACATCCATTTGATCTAACGTGAGTCCAGTTTGCTCTAACACCTTTTTAGTCGCTGGTGCAGGTCCAAAGCCCATAATGCGCGGCTCTAAACCTACAGTCGCCATGCCTACTACCCGAGCTTTCGGAGTTAAGCCATTTTTTTCAGCCGCTTCTTTAGAGGCGATGATCAGTGCACAAGCACCATCATTCACACCGGACGCATTTCCTGCCGTAACAGAACCACCTGCACGGAAAGGTGCTTTCAATTTGGCTAGCTCTTCTAGAGTTGTGGATGCGCGAGGGTGCTCATCTGTATCTACGACAACGGGGTCGCCTTTACGCTGAGGGATAACAACCGGGCAGATCTCTTCTTTAAATAAGCCTTTTGCCATTGCCGCCGCCGTTTTTTGCTGACTACGGAAAGCAAATAGGTCTTGGTCTTCACGAGAGATATTGAAATCTTCAGCAACGTTCTCTGCCGTTTCTGGCATCGAATCAACACCAAACTGCTCTTTCATTTTTTTGTTAATGAAACGCCAGCCGATGGTAGTGTCATACAAGCCATTAGGCGCACGGCTAAATGCTGATTCAGCTTTACCCATCACGAAAGGTGCACGAGACATAGACTCACAACCACCGGCGATCATTAATTGTGCTTCGCCCGCTTTAATAGCGCGTGCAGCAATACCGATAGCGTCGATACCAGAACCGCATAGACGGTTAACCGTTGTGCCCGGAACAGTAATTGGAAGGCCAGCTAATAACGCAGACATACGTGCAACGTTACGGTTATCTTCACCCGCTTGGTTAGCGTTTCCGAAAACAAGATCGTCAACACTATTCCAATCAACATTTGGGTTACGTTCCATTAATGCTTTTAACGGAATCGCACCTAGATCATCTGGGCGTACTGGCGCTAAAGCTCCACCGTAACGGCCAAAAGGTGTACGAATCGCATCACAAATATAGGCATCAGTCATAGTGTTTTACCTCCCTTCCGGTAGTTCAGTGCCGGGTATAACGACACCGCGAATTCGATGTGAGCGACCACGAAAGAGTGCGATAAGCTCACCTTTTTGGTTTTCAACACGGACATCGTAAATACCGGTGCGCCCGCGTTGATGTTGTTTGGTTGCTTTTGCTGTTAGTTGATCACCCCGAAAACCTGGGCTGATGTAGTCGATCGTTACGCCTGCGGCTACGGTAGGGTAGTTCTCCGTGTTACAAGAGAACGCAAAAGCACTATCAGCAAGTGAGAAGATCATTCCGCCATGGCAGGTGTCGTGACCATTGGTCATCCACTCCTGTACTGGCATGGACAATTCGGCATAGCCAGGTGCGACCTTAATGATCTTCATGTTCAAATGATTTGTGAGTCGATCATCTTTAAGCATCGCTTCTGCACAGGCTTCAGCGAGTTGCTGCGGATCGTTTAAGTTATATCTGTCCTTAACCATGGAAGCCGACTCCTGAGAAATAGGTTCTGCGCAACAGAGCAGAAGGGCGGTATCGGTCTTCACCATAAGCCTGTTGGAGATTGGATAGGCAGGCAAATAAGTGACTAACACCCACCTCATCTGCCCAAGCCAATGGGCCTTTAGGGTAGTTAACACCGCCTTTCATAGCGATATCGGCATCGGCCGCTGTACATACGCCTTGATGAACGGCATCTGCAGCTTCGTTGGCTAGCATGGCAACTGTGCGCATAACCGCTAGACCCGGAATATCACTGAGTACACACACATTAATGTCGAGTGTGTTAAACAGACCAATCACTTCTTTTTTAGCCGTATCTGAGCATTGTGCAGCGAAAGCAATAGCTAGCGATTTAACACTGCTGTAATCAATCGCTAAGTCAAACACGGCAGTATTTGCAATCGTGCTGGCTGCTACTTCCGTTGCAAAGCGTCCATCTGTGAGTTGTAACTGAGCACTGCCTACGTTGATCTCTGCAGGGTGGTCAGCATCCTCAAGCTCAACTTGGAGCCCACAAGATTGCATGCGGTTGATTAATGGTTGAATAATGCCTGGTTTGCCACGAACAACAACCGCAACAGGTTTTACTCCGTTCTCAGCAAATTCGACTGCAGTCTTGTTGGCACTCTCACTGTAGTCATAGAAACCCTGTCCGGACTTGCGACCTAGGCGTCCTGATTCAACGAGTGCTTTCTGCGTTAATGAAGGTAAAAAACGCGGGTCTTGATAGTAGGCATCAAAGACGGAGCAAGTCACCGCATAGTTAACGTCATGACCAATCAGATCCATCAATTCAAAAGCGCCCATACGGAAACCGCCAGCCTCTTTGATCAATAGATCCAGCGTAGCAATATCAGCAGCACCCTCTTCGAGTAAGCGTAGAGACTCCGCATAAAAAGGGCGTGCTACACGGTTAACGATAAATCCCGGTGTGGATTTGGTATGCACTGCCTGCTTGCCCCACGCAGTTGCGGTTGCATGTGTTGTATTGGCAACTGATGAAGAGGTGGCTAGACCAGAAACGATCTCGACCAATTTCATAATCGGCGCTGGGTTGAAAAAGTGCATCCCAACTAAACGCTCAGGATGCTTCATCTGAGCACCCAGAGCTGTGACTGAAATTGATGAGGTATTGGTAGCTAAGATACAGTCTGCAGAACAAACCGCTTCTAAGTTAGCCAATAAACCACGCTTGATCGCTAGATCTTCAATAATGGCTTCAATGACTAGGTCTGCTTTTGCTAAGGCTGCAATATCACTAGCGGCTGTGATGTTCCCAAGTAGGGCGTCCATCTCTTCTTGTGACATTTTATTGCGTTCAACTAAGCGTGCTAGGCCATTTGCTGTCTGTTGGATTCCGCGCTCGATAGCTGCAGGGTTTTGATCAAACAGAATTACGGGATGACCATAAGCTGCTGCGACTTGAGCAATGCCTGCGCCCATGGTGCCCGCGCCAATGACAGCTATTTGTGCACTTTTATCTAAAGGTGTTGCAGTCATACTGATCACTCGCCCTATTACTTGCCGATAAAATTCGGGTTACGTTTTTCCATGAAAGCGGCAACGCCTTCACGATAGTCAGCCGAGCGGCCTGCTAAACGCTGTAGATCGCGTTCTAGATCCAGTTGTTGATCAAGAGTGTTGGTATTAGCAGCATTGACAGCACGCAATGTTAAGTCGAAGCCTAATGTTGGTTGCTTCGCGAGTTTTTTCGCCATCGCCATGACTTCAGGCATAAGGTCTGCATCATCAACACATTTCCAGATCATGCCCCATGCTTCCGCTTGTTCAGCGGATACTTTTTCACTAAGTAACATCAATGCTTTGGCGCGTGCTGTACCTACTAAGCGAGGTAGTGTCCATGTACCGCCTGAATCAGGAACCAGACCGATTTTGCTAAAGCCTTGGATAAAGCTTGCAGAGCGACCAGCAACCACGATATCGCACACCAGTGCCAAGTTGGCACCGGCACCAGCGGCGACACCATTCACAGCACAAATAACCGGCATGGGCAGGTCGCGTAATGTTCTAACAAGAGGGTTGTAGTTTTTCTCAACAGAGGCGCCTAGGTCTGGCATAGCAACATCAGCGGCAACATTGCGATCACTGAGATCCTGACCTGCACAGAAGCCTCGGCCATTACCGGTTAATACTAAGCAGCGAACAGACTCATCTTTTTTAATGGCCTTCATCGCCTGACGCATCTCTTCGTGCATGTCTGCATTAAAGCTGTTCAGACGATCTGGACGATTAAGAGCGAGCAGGGCAACGCCCTCTTCAATGGTTAGGCTGATATTTTCGAAGTTCATTGCATTAGCATCCTTTGAATTGGGGTTTGCGTTTTTCTAAGAAAGCATTGATGCCTTCGTTTCTGTCTTCTGTCGCTGCGAGTAAAGTGAATGCTTTACGCTCATAAAGCAGACCGGTAGTAAGGTCGGTATCCAGTGCTTTGAGTAGCGATTCTTTCGCCATCTCAACCGCAAGTGGAGCATGGCGTGCAATCTGTTGGGCAATGGCTTGGGCGCGCTCTAAGGTCATTTCAGGAACCGTGATCTCTGAAATTAGGCCTGCATCCATCGCTTGTTTTGCACTGATAGGTTCACCTGTCAGCACCATTTGCATAGCAAGAGACTTGCCCACGCTTCTGAGCAAACGTTGCGTTCCACCGGCTCCAGGCATGATGCCGAGCTTAATTTCAGGTTGGCCGAATAGCGCATTATCCGCCGCAACAATAATGTCTGCGTGCATTGCTAGTTCACAGCCACCGCCTAGACAGAAACCGTTAACCGCTGCAACGATGGGCTTTTTAAACGCGGTAATTTGCTTCCAGTATTCAACGCGAGGATCTTGCAGTACGCCAATGGTATCTAGTGATGCCATCTCTCTGACATCCGCGCCTGCTGCAAAAGCTTTTATGGAGCCGGTTATAACAATGGCTCGAACGTCTGAGTTATTTTGGGTATCCTGAAGTTGTGCCGCTAATTCCGCCAACAGCTGGGT
>DAIRSP010000161.1:0-5696 GCA_036804365.1 Neptunomonas sp. | reverse complement strand
CACCCGAACTCACCAGTTTTGAACGAGCTGCCAGAATTACCGCTACGAGTGCAAGCACTACAACGGTAAACATGACAACGCCGAGAACGATTTCAGCATTCATGGGCTTAATCCATCCTTCTGTTGATCATGTCTGAGCAGAATTACAACTGTACGCCAGAGAAAGACATGAAGCCTAAAGCCATCAAACCTACAGTAATGAAGGTGATACCTAGGCCACGTAAACCTTCTGGCACGTCGCTGTATTTCAATTTTTCACGGATACCGGCTAACGTAGCAATTGCTAACGCCCAACCTACACCCGCACCAATACCATAAACCACACTTTCACCGAAGTTATAGTCACGCTCAACCATAAACAACGCTGCACCCATGATGGCACAGTTTACTGTGATCAACGGCAGGAACACCCCTAATGCGTTATAGAGTGCTGGGAAAAACTTATCCAACACCATCTCTAGGATCTGTACGATCGCAGCAATAACACCAATGTAAGAGATATAGCCAAGGAAGCTCAGATCCACTTCGGGATAACCTGCCCAAGCCAGTGCGCCTTCACGCAGTAAGCCGTTATATAACAGGTTGTTAACCGGTGTAGTAATTGCCAATACAACAATAACTGCAACACCTAGACCAATAGCGGTTTGTACTTTCTTTGAGATCGCTAGGAATGTACACATCCCCAAGAAGAAAGCTAGCGCCATGTTTTCAACGAAGATAGCGCGGATAGCTAGACTGATATACTGTTCCATTAAGCAGCCTCCCTCTTACTATTCGGAGCCATATCAAACTCTGCTGCTTCGACTTGTTTTTTATCAAATGTACGCAACAACCAGATGAAACCACCGATGATGAAGAATGCGCTAGGCGGCAATAGCAGCAGGCCGTTTGCTTGATACCATCCACCGTTTGTTACCAACGGTAGAACCTCAATACCGAACAAGCTTCCAGAGCCGAATAGTTCACGGATAAAACCAACGAACATCAATACAGCACCATAACCTAAACCGTTACCGATACCATCCATGAAAGAGATCCCCGGAGGGTTTTTCATAGCAAAGGCTTCCGCACGACCCATTACGATACAGTTAGTAATGATCAGACCAACGAATACAGACAACTGTTTTGACACATCATACGCAACCGCTTTTAAAATCTGGTCAACCACAATTACCAATGACGCAATGATAATCATCTGACAGATAATACGGATGCTGCTTGGCATATGATTACGAATCATAGACACAAACATGTTAGAGAATGCCGTTACCACTGTTACAGCCAGTGTCATAACAAACGCTGTGTTCAAGTTGGAAGTAACCGCCAATGCAGAACAAATACCCAGTATTTGTAACGCAATAGGGTTGTTCTTGGCGATAGGGCCTACTAATACATCTTTAGTAACTGACATTTCTTAGACCTCCCCTGCTTTCAGGTTAGCAAGGAACGGCGCGTAGCCATTTTGACCCATCCAGAACTTAATAAGATGAGTAACACCATTGCTAGTTAGAGTTGCACCTGATAGTCCATCAATTTGGTAGGTAGCATCAGCTGATGCAGGGTCTACTTTACCTTTAATCAAAGAGATTTTCGGTTCCATAGAGCCTTCTGCATAAACATGCTTGCCTGGCCACAAAGCTTTCCAAAGCGGATTATCAACTTCACCACCTAAGCCTGGTGTTTCAGCATGCGAGTAGAAACCTAAACCAACCACTGTGTTTAAGTCGCCTTCTAAAGCCAAGAACCCGTAAAGTGTTGACCATAATCCGTACCCATGAACAGGCAGGATCAGTGTTTCAACTTTACCTTCTTTCTCTACCAAGTAGACCGTCTGGTATTTAGCTTGACGTTTAATTGAAGCGATATCCAACTCACGTGGCAAGGCAGCAGACATAGCTGGGTCTTTAGACGCTTTACGCGCATCGAAAGTCGCTGCATTGACCGCATCTGTGAACTTACCCGTTTCTAAATCGATCACTTTTGTGGTGATCTGTTGGAAAAGTTCATCTACAGATTTTGTTGGATCAACTAATCCGGCTGCTGCCAGAATGTTTGATTTACGGTCTAGCTCTTTATTTGCAATCTGCTGTGGCTTCAATAGAACTGCTGCAGCAGATACGATTACGGAACAAACTACGCAAAGTAATACGGTTACGGTAATCGTTTTACCGATTGTATCGTTATTAGCCGACATTACGTGCCATCCTCCGCTTGATGTTCGCCTGAATGACAAAGTTGTCAATCAGTGGTGCAAACAGGTTACCGAATAGAATTGCAAGCATCATACCTTCAGGGAAAGCAGGGTTAACCACACGAATCAACACCACCATAATCCCGATAAGTGCACCGAAATACCATTTACCCGTATTCGTCATAGAAGCAGACACTGGATCTGTCGCCATGAAGAACATACCAAATGCAAATCCACCCAAGACAAAATGCCAGTAGAATGGCAATGAGAACATAGGGTTCGTGTCTGATCCGACGGCATTCAGTAATAGTGACGTAGCCACCATTCCGGCAAACACACCTGCAACGATACGCCAAGCGGCTACTTTAGCAATCAGCAATACCGCACCACCCGCCATAATAGCCAATGTTGAAGTTTCACCGATAGAGCCTTGAATTTGGCCTAGGAATGCATCCATCCATGTCAGATTCTGAGCAAGTATCGCATCCACACCGCCTGCAGCAGCTAAACCAAGTGGCGTTGCACCGGAGAAGCCATCAACAGCAGTCCAAATTGCATCACCCGACATCTGAGCTGGATAAGCAAAGAATAAGAAGGCACGGCCAGTCAATGCAGGGTTCAAGAAGTTCTTACCTGTACCGCCAAACACTTCTTTACCAATAACAACACCGAAGCTGATACCCAGTGCAACCTGCCAAAGCGGTACAGTTGGAGGCAGAATCAACGAAAACAGGATAGAGGTTACGAAGAAACCTTCGTTAACTTCGTGTCCACGCTTCATTGCAAACAATACTTCCCAAAAGCCACCTACCAAGAAGGTTACAGCATAAACAGGCAACCAGTAGGTCGCACCATAAATGATGTTGTCCCAAGCACTGTTCGGGTCAAAGCCTGCTATCGATGCAGTAATCGCACCACGCCAGCCTTCAGCTTCAGTCAGTCCCATCGCAGCCATGGCAGTGTTAGCCTGATACCCAATATTGTACAGACCAGCAAATACTGCTGGGAATGTACACATCCAGACTAAAATCATCATGCGCTTTAAGTCTACGCCATCACGTACGTGGGCCGCAGATTTAGTAACAGAACCCGGAGTATAAAAAATGGTATCAACCGCTTCGTAAAGCGCGTACCAGTTCTCATATTTGCCGCCTTTGTGGAAATGCGGCTCCATTTTATCAAGTATATTTCTGATGCTCATATGTTGCCTCTCTTAGGCCTCTTTCTCGATGCGCGTCAGATTATCGCGAAGGATCGGGCCGTACTCATACTTACCTGGGCAAGCAAAAGTACATAACGCTAGATCTTCTTCGTCGAGTTCAAGGCAACCTAACTGCATCGCAGTTACGATGTCACCTGTCACAAGCGCACGTAGCAATTGAGTTGGCAAAATATCCAATGGCATCAGTCTTTCAAACTGCCCCACAGGAACCATCGCACGTTCAGAACCATTAGTTGTGGTAGTGAAGTCGAATTTTTTGCCAGGCGAGAGGAACGATGTGAATATATTCAGGACAGAGAATTTATTTGAGCCTGGCAAAACCCAACCCATAAATTCACGTTTATTTCCTTCGGCAAGAACGGTTACTTGGTTCGCATAACGACCCAAATACGCTAAAGCACCGCTTGCTATACGACCATTCCAAATAGAGCCACTAATGAGTCGATTCTGCACAGTTGGTAGCATATCAGCCGTAAGATCAGCTAAATTTGCGCCCAAACGTGTTTTAACAATCGCTGACTTAACATTTGGCCCTGCTACAGAAATAAAGCGCTCTACAAACACGCGCCCCTCTGTAAACAATTTACCAAAAGCTACAACATCTTGATATCCGATCGTCCAAACCGACTTAGTGCGAGACACTGGGTCTAAGAAATGGATATGTGTGCCAGCGTTACCGGCTGGATGAAGACCTTCAAACTCTTCAACTACAACGCCATCAACAGTAGGTACTTTTGCAGCAGGAGCCTTACAAAGGTAAACAGACTTCTCTGTTAGCTTTTTCAGCACTTTCAAACCATTCGCGAAATCCTCAGCATATTCATTGATGAATAGTTCAGGATTTGCAGCCAATGGATTGGTGTCCATAGCATTCACAAAAATAGCGGCTGCCTGAGCAGTTACTGCAGGAACTCGACTAAATGGACGTGTACGTAAAGCTGCCCATAAACCCGAAGTCTGCAAATTTTCAACGATCTGTTCACGACTCAGACCTTCCAAATGGGAAGCATCATACTTCGTAAACTCTACGTATTCCTCATTAGCATCCAGCTCAATCACTACTGTTTGCAGAACACGGCGATCGCCACGATTAATTTCGGTCACAACCCCTGCACCTGGTGCAGTTATGTGAACACCTTCCGTTTTCTTATCGGAAAAGATCACTTGACCGAGCTTAACCCGATCTCCCACCTTGACGGACATTGTTGGTTTACAACCAACATAATCTGGCCCGCTCACGGCGACCGATCGAATTGCCTTTGCAGTAGCACTGACTACTTGCTCAGGCGCGCCCGTTATCGGTAGATCCAGACCCTGTTTGATCTTGATCATACACCTCACCCAATCACGATTAAAATTTTCGAGACCTGGCATCCTTTCGAGCAGATTTAGCACGTTATCCCTTTCGAAATTGAACGCTCTTCTGCTTTTATTATTAGGAAAACCAATAACCCCACCTAAAAACTTTGTAATTATACCTGAGCGGTACGTCCTATATCTACAAAGAGATCAGACAAAACCGCCCCTACCTTGTGATTAAGCCATCCAGAAATTTAGATGCATTTGATCTAAGCTAATTACACTTTGGAATATAGAGTCCAGAACAAAAAAAAGGCCGCTATTAGCGACCTTTTAAGGAGTAAATCAACTATTTAGTTGCTTTAGGGAACGCAGGCAGAGTGACGTTTGCCATCTTCTGAACCATGCGAATCACCTGACAGCTATAACCGAATTCGTTATCGTACCAAACGTAAAGAACACAGCGCTTGCCAGTAGCGATTGTTGCCAATGCATCAACGATGCCCGCTGCACGCGAGCCAACAAAGTCAGTTGATACCGCTTCAGGAGAGTTACTGTAGTCGATCTGCTTTTGTAATGGAGAGTGCAACGCCGCATCACGTAGATATTCGTTTAACTGATCGCGAGTAACTTCTTTATTCAGGTTCAGGTTAAGAATAGCCATAGATACGTTTGGCGTTGGAACGCGAATCGCATTACCAGTCAACTTACCTTCCATCTCTGGCAGCGCCTTTGAAACCGCTTTTGCAGCACCCGTTTCAGTCAATACCATGTTCAAGCCAGCTGCACGACCACGACGATCACCTTTGTGATAGTTATCGATTAAGTTCTGGTCGTTAGTGTAAGCATGAACCGTTTCCACGTGTCCATTCTCAACACCAAATGCATCATTGACGGCCTTAAGAACCGGCGTGATAGCGTTTGTAGTACATGATGCTGCAGACAGCACTTTATCAGCATCGGTGATATCGTGATGGTTAACAC
>DAIRSP010000160.1:0-5702 GCA_036804365.1 Neptunomonas sp. | reverse complement strand
TTATTAAACGTGCCGGGTGACGCAGGTGCGATCATGACAACGTTAGATGGTTATCCTATGTCCAAAAATGGACAGGGTGGTAAAGCGTTAGCGTTATCAGCTATATCATCTTTCGGTGGTAGCATGGGCGCATTGATTTTGATGGTTTTTACTGCGCCGTTATTAAGCAAATTAGCGATTAAATTTGGACCTTCCGAGTATGTAATGCTCATGGTTTTTGCCTTTACATGTTTGGCTACGATGGTGGGTAGTCGTCCAGTCAAAACACTCGTCGGTGTGTTAATTGGATTATTGCTTGCGACGGTGGGTATTGATTCGGGCACCGGCGTGCTGCGCTTCACAATGGGTATTCCAAACTTCTTCGATGGTGTCGACTTCTTGGTGGTTGTTATTGGTATCTTTGCAATCAGTGAAGTACTTATTCTGGTCGAGCAGTGGGTAAGAAGTGATTTTAGTATCACGCCAGTGGGCAAGAGCTTTGTTACTGTTGCGGATGTTCTCAAAGTTAAATGGGTCATTCTACGCTCGACAATCTCTGGTTTCATTATTGGTGTTTTACCGGGAACCGGTGCATCAATTGCGAGTGCGGTTGCTTACGGAACAGAAAAACGCTTAGCCGAAGCGGATAAAGATCAGCAATTCGGGAATGGTGATATGCGTGGCTTGGCTGCGCCTGAAGCGGCAAACAATGCTTCAGCTGCGGGTGCGATGGTGCCAATGCTAACGTTAGGTATTCCTGGTAGTGGTACAACCGCTATCCTGTTGGGCGCATTACTGATGTTTAACATCACACCCGGCCCAATGCTATTTGAACAGCAACCACAAATTGCGTGGGGTCTGATCGCTTCAATGTTCGTCGGTAACATTGCATTGCTAGTTATGAACCTGCCAATGATTGGTCTGTTTGTGAAACTGCTATCAATACGTCAAGCGTATTTGGTTCCGGTTATCGTCATGCTGACGTTCGTAGGTATCTACTCTATACATGGTGATAGCTTTGACCTGTTCTTTATGGTGCTACTCGGTATCTGTGGTTTCTTGTTGCGAAAAATGCATTTCTCATTAGCGCCTGTCATTTTAGGCTTAGTGTTAGGGGAAGTGTTGGAAGAGAACTTACGCCGTGCTTTATCTATCAGTGGAGGCGATTGGTCGATTCTATTGAATGGTCCTATCACTTACATTTTGGCGAGTATCTCTGTGTTAGTTTTAGTTGCTCCAGCGTTGTTGCGCCTACGTAACAAAAGCAAAGTAGCGTATAAAACTGACTTAGATTAAGTATCAATATGTTGTTGTACCAAGCGAGTGCTTGACTTCGGGGGATTGAAAAATCCCCCTTTTTTTGAGGTGCTCTATGCAAACTGTGATTATTTTTCGAACCTTGATGATTGCCGCAATAGGTGGATTTTGCGCTTATCTGCTGGGTATCCCCTCTGCTTGGCTGATCGGCGCGGTGGTTGCAGTATTAATAGCTGCGATGCGAGGTATTCAGGTAGGGATGTTTGCCTCTACCGGAAAAATGATCAGCTTATTGCTGGGTATATCAGTCGCCTTGAATTTGGACTCCGGACTGTTAAATCAGTTATCCCATTGGGGTGGTTCTGTTGTGCTGCTGTCTATATTGGTGACGGTTTTACTCCTCGTTCTCTATCGCTTTTATACCAAACTTCCGGGGTGGACTGCGACTGAAGCGCTTTTTTGTGCAGTACCCGGTAACTTGGCGATTACCTTGAGCGTTGCTGAAGGTACTTCGGTCAATATTAGAAAAGTCGCACTCGTTCACTCGGTAAGAGTCACGCTTTTGCCGTTGCTTTTTCCTATTGCAGAGCGAGAGATTAGCCGTGCCGGATTAGAGATGCCGCATCCTGAATACGCGTTTGTAACGCTGCTGTTAGCTTGGCTAGGAGGCCGGTGTTTAAATAAGGTTAAAGTGCCAGCACCGATGTTGATAGCCGGATTTACAGTGACCCTTGTTATCAAGGGCATCGTTGGTTGGGATTGGCGGTTCCCTGATACAGTATTTATTTTACTGTTAATCGGATTAGGGGCATCGATTGGTGCTCGCTTTAACAGTTTTAAGCCACACGAAGTTATACCGGAGCTCAAAGCTGCGCTTTTGGGGTTGGGTTTAATGCTAGTGATATCAGGTGGTTTTGCCGTTGCCTTATGGTATTTCCTAGGTGTGCCTTGGCTTCAAGCGATGTTGGCCTATGCCCCAGGTGGCATGGAAGTAATGATCGCTATCGCGATGAATCAGCAAGTGGATCCTATTTTCGTCGCAAGTCATCAGATGTTGCGTATGTTAGCGATGAGCCTGTTGGTACCGGTATTGCTCAACGTGATTAAGAATAGGGAAAAACCACCGGCGCCGATTTAGCACCAGTGGTTAGAGAGTCGCTACTACAAGGGGCTAGATAGGATCATTCATTTTAATAACAACCTTGCCGAAGTTTTCACCTTCTAGCATCCCAATAAAGGCCGAGGGTGCGTTTTCAAAACCATCGACGATCTGCTCGCGGTAATGAATCTTTCCTTCGCTTAACCATTGACTCATCTCTTGTGCAAACTCAGGGTAGCGATGGCCGTAATCATCAAAAATAATAAAGCCTTGCACTTTGATGCGTTTAACGAGCAGGGTCACCATAAATGAACTGAGGCGATCAACCCCCTGCGGAAGTTCAGTCGCATTATAGCGTGAGATTAAGCCACAAACGGGTATACGAGCACCTGTGTTAAGCAAAGGTAGAACGGCATCAAAGACTTCACCACCCACATTCTCATAATAGACATCTATACCTTTAGGGCAGGCGGCCTGAAGTTGTTCGGCAAAGTCGTCTGCTTTACGATCGATACACTCATCAAACCCTAGCACCTCTTTTGCAAATCGGCACTTTTCCTCGCCTCCTGCAATTCCTACGACGCGACAACCTTTGAGCTTGCCTATTTGACCTACAGTAGCACCGACTGGGCCTGTAGCTGAGGCAACCACAAGGGTTTCATTCGCTTTAGGTTGACCGATATCGAGCAATCCCATGTAGGCTGTAAAACCTGGCATCCCCATAATGCCTAGTGCATAAGAGGGGTGAGAAGGGGCATTGCCGAGCGGTGTTAAGTCTGCACCGTTAGACACAGCGTAGTCTTGCCAGCCGGTATAACCTAGAACCCAATCGCCTTTTTGGTACTGCGGGTGATTAGATTCCACGACCTGAGAAACAACGCCACCGACCATCACCTCATCGATCTGAACTGGATCAGCATAAGAAGCGGCATCACTCATCCGACCACGCATATAAGGGTCGAGGGAGAGATAAACACTGCGGAGCAGCACTTCATTAGATTGAATCGTGGGAATGGCGCTTGTTTCTAAACGGAAGTTTTCTTCGGTTGGTTTACCGTGAGGGCGAGACGCTAAAACGATACGGCGATTTGTTGCACTCATATTCATTTCCTTAAACTTAACTAGACCGGTCGTCTAGTTTGTGGGTGTTAAAAAACCACAGCATGGTGTAGCAAAGATTAAATCGAACCTGTGGTCAATAGGGTTTGGGTGCTCAGATAGGCTTGTTCGAGCGCAACGGGGCTTCGCTGCAGTTTTGCGATCAAACTGGCGCCAAGCCAAAGTTGATAGAGCGTTTGAGCCATTAACTGCGGATTATGCGTATTGATAGAACCATCTAGGCGGCCCTCTTCAATACAGTCAGCAAGGCGTTGAATAATGCTATTGGTCCCCACCATTAACGCAGTGCGCATAACCTCGGACAGATCCGAAACTTCGGCGCTTAGCTTTACAACGAGGCAGCGTTTATCGGAACAACCGTCGTTGGTTTGAGTCTCAATCCAGCACTTCCAGTAGTTCATAATACGGTCGTAGCCCGTACCGATTGCGGGAGATAAAACCGTAATCAGTTGTTCTTGGTAGCGTTCGAAATAACGCTGGATTAATGACTCGCCGAACTGCTCTTTCGATTTGAAATAGTGATAAAAAGAGCCCTTAGGAACCTCAGCAATGCTTAAGATCTGGGCTAGGCCAACATGGGTAAAACCCTGTGCTGCGATCAATTGATAACCGCAGTCTAAAATATGTTGCTTAGTATCTTGGGCTGATTTTTTCATCGGGATAGCTTAATATTAAATAGACCGGTCGTATATAGCGATAATTAATACAGATTGTTGCATTGAAGAGTCTTTGATCTAGTGGTAAACCTGTATAACAATAGAATAAAAACTTAATAGGTTAAGGAAACGTCATGCAAAACTTACAGCAGTTTTATATCAATGGTGCGTGGGTTGAACCGCAAGGCTCGGCAACATTAGAAGTTATTAACCCCGCTACTGAAAAAGCCTTTGCTACCATTCGCATGGGAAATGCTGCTGATGTAAACACCGCAGTTGAGGCTGCCGCTCAGGCATTTGAGTCTTTCAGCAAAACGACTAAAGAGGAGCGTATAGCACTGCTTGAACGCATTATTGCTGTCTATAAAACCAAGAAAGAAGCCTTAGCTAAAGCTGTGACTGCGGAGATGGGCGCTCCCACGACACTTTCGTCGACTGCGCAGGTCGGTGCTGGTGTCAGGCATATATATGAAGCATTGAGTGTGCTTAAGAGTTTCGAGTTTAGTGAGCCTTTTGGTGATGCTGAAGTTGTTAAGGAGCCTATTGGTGTTTGTGGCTTAATTACCCCTTGGAACTGGCCGCTTAATCAAATTGCTTGTAAAGTCGCGCCGGCCATTGCTGCGGGCTGTACCATGGTGCTGAAGCCTAGCGAGGTGGCTCCGGTATCTGCATATATCTTTGCTGAAATTATGCATGAGGCCGGGGTTCCAGCCGGTGTTTTCAATCTGGTAAATGGGGATGGTGCTGTGGTGGGTTCCGCTTTAACTGAACACCCTGATATCGATATGATCTCTTTTACCGGTTCGACGCGCGCTGGTAAGTTGGTATCAAAAGCTGCGGCGGATACGGTTAAACGTGTTGCGCTTGAGTTAGGCGGCAAGTCTGCCAATATCATTTTAGATGATGCTGATTTTGAGCAAGCGGTGAAGCGCAGTGTACGTGCAATGATGACTAATAGTGGTCAATCCTGTAATGCGCATACTCGGATGCTTATTCCCCAATCTCGCCTCGCAGAAGCCGAAGCGATTGCGAAAAAAACGGCGCAGTCTATTACGGTTGGCTCACCTGATGATGAAGCGACAGTGATGGGCCCCGTTGTCAGTGAAGCTCAATGGCAGAGAATACAGTTCCTGATTGAGAAGGGTCTTGAAGAGGGGGCGAGACTTATCTGTGGAGGTGCAGGTAAACCGGAAGGGTTAGAGGTAGGATATTTTGTTAAGCCTACCGTCTTTAGTGGTGTGACTAATGATATGATGATTGCACGTGAAGAGGTCTTTGGACCCGTACTCTGCATTCTCGGTTATGAAGACGAAAGTCAAGCAATCCAAATAGCAAACGATACTATCTATGGTTTGTCTGCCGGTGTTTGGTCGGCAGATATTGAGAAGGCTCGCTCCGTTGCTCGGCAACTCAGAGCAGGAAATGTCCACATTAATGGCGCACTCGTGAATGCGAATGTACCTTTTGGTGGCTATAAGCAGTCGGGTATTGGTCGTGAATGGGGTCGTTACGGTTTTGAAGAATATCTAGAAACAAAAGCTATCTTAGGCTACAGACAACCCGAATAATACATGTCAAATTCACCCTTACAG
>DAIRSP010000159.1:0-5726 GCA_036804365.1 Neptunomonas sp. | reverse complement strand
TGCTTGAGTCATCCAGATTGCCTAAGCGAATAGCTAAATCAAACCCGGCCTCGGTTAAATCAATTTTTTGATTGGTCAGTAGATATTCCACTTCAAGTTCAGGGTATTTTTTAACGAAGTTATTAATCAGAGGCACAATAACGGTTTCGCCATACGTGGTTGCAGTGGTTATTTTAAGTTTGCCTCGAGGCATAGCCTTCAAATTGGACATAGTGCGCTCGGCCGCATCTAGGCCGTCTAGAAGGTGGCGGCAGTGCTGATAGTAGATATGTCCCTCTTCAGTTAAAGAGACTTTGCGGGTGGTTCGGTACAGTAGCTTAGTGGCTAAACGTGTTTCGAGCGCACTAATCTGACGGCTTACCTGTGCGACAGATATGCCCAGTGACTTAGCCGCCATTGTGAAACTACTGGTTTCAGCAACAGCAACAAACTCTGTGATGCCTTCCCAAAGAAACATTATTACAGGCTCGTAAAAGTGATTTTATAAAATGGTAGATTATGTTTCATTAGTAAATAAATACAATGAGTGTTCTGTTAAATGCACCTAATATCCCGAATATGAGAGCTAGCACTATGTCTAATCAAGTTATCAAGTCAAAAGCCGCAATCGCATGGGGGCCAAAACAACCCCTGACAATTGAAACTGTCGATGTCATGCCACCTCAAAAAGGTGAGGTGCGTATCCGTATTGTTGCCAGCGGTGTTTGTCATACTGATGCGTTTACCCTGTCAGGAGAGGATCCAGAAGGTATTTTTCCGGCGATTCTTGGGCATGAGGGTGGTGGTATTGTTGAATCCATCGGTGAGGGCGTTACCAGTGTACAGGTAGGCGATCATGTTATCCCTCTTTACACGCCCGAGTGTGGTGAATGTAAGTTTTGTACTTCTGGAAAAACCAATTTGTGCCAAAAAATCAGAGCCACGCAAGGCAAAGGGTTAATGCCTGATGGTACGACGCGTTTCTCATTAAATGGTCAACCAATTTATCACTATATGGGCTGCTCTACTTTTTCCGAATATACCGTACTACCCGAAATATCGATTGCTAAAGTCAATAAAGCAGCGCCATTGGAAGAGATCTGCCTATTAGGTTGTGGTGTAACAACTGGGATGGGGGCTGTGATGAACACTGCTAAAGTTAAAGCCGGCGATACTGTTGCTGTCTTTGGTTTAGGCGGGATAGGGTTATCTGCCATCATTGGCGCCACAATGGCAAAAGCCAGTCGTATTATTGCGGTTGATATAAACGAAACTAAATTTGATTTAGCTAAAAAACTCGGAGCCACCGATTGTATTAATCCGAATCATTACGACAAGCCTATTCAAGATGTGATTGTTGAACTCACCGATGGTGGAGTCGACTTTTCGTTTGAGTGTATAGGTAATGTCAATGTGATGCGTTCAGCACTTGAATGCTGTCATAAAGGGTGGGGTGAATCTGTCATTATTGGTGTGGCGGGTGCAGGGCAGGAGATATCGACGCGTCCTTTCCAGCTAGTGACAGGACGAGTTTGGCGCGGTACGGCTTTTGGCGGTGTTAAAGGACGTTCTGAATTACCCGACTACGTTGAGCGCTATCTCGCGGGTGAGTTTAAGCTAGATGACTTTATTACGCATACTATGGGGCTTGAGTCGATCAATGAAGCCTTTGACCTGATGCATGAGGGTAAGAGTATTCGTAGCGTTATCCATTTCAATCAGTAGTTTTTCTCGGTCATTTATAACCCTCGTATGGGCAAGGTTCAGCGAGGGTTTGAGGATGTTAGATATGTCGATCGAACTTATCAGCCAAAATAGAATTTTTGATGGTTGGCAAAAGCGCTACAGCCATTTTTCCGATGTACTTAAGTGCACCATGAAGTTTGCTATCTACTTGCCTCCCTGTACTCAGAGTGGCGTGAAAGTGCCCGTTATCTACTGGCTATCGGGCTTAACCTGTACAGAGGAAAACTTCATTCAAAAAGCGGGTGCTCAGCGTATCGCTGCCGAGCTAGGTGTGGCTATAGTGGCGCCAGATACCAGTCCGCGAGGCGACGATGTCGCGGATGATCCAGCATACGATTTGGGTCAGGGAGCGGGTTTTTATCTGAACGCAACCCAGTCTCCTTGGAATAAGCATTATCGTATGTATGACTACATCGTCCATGAATTGCCTGCTTTAATTGAATCTCTTTTTCCCGTTACCGATCAGCGTGCTATTGCGGGTCATTCTATGGGTGGACATGGGGCGTTAACTATCGCCCTTAAAAACCCAGAAAAATATCTGTCAGTGTCTGCGTTTAGCCCTATTGTCAGTCCGATCAACTGTCCGTGGGGAACGAAAGCTTTCCAAGCTTATTTGGGTAATGATAAGGCGCTTTGGCGTCAACAGGATAGCTGTGAGCTGATACGGTTAGCAAAAATCAAACGCCCTCTGTTGATTGATCAGGGAACTGCAGATGAGTTTTTGCATAATCAACTTAAACCGGAGTTGTTAGAAGAGGCCGCAGCATCGGTTAATTATCCGATAACCCTGAATATGCGCGACGGTTATGATCACAGTTACTACTTTATTGCGAGTTTTATCGAAGAGCACCTGCGTTTTCATGCGCGTTTCTTTAACGAGGTTCACGTCTAAGTAAAAGGCCCTGCGTAGCCTATGCTTAAAAGCTGATAAAGATTCTTATCTATATCAGCTTAATGTGCTTATTGACGAGCCTTGTTAGTGGCTAAGGGCTTGGTGCTTTTTAATAAAAACACTAAGGGAATAACTGACTAAAATAGACCCAGAAAAATCAGATAACGGGCACTAATACGGATGCCGATTTTGCCCACTGCTACCATGGCAATCATGGTTCCGACCCTTCTAGGAGCCAACATATAACCGATATCAATAATAGGGTAGCTCATCAGACTTTGCATAAAAGGGGGTAACAATGCCAGCGTTGCTAACAGAATGATGCCAATGATAAAAATAAAGATTAGGCCGACGTCAACGTTGCGATATTTAATCAATTATCAGTTTGATGAGTGGGCGTATCAGGGTAGAGTCGAGGGAGTTCGCATCTAGTGCTTGCTAGATTACTCAGGGTTGTAGAGAGGGTTTTACTTATGAGACAAGGCTTTTTCATCCTATTATTCTCGTTTATATCACTCACTGTCAGCGCCGCTCAAATTGCTGATAGCGTTGAGCCAGAGCAATCTAGCGGCTTTATCAAAAAGCCTGCTGAGACTGCTAAAGAGTTTATGGTAGCGGCGGCTCACCCTCTTGCAGTACAAGCAGGGTTTGATGTGCTCAAACAGGGTGGTACAGCGATAGATGCACTAGTGGCTGTGCAAGCCATGTTAGGACTTGTCGAGCCACAATCTTCAGGGTTAGGCGGAGGCGCTTTTGTTGTTTATTACGATGCCAAACAGAATAAGCTGACCACCTTTGATGGACGAGAAACGGCACCCTTGGCGGTCACGACTGAGTTATTTCTCGATAAGCAGGGACAAGCGTTGAGTTTTTATGACGCGGTGGTCGGCGGTTTATCGGTGGGCACCCCAGGAACAGTCAAACTGATGGGAGTGTTGCACCATCGCTACGGTCAGCTTGCTTGGCAACAGTTGCTAGAACCCAGTATTCAACAAGCCGAGCAGGGGTTCCTTGTTTCCGATCGTCTAGCGTCTGCTATCGAAGATGATCAAGCAAGGCTCACGCGCTATCCGGATACACGTGCCTATTTTTTTGATACCCAAGGCACTCCTTTAAAAGCAGGTAGTCGCCTCAAAAATCCCGCCTATGCTGAGACTTTACGGCTGATTGCTGATCAGGGTGCAGATGCATTTTATGCGGGCAAAATAGCGCAGGATATTGTTAATAGCGTTCAGAATGCAGAGGGTAATCCAGGCCGTCTTAGTCTCCTTGATCTCGCTGCGTATCAAGTGACAGAGCGTCCCGTCGTGTGCGCGCCCTATTTAGCCTATCAAGTTTGCGGTATGGGGGCACCGAGTTCTGGGGCGCTCACTGTCGGCCAGATTTTGGGTATGGTTTCCCATTTCGATCTCAAGGGATGGGGAGCTGACCATGTTTTATCGTATCAAGTGATTGCTGACGCTTCTCGATTAGCCTTTGCTGATCGTGGCCGCTATATGGCGGACAGTGACTTCGTGCCGATGCCTTCAGGCCTGTTAGATGCGGACTATCTTGCATCGCGGGCTCAGCAGATTGAGCCGGGTAAAGCTCTCAAAGAAGTTACGCCAGGTGAACCCCAATGGGCGCTAACACAAGGTGTCGCCTATGCAGATGATCAATCAATAGAGTTCCCTTCGACCACTCATGTTGTGATAGTCGATAAGTCAGGCAACGTGGTGTCTATGACCAGTACGATTGAAAATGGATTTGGCGCTAGGCTAATGAGCAACGGCTTTCTCCTGAATAATGAGCTGACGGATTTCTCTTTTGTTGCCCATGATAAGGGGACCCCGGTCGCTAACCGTGTTGAACCGGGTAAGCGTCCTCGCTCATCTATGGCGCCAACCATCGTCATGAAAGATGATAAACCTTATCTAGCGATAGGTTCGCCCGGAGGTTCACGCATCATCGGCTATGTGGCAGGCGCGCTAATCGATCATCTAACTTGGGAGATACCGATTGACGAGGCCCTAGCCCGTCCGCACTTTAATAACCGCTTTGGCGTGTTTGATTTGGAGGCAGGTACCTCTGCTGTGAGTTATCAAACGCAATTGGAGGCTATGGGCTATAGCGTGGGGATCAAGGAGCTAAACTCTGGCATACAGGCAATTAAAATTGAACCAGGGTTATTGACGGGAGCAGCAGATCCAAGGCGTGAGGGTATCGTGATGGGGCAGTAGCCCCGTCACTGAGAAAAGAAACGATTATAGTATTCAGTAAATTGCGCCACAAACGTCGACACTTTTGCGGATAAGTGCTTACGGTGAGGGTAGATAGCGTTTACGGGTATCGTGCGTTGGCAAAATGCTTCGAGCACAGGGATTAAGCTACCGTTGTCGAAGGCAGGCTTAATTGCGAAGTCAGGGCAGTAAGCGATAACGCTTCCTGTTTGTGCCATGCGCGTTGCTGCTTGTGCGCTATTGACGCGAACAATAGTATTAGGCGATATCTCGATCTCTTCTGAAAGCGTTTGATTTTCTTTGGCAAAGAGCCAAACATTCGCTTGTCGATAGTTCGTATCAAAGACGCACGGTAGCTGGGTGAGTTGTGCTAATTCTGTAATAGCACCCTGTTGCGCGATAAAACCTGGGGATGCACAAAGCACGGAGCGAACTTTTCCTATTTTTCTTGCAACGAGGCTTGAATCACTTAGATCGCCAATACGAATAGCCAAGTCAAAGCCTTCAGCGACAATGTCGACATAGCGGTCATTGAGTACCAGGTCTATCTCCAGATGCGGGTTTTCGGAGATCAGCTGCGCAACAAACGGCATCATGACCATCTCTCCAAAGGTCGTTGGAGCAGATATTCGAAGACGGCCGACTAATCGCCGGTTATCTTCGAGCAACTGCGCTTCTAGTGTTGCTATATCATCCAGCACTTTTTTGGCTTCTAAACAGTAGGCCTGTCCGGTTGCCGTCAGTTGTACGCTGCGCGTGGATCGGACGATAAGGCGAACTTGCAACCACTCTTCTAATTGAGAAACATGAGTACTAATTAAGGCTTTCGTTTTGCCTAATCGTTTAGCTGCAGCGGTGTAACTTCCCTCTTCAGCAACCGCAATGAAAGA
>DAIRSP010000158.1:274-5759 GCA_036804365.1 Neptunomonas sp. | reverse complement strand
CTGTAGGTGTTGGTGGCTCTTTACTTATCATCGGTTCTGCTGCGGGTATTGTCGCTATGAGCAAGGTCGCCAACCTAAGCTTCTTCCGCTACATGAAATACAGCCTATTATTACTCATTGCTTATAGTACAGGTTATGCCGGTAGTTACTTTATGGGTCTATGGCTGTTTTAAATAAGAGAATGGAGCACGCATAAAAAAGACCACACTCAGTGGTCTTTTGAAAATTCTTTAAGTCTCATCCAACTAGACTTTGAAGCGGCGTATCAACTGTGTTAATTGATGCGCCATGCTAGCTAAATTAGTTGCCGCTGATTCAATCTGCCCAGACGCAGTAACCACCTCATCCGACTGATTATCAATCACGGTTAAGTTTTGACTCACTTCTTGAATTACCATGGCCTGCTCTTCAGACGCGCTGGCAATTTGATTAGCCATATCCGTAATATCATTAACTGAGGTCACAATTGTTTCTAATGAACCTTCAACATTATGGGTGCGATCTACGGTTTCTCGCATTTTCACGTGGTTGTCTTCAACTAATTTAAACGCTGCTTCGACTTCAGCTTGGAGACCTTGAATAATGTTCGCAATTTCACTGGTCGAATTTTGAGTACGCTGCGCCAAGGTTCTCACCTCATCCGCTACGACAGCAAAGCCTCGACCTTGCTCGCCCGCTCTTGCTGCCTCAATCGCCGCATTCAGAGCTAACAGACCCGTTTGATCAGAAACACTACTAATCACTTCAACCACATTGGAAATATTGATACTGCTAGTATGCAGCTTATGGATCAGTTCGCTTAATTGACTCACATCATCTGCGAGTGAGTTAACCGAATCGACGGATGACTGAACCACCGCATGGCCTTCATGGGCTATATTGCTGGCAGCATTCGCTTGCTGTGCTGTCATAGAGGTGTTACTGGCCACCTCTTGAACCGCAGATGAAAGCTCTTCAACCGCAGCCGCAACTTGGGTCGTGCGCTCCCGCTGCATGGTCAATTTTGCAGTACTGTGATTCACAACCGTTTTAGTTTCATCTGCAATAGACACTAAAGAGGTACAACTATCTGAGAACTGACGAATAGCGTTAGAAAACTCATCCAAAGTATGGTTTAGTCCCTCAGCTAAGCGGCCGAGCTCGTCTTGACTCATCACCTCTGCACGGGCCGTCAAGTCACTGTCATTACGCACTTTTTCCATCACTTTAGTTAATGAATCAACCTGGCGGGTCAGTGCCGTTGTAATACTTCTGCCGATAATAAACACAATGATTAAGTTGGCAAAAAAGAGCACTGAATAGATCACTAACTTCTGAAAGTTGTCTTCATTCTCTTGATTAGCTTCAGCTATTAGACCCACCGCCAACTTATCTTCAAACTTTTTAAGCAGGTTAATTCGATTGGTCGCCTCTTTAAACCAGTGTACTGAATCAACGCCAAAGCCTCCTGACGTGGCTTGGTTAGTTGCCAACTCACGTAATCGCTCGACCTCAGCGACAGCTGGATCCTTGGCAACTTGAGCCAATAATTCTTTATTAGTTTCTGTGGCTAATCCCTTATAAACCGCTGTGTAGGTATTTTGCTCAGTGACGAGCGTTACAAACTTCGCGAAAAGCCCTGGGCCAAACTGATCTTTAGCAAATACATTACTTAGTACGGCGCGCTCTATACCCGCACGCTCTTTAGCTTGTAGAAAGTTGTAATAGGCTAACGAAGAACGCATCAACTTAACGTTATGCGCCGACTTGGCTGTTTCCTCTCCAGTTGAGAGTAAAAGTGTATTGGTACTTGTGTAAAACCCTAACGCATCAGGAAGCTTGATATCCAGAGCATCCACTTTGCTTCGAATAGCGTTGAGTTGTGCCATTTTTTTCTTAACATCGGAAACTATGCTTTGGATAAGCGTATTTTCTATCGATGACTGAGCAAGAAATTGATCCCATGCTCTTTGAGCTTCATTGGTTAAAGCTCTCTGTTTTTGCAACACATCACCAAATTGAGAACCGGAAGAACCTAAAAAGCCCGCTGTAGCACCCCGCTCTTTTTGTAATTCGTGTACTAATGCGCTACTAATGGTGACTAACTCGGTATAGGCAGACAATCTTTGACTATTTTGACTGGCCCCATAACTATTCAATACTAGGTTAAACAGTAAAACCGCACTCACCAAAAAAGGAAAAGCTATTAATAACAACAACTTATTTCTAAAACCAAGATTTTTCATTTTGTCTTCCCTGAAATTCGTAGGGGTAAAGTTAGTCGTCTAAACAAAACTATAGCCCAGTTTTTAATTTAGTACAGATTTAGGCACTATCTATCCGATAGATAACATCATTTTCTTTAAGGAAGAAAACAGCCTTGGTCGCAAAACTAGAGCCTATATAACTGATCTACAATGATTGGTAGTACGTATAGATTAACAAAGCTTGCAGTGAGATACCCAAGATGCCCAAAAAAGCCATTTCAAAACCCTCGTTCACCATTCCCGTGGGTATTAGTGCCTGTCTATTAGGCGATCAGGTGAGGTACAACGGGGGTCACAGCCGCTCCTTATTCTGTTTAGAAACGCTCAACAATTATTTTGACTATCAGCGTTTTTGCCCAGAAGTCGCTGCAGGCTTTAGTACACCAAGGCCTAGTATGAGACTGGTCGGCGATCCTGAAAACCCGAGACTAACATTCACTAAAAATGAAACGGCTGATCTTACCGAGCAATTAGTTAATGGTTTTCAATCAGCTCTTGATCGTTGCGTACATTTGGACGGTTATATACTCATGAAAAACTCACCAAGTTGTGGGTTAGAAAGGATCAAGGTTTATCAGGAAAACGAGCACCCACATACCATTAGAACACGTGGTTTATTTGCAGACGCCTTAATCAAAAAGTATCCCTTGTTGCCCGTCGAAGAGGAAGGACGCATCAATGATGCGGGCTTGTGCGAAAACTTCATTATGCGAGTCTATGCGCACTACCATTTTCGCCATGATGTATTAGAGAAACCAACTTATCACAACCTGTTGCAATACCACAGTAGCTATAAATACCTCTTGATGGCACACAGCCAAAGTGCGTATCGCGAGTTGGGTCAGCTACTAGCCGTATCGAGTAAAGAAGCACTTGAGCCTCTATTAGTTGAATACCAAACGCAATTTATGCAAGCCATCAGTAAACCTGCAAAACGTGGTTCACACTGTAATGCGCTGCAACACATTTTGGGGTATCTCAAAAAAACCGTTTCGGGAGAAGAGCGGCAAGGCATTATGGATGTCATCACCCAGTACCAAAATGAAGAGGTCAATTTAGCGACCCCGGTTGCCCTTCTTAATCATTATATTAAGCGAACTGGGAGTGATTATATTCGTGCTCAGCGATACTTAGAGCCTTACCCAGCTGCTCTTGGACTTAGAAACCGCGTATGAATTCACCACAATCTATTTTTTGGTTCCGTAACGATTTACGGATTAATGATAATCCTGGCTTATTTGAAGCCTGTAAATCTGGTGCAGTTTTAGCCATTTATATTCTAGATGATGAATCACCGAATGACTGGAAAATAGGAGGTGCCTCCCGTGTGTGGCTGCACCATTCCCTCAACGCCCTAAAACACAGCCTGAACGGCAACCTCTATGTTTTAAAAGGCTCACCGGTCAATATTTTAAACACATTATGCGCTGAACGAGATATTAAGAGGGTTTATTGGAATCGATGCTACGAGCCTTGGGCGATTGCCCGAGATACTGAGATTAAAAGCACACTGAAAGCGGGCGGCATTGAAATACACAGCTTTAATGCATCATTACTTTGGGAGCCCTGGACCGTCACCAAAGCCGATGGAACACCGTATAAAATCTTTACCCCTTTTTATAGACGAGGCTGCTTAAACAAAAGTCATCCTAGAGATCCGATTGGTGTGATTGACATTACCAGCATTTGCTCAAGCAGCGATTTGACCAACAACATAGATGAGATAGAGCTTTTAGAGGGGATGCCATGGGAAACAACGACGGCTCAACCTTGGGAGATAGGCGAACAGGGAGCCAAACGCGCACTAGGCTACTTTCTTAATAACCACCTCCAAGGTTATAAGGAGGATAGAAACTTACCTGCTATTCAAGGCGTCTCTCGACTTTCACCTCATTTACATTTTGGTGAAATCTCGCCACACACTGTATGGTACTTCGCAGCTCAAACAGCCTCTATGAGCGACATCGAAACCGACTTAGATTGCTTTTTAAGTGAGATCGCTTGGCGTGAATTCTCATATTATTTGCTGTACCACTTCCCCAAACTACCCCACAAACAGCTACAACCGCGCTTTGATCCATTCCCGTGGCGCCGGGACTCTAAAGATCATCTAACTGCTTGGCAAAAAGGGTTAACGGGCTATCCCATTGTAGATGCGGGTATGCGCGAACTATGGCAAACGGGGTATATGCATAATCGCGTTCGTATGATTGTTGGTTCCTTCCTTGTTAAAAACTTATTAATCGACTGGCGTCTTGGCGAAGCTTGGTTTTGGGACTGTTTGTTTGATGCCGATTTAGCGAGTAATAGTGCGAGTTGGCAGTGGATTGCTGGCTGTGGTGCCGATGCAGCGCCCTATTTCCGAATTTTTAATCCCACTACTCAAGGTGAAAAGTTCGATAGTGAAGGCGACTATATTCGCCAATTCATTCCTGAACTCTGCAAACTACCCAACAAATATATTCACTCGCCGTGGACACTACCCGCTGCTGAAGCCCAGACGATTAATTTTAAGCTAGGCATTGATTACCCTGAACCTATCGTTGATCTGAAAGCTTCACGCCAAGCCGCTTTAGATGCATTCGCATCACTTAAAACAGCTGCGACGGAATAAGTTATAAAACCACGAGATATCAAAATTCGGCTGATCAGTGGTATCATCATTACACAATAATGGCCCCTTCGAGGGTAACAGGGCGTAATGAAGATACCAAAACGAATACAACCGCTAGTTGATGATGGCTTAGTCGATGAAGTATTAAGACCGTTAATGAGTGGTAAAGAAGCAGCCGTATTCCTCGTTCGATGCGGAGACGAGATCCGCTGTGCGAAAGTTTATAAAGAAGCGGAAAAGCGCAGTTTCAAGCAAGCGGTCTTGTACCAAGAGGGTCGTAAAGTTCGGAATAGCCGACGCGCACGTGCTATGGAAAAAGGCTCAAAATTCGGACGAAAACAGCAGGAAGACGCTTGGCACAATGCCGAAGTGGATGCTCTGTATCGTCTTGCAGATGCAGGCGTACGAGTCCCGCAGCCCTACGGTTGTTTTGATGGTGTTTTGTTGATGGAGCTCATTACCGATGATGAGGGTGATGTTGCTCCGCGCTTAAATGATGTCGCTATGTCAGCTGAACAGGCGATCGAAGACCATGCCCTTGTAATGACCTATGTCATGCGAATGCTCTGCGTTGGTTTGGTGCATGGTGACCTTTCCGAATTTAATGTGTTAGTAAATCATGAAG
>DAIRSP010000158.1:0-264 GCA_036804365.1 Neptunomonas sp. | reverse complement strand
ACTTACCTCAAGCGGTAGATGCCGCAGCTAATAACAACGCGCTTAGCATGCTCAAGCGCGATGTACGCAATATGACAGAATACTACGGTCAATTTGCACCTGAGCTGCTAGACACCGATTATGCTCGCGAAATGTGGGCACTCTATGAAAGTGGCGATCTAACCCCAGAAACAGAGCTTACGGGTCACTTTGAAGAAAGTGCAGATGCTGCCGATGTGGATTCGGTACTTTTAGAAATTAAAGCGGCATGGCTAGAAGAGCAGG
>DAIRSP010000157.1:0-5804 GCA_036804365.1 Neptunomonas sp. | reverse complement strand
TGTCGCGGGTAATGCCTGCATTGTTTACTAAAATAGTCACGGTACCAAAATCGTCTTGTATCGACTTTAGAGCAGCGTCTACAGATTCATTAGATGAGACGTCTAACGTCACGCCTTTACCTGATATTCCCGCTTCAGCAAGGTAAGCACTAATAGATTCAGCACCTGAGTCACTTGTCGCACTACCCACAACAATTGCACCTTGGCGACCTAGCTCCAGCGCAATCGCTTTACCGATACCGCGCGTTGCTCCTGTAACCAGTGCAACTTTGCCTTCAATACTCATATTATTTCCTTCCTATTAAAGCGCTAACGCGTCATTTAGACCCGCTTCATCATTAATGGCTTTTACGACTAGCGGTTTATGTATTTTCTTATTTAAGCCAGAAAGCACCTTACCTGGACCGCATTCGAACGTAGCAACAACGCCCTGTTCAACCATCGTCTGAACACTGTTGGTCCACAGTACTGGACTATAAAGCTGCTCGAGTAACTTAGACTTCAATTCAGCTACATTGACAGCAACAGAGGCTGAAACATTTTGTACAACAGGAATTTCAGGCATATTTACAACAATATTAGCCAGCGCTTCCTGCAACTTCTCTGCGGCCGGACGCATCAACGAACAGTGAGAGGGAACACTCACCGGTAAAGGTATCGCACGTTTAGCGCCCGCTTCTTTACAGGCTGTAATAGCACGTTCTACTGCAGCTGCCTCACCTGCAATAACCACTTGACCTGGGCAATTGTAGTTAACAGGAGAAACCACCTGTCCTTGCTCAGCTGATTGGCAACTGGCTTTGATAGCATCGTCATCTAAACCTAGAATCGCGGCCATTGCGCCAGTACCGGCAGGCACCGCCTGCTGCATAAACTCTCCACGCAAGCGAACTAAATTAACGCCATCAGCAAAGCTAATAGCGCCAGCACATACCATCGCAGTGTATTCACCTAGACTATGACCAGCCATCAGGGTCGGTTTAGCTCCACCCTTCTCTAACCACAATCTCCATAAAGCCACACCCGCAACCAATAATGCTGGTTGAGTTTTATCTGTCTGATTTAAATCAGCTTCTGGTCCATTCTGAACAAGATCCCATAAATCATAACCTAGAACACTTGAAGCCTCTGCAAAGGTGTCCTGAATGATGCTATTTTCAGCGGCCAACTCTGCTAGCATACCGACTTGCTGGGAACCCTGCCCAGGGAAAACAAACGCAAAAGACTGCGACATATTTATCCTCAACTCTGAATTCTTAAAAATGCATATTGAATGTTATGCGCAAAAAAGGCGTAGTTTACAATATTAAGGGGAAATTAGAACGCTTTAATCGACAGAAACTGTCAGCAACTCACGTAAACGTGCACCTATTTTCGCTGGAACATTTTGCTGAACCTCGTTGACCGCTTGCTCAATTGCATGTTCAAAACAGACCTGATTGGCACCGCCATGACTTTTAACTACGATGCCTTGCAAACCTAAAAAGGTAGCGCCATTTCGGCGAGACGGATCTAACTGAGTCTGCAAGTCTCTTAAAGCTGGAGCAGCCAACAGTGATAAAAACTTCCGATATAAGTTCTTAGTGAAACTAACCCGCACTTTATTAGCAATAAAGCGAGCCAAACCTTCACTGCTTTTGAGTACAATGTTACCGACAAAGCCATCACAGACAATAATATCAGCCTTGCCGGAAAAGACATCATTCCCTTCGACATAGCCGATATAGTTCAACCCACCTTGCTGCTTGATAAGCTCATTGGCTAAGCGAACCTGCTCATTACCCTTGATCACCTCTTCACCGATATTCAAGAGGCCCACCGCTGGAGACTCTTTGGCGAAAACCGTTTCAGCTATAACACTTCCCATCACAGCGAACTGCAATAACTGTTGCGCACTGCAATCAACGTTAGCACCCAAATCAAGCATATAACTATGGCCTTTGGCCGTAGGTATCGCTGAAATAATTGCCGGACGCTCAACCCCGGGGTGCATTTTCAGGATCATCCGACCGAAAGCCATCAAAGCACCCGTATTACCCGCACTAATGCATGCATCCGACTGTTTTTCAGCTACTCGCTTAATGGCAAGGCACATGGACGACTCTTGACGATGGCGAATAGCAAATGAAGGCTTGTCCTCCATTGATACCGAAGCACCGGACGACACAAGTTCAAGTCTAGATAAAACATCAGGGGCGATCGTTTGCTTTTTTAGCAAAGCATCAAGTTCAGCTAAATCACCGATCAGTGAGATATATAAAAATGGATAACGAGAAAGTGCAGAAAGTGAAGCAGGAAGAGTAACGCGGGGACCGAAGTCCCCGCCCATCGCATCAACGGAAAGAGTGACGCGATCTGACAACAATATTACTCGCTGTCAGCAGTTACGATCTGGCGACCACGGTAGAAACCATCTGCAGTCACGTGGTGACGGCGGTGTGTTTCACCAGTAGTTGCGTCTACAGATAAAGTCGGGCCAGTTAGTGCATCATGCGAACGACGCATGTCACGACGTGAACGAGACTTTTTGTTTTGTTGTACTGCCATGGTTAGATAACTCCTAAATCATTTCTTATTGGCCTTGAGCTGGGCCAATACGCTGAACGGGTTCGGTTTTTCAATTGTAGGCTCTTCAGCCACATCCTCATCGCCAAAGCGAGTTTGAATACTACAATCTGCATGGTATGGAACTAACGGCAGACTGAGAATTAACTCCTCTTCAACAACTTGCAACAGTTCGATCTCTTCGTCCTCAACGATCAATGGGTCGTAATATCGAGGCAGTTGTTTTGCCTTCTCCTCATTGAACGCGATAGCCAGATTGAACTCAGCTTGGACATCGACTTCGACCGCTTCCAAGCAACGCTGACACGTCATGTGAACATGACCCTTAGCATCACCTGTTATAGTACGAATTCTCAGTTCATCCAATGAAAACAAAAGATTAACGTCTATTACATCATTCTCTTCGCAGAGATATGACGCCAAACGTGGCATCTTTTCTATACTGGCTTGACCGGTAATTCGTACTTCCCGCTCAGCAAGCTTTCGCGGGTCAACTATTTTCGGTAAGGTACCGTACGACATAAGCGCGCAATTCTAGGGCTCAGAGGCCCTCCTGTCAAAGGAAAACGGGATTCATTCATAAAAAAGCAGATCTATTTTACGCTTTTATACGTCAATAGATAAGCCTTTAGGGTAAAGAAACATGCTACCACTTATTTTAGCTTCGAGTTCTGTCTACCGCAGAGCCTTATTAGACAAGCTTCAACTCACCTATCAGTGCCACTCGCCCGACATTGACGAAACACCCATGCCCAACGAAACAGCAAACCAATTGGTAAAGCGACTATCGATATCCAAGGCTCGAGCAGTTGCAAATCATTACCCTAACCATATCATTATTGGCTCTGATCAAGTGGCAACCTATAAAGACTTGCTACTTGGTAAACCCGGCAACTTTCAAAACGCTTATCAACAGTTACTTAACGCGTCAGGCGAGAAAGTCACTTTCTTAACAGGACTCTGTGTCATTAACACGCATACCGGACAGGAACTTTCGCTGGTTGAGCCTTTTCATGTGCACTTCAGAACACTAACCCCCAACATGATAAAAAACTATCTAGACAAAGATCAGCCTTGGGATTGTGCTGGTAGTTTTAAATCTGAGGGGTTGGGTATTTCTCTTTTTGAAAAGCTTGAAGGTGATGATCCCAATAGTTTAGTGGGCCTTCCATTAATACAACTAATCCGCTGCTTAGAGAGGATGGGGCAACCCGTCTTGTGAAAAAAGGGGCTGATAGCCTAATGCTGGATAGCCCCTTTTTATTCTCTCTTTAACGAGCTACTGAAGCGAGAGCGGTTGACTCAGGCCTAATTGGGTAGCCATCGTTTTACCAAATGAAACACCAAAGCGATCAATCATCTCATCCAGTGGTGACATTTTAGGGGAGTATTCAATGAGTTCCTCTGCGCCCACAACATCTCTAGCCACTGAACTTGCACTACCTAGTCCATCAATCAGACCATTTTCTAATGCTTGCTCACCTGTCCACACCAAGCCTGAAAACAACTCTGGTGACTCTACAAGCTTATCCTCACGACCTTTGCGTACCTGATCAATAAACTGCTGATGGGTAGTATCAAGAACAGACTGCCAAAACACGCGATCACTTTCTTTTTGAGGACTAAAGGGATCTAGGAAGCCTTTGTGCTCTCCCGCCGTCATAGCTCGGCGCTCAACACCCACTTTTTCCATCAGATCAACAAAACCGAATCCACCCGATATCACACCAATCGAGCCAACGAGGCTTGCCTTATCCGCGTAGATCTCGTCCGCAGCTGCGGCTATGTAATACGCGCCAGAAGCACCGATATCCATGATTACCGCATATACAGGTTTTTGCGGATATAACGTTCTTAACCGCTTGACTTCATCATACACATACCCAGCTTGAACGGGGCTACCACCAGGACTATTGATACGCAAAATAACCGCTTTTGATTGTTTCGCTTCAAATGCCTGACGTAACGACCAAATAATACTATCGGCATTCGCTTCATCATCTGCTGAAATGGGCCCAGCCACCTCAACAACCGCGGTATGCTGTTCAGATTTATGCGACTCAGGCGTGATGTCCGAACTGGTATAAAACATCGCCACCAGCACAAATAGATAGATAAAGGTTAAACTCTTGAAAAAGATACCCCAGCGCCTTGCTCTGCGCTGTTCCACGAACAAACCGTTGAGCATTTTTTCAATGAGCTTCCACTCTCTGCCCTCTCCCTTTGCGGCTTCTTTATCTAGCACTTTTTCAAGCGCCTCGTCCTTTTCACCCCAGTGATTCTCACTCACACTACATCTCCAGTTTTTCTATCTAACCATAATACAAGCTCTGAAAAAGTGTGCATTTCCAGTACTGGCCGGTATTGTTTTAACCTTTCTAACGGATGCGCACCATAACTCACCGCCATACAGTCCATTCCCGCATGGGTTGCCATCGACAAATCAAATTCGGTATCGCCGATCATGACAGCATGATCAACTTTAACGCCCGTTTGTTGCAAAATCTCATTGAGCATCAGCGGATCAGGCTTCGAAGCCGTTTCATCTGCACAGCGCGTTATTTCAAACAACCAACCTAATCCTGTTTCAGCCATGACTTTGGATAAACCTACTCTCGATTTCCCCGTGGCTACCGCTAAACGATATCCTTTCTGATGCAGGAGTTCCAAGCCCTGCTTAACACCCGGGAACAACGCTGTCGGCGTGGTATCTTCGTGCATATAATAATGTACGTAGCGCTCACGCATTTGCTCTAAGTGCTCAGGGGTAATATCGGGATAGAGTGCACGGATCGCTTCCGGTAATCCCAGGCCTATAATATCTTTAGCTGCATGCGCTTGCAGATCAGATAAGCCGACATCTCTTGCCGCTGCTTGCAAACAAGACACGATACGATCGGTTGAATCTATAATGGTTCCATCCCAATCAAAAATTAGTAGCGAATACACAACCCAATTCCATCAGTAAAATCAATAATATTGTATAGCTCGGACAATAGCACAGGGCTTATTAACTTCCGATGACTTTGTCCATTTTCATCAGCTTCATCGCTGGGCCTGGTTCATTTTTGAGATAATCTGTTGTCCTATTTGGCACTTGTTGTTAATAAGTTAAGTTGTTCTAATTAGTGTCTATTCATTTATAGCAAGGTCGCTCGATGTTTCTTCCTACCTCTTTAGCAACCATCTTGGTTCTAGCCGCACTTGTTGCTTTGGGGCCGTTATCTACTGATATGTAT
>DAIRSP010000156.1:226-5880 GCA_036804365.1 Neptunomonas sp. | reverse complement strand
AGTAACGTTCATCAACATAACGCCGCTCTTCATATCGTTCGTACCCATTACGGTTATGACGGTCATCTTCGTAGCGATATTCGCGTTGATACGGGTGACGCCCTGGAAGAATAATGGTTCTCATCAGAATCGGTTGGTCAATAACTACGTAACCATTATTGACCCGACGGTAGTACACATCGCCATAACCGTAATAAGCACCATAGCGATCATCACGATATTCACGGTAGCCTCGAGGTAGATAAGGCACAAGAATTCCAATAGGCGCATCGACAAGATAATAGCCCCGACGGCCTTCCCTAAAAAAACGGCCCTCTGAAAAATGGAATAGATCATCACCAAGATTTACACGGACTGCACCATTAGGGAAAAATAGGTTTATTGCAGCGCTGACACCTACCTCAGCGCGAGCGGCTGAGCTTGTTAGTGCTAACGGCAGTGTCGCTAGACTACTCAACAGTAGGCAGGGTAATAGGTGTTTCTTGTTCATCTCGGTCAACTCCCATAAAAAGGGTATATTAAGCGCTTATAATATACCCCCGATTCGCCCATTCCTATTAGCCTCGATAGAAAACCATGTAAAGATTTGTTAACGTGAAAACATGGGTTTTAAATGGTAAAAATTGATTTATATCATTAGACTAAAACAATACTTTTAAGTTTGTACTATCTTTTAGCTAGATCAAGCAGAAGGGAGATCTCTTTGAGAAGAACAGATAAAACACTGTTTGAGCAAATGCAAATTAGCGATTTTGAGATTGCGAATCGAAAAGCATTGCTTGAGTTAGACAGCCTCAGCCTGAGGTGTCTCTCTGATCAACTGGATATTATCGAAAACAACATCGACCGCATAGTTGATGAGTTTTATGTTAAGCAGACAGAAATAGATGAAATTTCATTATTGATAGGTGATGCAGATACGCTGGGACGTTTGCGTGCAGCCCAACGTAAATATGTCCTTGATCTCTTTGGGGGCGAGTACGACCTAGAATATGTGAACAATCGCTTGCGCATAGGCATGGTGCATAAGCGCATTGGGGTTGAGCCCAAGCTATACTTATCTGCTGTAGTTACCTTAAAAACGCTTATTATTAATGTACTTAAAGAGAACATTGAAGATAACGCTCAACTAACTAAGGTATTAGCTGCACTCGATAAGCTGTTTTATTTTGACATCACATTGGTATTCGACACCTATATTGATAGCTTGGTGAGCGAGATAGAAAATGCTAAAAAGCGCACAGAACTATACGCGAGAAGCTTAGAAGACAAGGTGGCTGAAAGGACATTGGAGCTCGAAAAACAAGCGCAATTAGACCCTTTAACAGGTCTCTACAATCAACGGGCTATGTATGATTTCCTCAAGCGCGATTTAGCCATTACTATTCGTCAAAATAA
This sequence comes from Neptunomonas sp., assembly GCA_036804365.1. Lineage (GTDB taxonomy): Bacteria > Pseudomonadota > Gammaproteobacteria > Pseudomonadales > Balneatricaceae > Neptunomonas. The sequence continues at coordinate 4,482 of DAIRSP010000156.1, read as the reverse complement.
GTCGTTGTCTTTAGTGTATTTCGATATAGATGATTTCAAATCAATTAATGATAAGAAAGGCCATATCCAAGGTGATGTGGTTTTGAAGGCGGTCAGTACAGCAGTGCAGTCTTGTATTCGTAAAACGGATGTTCCATGTCGGTTTGGCGGTGATGAGTTTTGTATTATTTTGCCGGACTGCGATAAAGAAAATGCAAAGCTATTGTGTGAAAAAATCTCGAATCGTTTTTCTCAGCTACATGATGATATTTATCTCAGCTTCGGTATTTCAGAAAGTAATGCAGACGAAACACTTTCTAGCAAAAGCCTTTTAAAACAAGCAGATCAACGGATGTATGAAAGTAAAAAAACGAAAGGGTTTGCGATTAACTAACCCTTTCGTTCCGACTAATTTTAGCCTTCTTCAGGCTCGTATCCTAGGTTAGGGGCGAGCCAACGCTCCGCTTCAGCCATCTCCATGCCAGTGCGTTTAGCATAGCTTTCAACCTGATCTTCACCGATTTTAGCAACCCCGAAATATTGCGCATCAGGGTGGCTAAAGTACCAGCCACTGACTGCAGCGGTAGGCAGCATCGCGTAGGATTCTGTGATGGTGATGTTCGCGGTATTGTTAACGTCGAGCAGCTTCCACAATAGACCTTTCTCAGTATGATCAGGGCAAGCAGGGTAGCCAGGTGCAGGACGAATACCTTGGTACTTCTCTTTGATCAAATCCTCATTCTCCAAGGATTCATCGCTTGCATAGCCCCACGTATCCTTGCGCACAACAGCATGCAAATATTCTGCAAACGCTTCTGCTAGGCGATCGGCAAGGGCTTTCACCATAATGCTATGGTAATCATCGTGATCCGCATCATACACAGCGACAAGTTCATCAACACCGATACCTGCGGTTACCGCAAACGCGCCGTAATAGTCGGCTTTGCCGCTAGATTTAGGTGCAATAAAGTCAGTTAGACACATGTGCGGTTTGCCTGCCACTTTCTCTGTTTGTTGGCGCAAGTGGTGCAACGTCATTAATACTTCAGTGCGTGAGTCATCCGTGTAGACCTCGATATCGTCATCTTTAACACTGTTAGCAGGGAAGATGCCATATACCGCACGAGCCTTGAGCTTCTTGTTATTGATCAAATCATCTAACATCACTTGGGCATCAGCAAACAGCTTGGTGGCTTCTTCGCCGATAATCTCGTCGGTTAAGATGCGAGGGTAACGACCTGCAAGTTCCCATGAGTGGAAGAAAGGGCTCCAGTCGATATAGTCGCGAAGCAAGTTGAGGTCTAGGTCATCAATGGTTTGGATACCTAGCTGCTTAGGTACCGGTGGCGTATACTTGTCCCAATCAATGGCAAACTTATTCGCCCGTGCCGCATCTAAAGAAACACGACGCTTATCATTTTGGCGCGATAAATGACGCTCACGTACCGCTTCATAATCCTCTTTTATCTCTTTGATATAAGAAGCTTTCTTTTCTTTAGAGAGTAGGGCAGATGCGACACCTACCGCACGAGACGCGTTGGTCACATGTACTACTTGGTCACGTTTATAAGCAGGCTCAATTTTAACCGCGGTGTGAGCTTTAGAGGTTGTAGCGCCTCCAATCATTAACGGGATAGAGAAGCCTTGGCGTTCCATCTCTTTAGCAACATGCACCATCTCATCCAGTGACGGCGTAATCAGGCCAGACAGACCAATCAGGTCGGCGTTATGCTCGCGCGCTGTTTGTAAAATCTTCTCAGCTGGAACCATCACGCCAAGGTCGATAATCTCGAAGTTGTTACACTGCAACACCACGCCAACAATGTTTTTACCGATATCGTGCACGTCACCCTTAACGGTTGCCATGACGACTTTACCGGCAGAACTCGATTCATCACCTTGTTTTAGTGCTTCGATAAATGGCATGAGGTAGGCCACTGCCTTTTTCATCACACGGGCAGATTTAACAACCTGCGGTAGGAACATTTTACCTGAGCCAAAGAGATCACCCACGACGCCCATGCCGTCCATCAGAGGACCTTCGATCACTTGAATAGGGCGCTCATAGTTCTGGCGACACTCTTCAACGTCTTCATCGATAAACTCAGTAATCCCTTTAACCAGTGCGTGGGATAGACGCGCACTCACATCCCAAGAGCGCCATTCTTGGGCTTCTGGCGCTTCTTCTGCAGAACCATCACCACGGTATTTATCCGCAACGGCCAATAGGCGCTCAGTGGCATCGTCACGACGGTTTTGAATAACGTCCTCAACCAGTTCACGTAGTTCTTCTGGCAGGTCATCATAAATCGCAAGCTGACCGGCGTTAACAATACCCATATCCATCCCTTGTTGGATGGCGTGGTAGAGGAACACACAGTGGATCGCTTCACGAACGGGGTTGTTACCGCGGAATGAGAAGGATACGTTCGAAACACCCCCAGAAATCTTAGCGTAAGGGAGGTTTTGCTTGATCCAGCCGGTGGCTTCGATAAAGTCTACCGCGTAGTTGTTGTGCTCTTCGATACCGGTAGCGACAGCAAAGATGTTCGGGTCAAAGATAATATCTTCAGGTGGGAAGCCCACTTCATCGACCAGAATACGATAAGACTTTTCACAAATCTCAATTTTACGCTCGCGGGTATCGGCTTGGCCGACTTCATCAAATGCCATAACGATAACGGCAGCACCGTAGCGACGCACCAATTTGGCTTGTTCTTTAAACTTCTCAACACCTTCCTTCATGGAGATGGAGTTAACAACGCCTTTACCTTGGATGCATTTTAAGCCGGTTTCGATAACTTCCCACTTGGAGGAGTCGATCATGATAGGTACGCGAGAGATATCCGGTTCAGATGCAATCAGCTTTAAGAAACGCTCCATCGCCGCCACAGCATCGAGCATCCCTTCATCCATGTTGATATCGATGATCTGCGCACCGTTTTCAACTTGTTGGCGTGCTACATCAAGCGCTGTTTCGTAATCGCCTTCTTTGATCAGACGTTTGAACACAGCAGAACCCGTTACGTTGGTACGTTCACCGACGTTAACGAAAAGTGTATCTGCACCGATGTTCATCGGCTCTAAGCCCGCAAGGCGCGCCTCAACAGGCAGATCAGGAATCACACGCGGTGCGTGTTGCTCAACCGCTTCACGAATCACACGGATATGATCCGGTGTTGTACCGCAGCAACCGCCCACAATATTTAAGAAGCCTGAAGATGCCCATTCGCCAATTTCAAGGGCCATCTCTTGCGGTGTTTCATCGTATTCACCAAAGGCGTTGGGTAGGCCTGCGTTAGGGTGAGCAGACACGTGGCACTGTGCAATGCGTGATAGCTCTTCGATATATTGGCGTAGTTCTTTTGGGCCTAGCGCACAGTTAAGACCAATCGAAATGGGGTTAGCATGGCGAACAGAGTTCCAGAAGGCTTCTGTCGTTTGTCCTGATAACGTGCGCCCTGAAGCATCGGTAATCGTACCGGAGATCATCACAGGTAAACGCATGTTGTGATCATCAAAATATTGCTCAACAGCAAAAATAGCTGCTTTAGCATTCAGCGTATCGAACACAGTCTCGATTAGAATGATATCCGCACCGCCTTCCACCAAACCATCAATCGACTCGGTATAAGCCACAACTAGCTCATCGAATGACACGTTACGGTAGCCTGGGTCATTCACATCAGGAGAGATAGAACAGGTGCGGTTGGTAGGGCCTAAAACACCTGCCACATAACGCGGGCGATCAGGCGTTAAAGCTGAAACCTCATTACACACTTCGCGAGCAATACGCGCGGCTTCAACGTTAATTTCACGGCTTAACGACTGCATGTCGTAATCCGCCATAGCGATGGTGGTCGCGTTGAAGGTGTTGGTTTCGATAATATCGGCACCGGCCTCTAAATAAGCGCGGTGAATCTGCTTGATAATAGTCGGTTGCGTTAAAACGAGTAGGTCGTTATTACCTTTGACATCTGACGGCCAATCAGCAAAGCGCTCACCACGATAATCGGCTTCCTCAAGCTTGTAGTCTTGAATCATGGTTCCCATACCGCCATCAAGAATCATGATGCGCTGTTTAAGGGTTAACTCAAGCTGATTTGTGATTGTTGTCATAACCTACTGCCTAATACCAAAATAAAAGAGGCCTATGATAATCGAAATCCACATGAGTTTTCCTGAGATCATTTCAATATATGATGAATATCCCTCATGGATATGGAATAAATTTGGTGAAATAAGACCAATTTGTCATATTTGGGACTGCTCAACGT
>DAIRSP010000156.1:0-216 GCA_036804365.1 Neptunomonas sp. | reverse complement strand
CCGCCAATTACAAGAATCCTGCTATTGCGCTACAAGTTTTATTCACTTTTTGTACATTTCCAGTATGATGTGCACCGCACCTTATATAGGGAATCTACTGATTTAAGTGGTAGGCAAAATGATTAGTCGCGTTTCGGGCTAGCATAAGCACCAGAAGATACTTCTGGTTAAGATGGGGACGCTGGAACATTGATAGTTTCAGCCTGGGGAAATTAA
>DAIRSP010000155.1:0-5934 GCA_036804365.1 Neptunomonas sp. | reverse complement strand
TTACAATACACTGCATCAAGCCAATCAAGGTGGTTTCCATGTACGTATCACCCGTACAGAAAAGCTCGGTGAAGTAGGTCGTGTTGCTTGGGAAGTTAATGACTTTTTAGATAAGGTCGAATCCTATTTTAAAGAAGTAGACTCCTGCTTTAGTCATGTTGCTAAAGGCGATTACGATCGCCCTGCTCTGCATCGAGGTTTACCTGGCTTACTTAAAGAATCGCTAAAAAACATAAACGTCGCGCTTGCCGAAATGAAAAAAGGCAGTGAGCTTTTAGCCGCTAATGAGCTTCACTCAGATCTACACTCCCTCAATACTAAACACCTGATTGATAACCTTCGTCGAACTCAAAGTGACCTTATGACGATCGGCAAAGATATGCAGAGTGTTGAGAATATTGCTAATGAAAACGGTACCGCAGCAGAACAAAGTCAAAGCTCTGTACAAAAAATGGTTACTGCTCTTAGCAACATCACCGCAACCATCAACTCCGTTGCCGTGGTCGTTAACAAATTAGGCGAAGACAGCGCCAAGGTAAAAGCGTCTTTATCCATCATTACCGATATCGCAGACCAAACTAACTTACTGGCTCTTAACGCCGCCATTGAAGCTGCACGTGCCGGAGAGCAAGGCCGAGGCTTTGCAGTGGTTGCTGATGAGGTTAAAGCCCTCTCTAAAAGAACAAAAGATGCCGCAATTGATGTCAGCAGCACCATTAATGACTTCAGCGAAAGGGTCGACGAGATGATGCGTCAAGCTGAAGACTCTAATAAGATTGCGGTCGATGTAGACAAAATGGTCGCTGGATTCAAGTCGCAATTTGACACATTTGCTGCGAGTGCCCACGACACTATGGAACTTGTCACGTTCGCCAAACATAGAGCCTTTGGTTCTCTAGCCAAAGCTGACCATGTTATATACAAGCAAAATGGTTATATCGCACTCGATCATTCAGCAGATCGCACCAATGAGATGAACGCCATTGCTATCACCCACCAGCATTGCCGATTAGGCGACTGGTATTATAACGGCGAAGGTATGGCGCTCTTTAGTCACACGAAAGCTTACGCAAAACTGGAACAACCGCATAAAGCAGTACATGGTGCGGTTCAGAAGGCGGTTTCATTACGCGACTTAGACTGGAAGAAAAACAAACAAATTAAAAATGAGATTGTGGAGTCTATGCGCCAAGCAGAAGAGGAAAGTTACAAAATTCTGCAATATATTGATGCTATGATTGAGGAGCACCACAACAAAAAACAAGTCTAAAGTTCTACATTTTCTCGAAATTAAGGGCTTGCAACTCACGTAGTCGCGAGGATATGCTCAAGTCATAGATTATGACTGATCTATCAATAATAATCATATGCTCGCCATTGAATATTATTTAGCTGGGCGACGGCAGACATTTAGGAAGAAGGCAGTTTCATGGAAAAAAATAGCAATAGCATGCTCACCAATCCGCAAGATTTTATCAACTACGTTAATCACGAAACGCAAAAAATCCTCGAAAACTTTGCCAGCTCAGGTGGGGATGATGTATTTAGTCAATTTACCCAATCTTGGACTGAACTCGCAACGCGCTCGCTTGAAGATCCAACTGTTTGGATCAAGGCTATCACTGACTATCAGCAAGCCCAGATGAACCTCTGGAAGAATTTGCTCACGGGCCAGAATATAAGCGATGTTGCTAAACCTACTCCTGGTGACAGACGCTTTAATGCAGATGAATGGTCAACTAACCCTGTATTCAGCTACATAAAACAATCATATTTGCTCGGTTCTGGCTTGCTGCAAAACATGGCATCAAACGCGAAGCTGTCCGAAACGGAGCAACGGAAACTTGAGTTTTACACTCAGCAATATATAGACGCGATGTCACCTACTAACTTCGCGCTAACTAACCCAGAAGTTTTGCAACAGGCTTTAGACTCTAAAGGTCAAAGCTTGATCGATGGCTTACAAAACCTTTTAGGTGATATTGAAAAGGGTCGTATCTCGATGACAGATGAGAGCGCCTTTGTACTCGGTGAAAATATTGCAACTACACCGGGTGCTGTCGTGTTTCAAAACGAGATGTTCCAGCTGCTCCAATACACGCCTACAACTGATGAGGTATTTGAAAAGCCAACGCTCATCGTGCCTCCTTGTATCAACAAGTTTTATATCCTTGACCTACAAGAACATAACTCTTATGTAAAATACTGTGTCGATCAGGGTCAGACTGTATTCTTAATCTCTTGGATCAATCCAAGCATAGAGCAAAGCAGCATTAGTTGGGATAACTATGTCGGCGATGGCGTATTAAAAGCGATTGATGCCGTTAAAGAGATTAGCGGATCACCTAAAATCAATACGGTTGCTTGGTGTATTGGCGGTACCTTAATGGCGTCTGCTTTAGCAGTAATGGCGTCCCGTAAAGATACTAGTGTTGCCTCTGCTACCTTCTTAACGACTCTGACAGATTTTAAAGACCCGGGCGATCTGTGCGTCTTTATCGATGAGCAGCAAGTTAAAAAACTTGAAAACAAGGTTAACAGTCAGGGTTACCTATCCGGCCGTGAACTAGCAACCTCATTTAATATGCTTCGTTCAAATGATTTAATTTGGTCATATGTGGTTAATAACTACTTAAAAGGTCAAACTCCACCACCGTTTGATATTCTTTATTGGAACAGCGACTCAACCAACCTTCCTGCTGATATGTACACTTTTTATATCAACAAGATGTACTTAGAGAACAAGCTATCTGAGAAAGATGCTCTCACAATCTGTGGCACCCCAATTGACCTAGGAAAAATCAAGACTCCTTGCTATTTCCTATCGACAATCGAAGACCATATCGCACCTTGGAAAGGCACATTCAAAGCAACCGAAACTTTTGGTAGCACCATTGAGTTTGTTTTAGGTGCAAGCGGCCACGTTGCAGGCGTTGTAAACCCTGCCAATAAAAACCGCCGCAACTACTGGGTGAAAGGTGAGCAAGGCAAAGGGGCTGATCATTGGCTAGAAACAGCTGAACGCGTTGAAGGCTCATGGTGGCCAAACTGGGCTGAATGGGTTAAACGTCGTGGCGGTAAGAAAATTGCTGCACCGAAGGAATTAGGCAGTAAAGACCATAAGGTTATCGAGCCGGCTCCAGGTAGTTATGTCGCTGTTCGTATTGATTAAGCTTTAAATTTTCATTATAAGCCTCTGCACCGCAGAGGCTTTTTTGTAGGCTTGCATTAGCCTCACCCTCCTTCTATGATCTCACCTCTTCGTCTATTTGGAGCTTCGAGATTGGGTTTTATTCGCATAAAAAACGAAGTTCATCAGCTATTATTGCTCGGCTTACCTATTGTGCTTACGCAATTAGCTCAAAGCTCCATGGGGTTTGTCGATACGCTGATTGCAGGTCAATACAGTTCTTTAGACCTCGCCGCTGTTGGACTAGGTTCAAGTATTTGGCTACCCATTTTTTTGGCATCGTCAGGGATATTAATGGCAACTACCCCCTTAGTTGCTCACTCGACCGGCAGAGATCAGGGCCAAAAGATTACAAGCATCTTAATCCAAGGGGTGTGGGTCGTTGCTATACTGTCGATTATATCGGTCAGCTTAATCTACAAAGGCGACACAATCCTAAATCTCATGGAGGTAGATTCGGCATTAACAGATACCACCCTATCTTACTTACACGCCATTGTGTGGGGTTTTCCCGCCATGATTTTGTATCAACTTATCCGCAGCTATTTTGAGGGACTCGGTAAAACTAGACCAGCTATGTACATTGCCTGTATCGGCTTATTATTAAACATCCCTCTTAACTATATTTTTGTGTTTGGTAAACTCGGTTTTCCTGAAATGGGCGCTGCCGGCTGCGGATTAGCCAGTGCCATTGTTATGTGGATAACACTTGCGCTAGGCGTCTATCTGCTTGTTAAAAGCGAAACGCTAAAAATTCCTAAAGTTGAAAAACTCATTTGGTTCAACCCCCATGAGCTTATCCAGTATCTAAAACTAGGTATCCCTATTGGTTTTTCAATATTAATTGAGATCACCATGTTCTGTGTTATTGCCTTACTCTTAGCACCGCTGGGTACCACCATTGTTGCGGCTCATCAGATAACGATGACTTTTACAGGCCTCGTTTTTATGATTCCACTGAGCCTTTCAATTGCTTGTACGATTAGGATAGGTCAGCAATTGGGGGCATCAAAAGCGGAAGAAGCCAAGCTTAGTGTGAAAGTCAGCATGGGGCTCGCGACAGTGTTTGCCGTCTTAACCAGCCTGATGATTGCCCTTTTTAGTGAAAACATCGCCTCCCTTTTCACCTCTGAGACGCCATTAATCGTCTTGGCATCCAACCTTTTATTAATTGCAGCCTTATTTGAAATATCGGATGGATTACAGGTAACTGCGGCCGGCGCCTTGCGCGGCTATAAAGATACTTCTGTTCCTTTACTCATTGTATTTATCGCCTATTGGCTAATCGGACTACCTTTAGGCTACTTATTAGCATTAACCGACATTTTAATACCTCGACTAGGCGCCGCTGGTTTTTGGTATGGTCTTGTTGTCGGCCTATCCGTATCTGCCTTACTGCTAATCACCCGCCTCAAGAGTGTAGCTCGACGTGAGCTGGCTTAAACTGCTCGTTAGTCTTTGTGTGTTTTATTTAGTAGGCTGTTCCAAGCAAGCAACTCCCGACGGACTGATGCACACCTATATTGAGCGGGTGGCCAACGTTATTGATGAAACAGCCACGTGGGAAGCAACAACTCCCCCCTCGCTACCACCAACACGCCTCCGCTTGCAAAATGCTGTTGAGATCAGAGAAGGCTTGATAGATGTTCTAGTTTTTAGAAAATGTGATCTTCTACCCTTAATTGCCGAACGCAATAGCTCGCTCGGTAAATTAGCAGCTCCCTCGCAAAGAATGATCTATGAGATTAAATTTATTCAACAACTCAGCACTTGTTTGGCTAAAATTGATGCTGATCCTGAGCTTGACCTAGAAACAAAACAACGAGTACATCAGGTTTATGACACAAAACTAAGCAACCTACCGACTATCTTGTGGAATGCAGTCTATACCGGACAAGAGATAGAGACATCTCTGGCAGCTAATCTAGCGCCCCTCCCCCTTTCAATGAATAGCCATGAAACTTTGCTTCGTCATTTACAGGCACTTTCCTCTTTTGTTACTCAAGCACTGACGGCGCCACAGACTGTCCAATCAGCTTTATTGACTGATATTGAATCAACTTATGAAGCCTTGTACCGTGACCCTATGGGTACACCCATTATTAAGTCGCTATTACTTTTAGAAGGCACTTTGAACACAGTCGCCGACCTCATAGAAAAGCGTCTAATAAGGCGCCCTATGTGCTTTTATCAGATGAGCAACCCTAAAGCAGACATTTTGAAGAATGTATTTATGCAGTTTTATGCGGCTCAAATTCAGCCGTATATGGCATCTGTCCATAAAATAGGTGATAGTTGGCTCTCCTCCCATGAGAAGATGTTAATGCTTCTCCCTGTTCCAAGGGAGATGCAATCATATACTGCTCAAGTTTTCATGAAATCAACCGAAACAAGTATATGGCGAAGATATATCACTGCTAGGGATAGACACACGGCCGCATGGAAGAGCATCCTTGAACAATGTAACTTACTGCCTAAAGCCCCTGAATAAACCGATCTCAGCTTGTAGATTTGGTCACTTTATACCATGCTATAACCACTCAATACGATACAGTGACTATAGCGTGGACGTTGGATACCGATCTCGTCTTACAACAAGACCCTCCACTTTAAAAATACAAGCAGTAAGTTGTCTCCTGCTTACAACTATATCCCTTTGCCTATCATTCGTTGTGCTCGGGGAGGTCAGCGTTCGCCTGACCGCCGCCTATATAGAGCAACTTGGCCAAGAGTACGGTTATAAA
>DAIRSP010000154.1:0-6047 GCA_036804365.1 Neptunomonas sp. | reverse complement strand
CTTATAGACATTCAAATCCTAATGGGTCGTTACAGAGCAACGACCCAAGCGGCGGCTCTATCAGAAAACTAACTATTCTGTGCAAACACTTCTACAGCACGCAAAATATCACTACGGCTAATTTGACCGACCAATTTTTCACCTTGAAGCACCGGTAAACGTCGGCGGCCTTTATCGATAAATATTTTAGCTACTTCGATAATATTCGCATCATAACTAATGGTTTCAACTTGAGTCGTCATGCAATCCGCAACCGTGCCACCGACCTCTTCTTCATGATAGGTCAGAGTCAAAATAGCACGTAAACAATCCACTTCTGAAAGCAGCCCCACAAGCTTGCCGTGCGCATCAACCACTGGCGCGCCGGATATGTGATGTTTAAGCAGCGTATTAATCGCAGCAAACAAATCGGTTTCAGGATGAAACGTCACTAAACTGCGTGTCATATAGTCCTGAACTTTTACGGATCTTAACATATTTACATCCCTCTATATTAAGCGAACACATCTATCTGAATGCATCCTTTATAACCATAATAGAACAGTCTGCTCAGTTCTGGCATAACTCCTTAGTTAAAAACAACGGTTTTATTGCCATGAACTAAGATTCTGTCCTCTAAATGCCAACGCAGTCCTCGCGCTAAAACGTTCTTTTCTACGTCTCGACCTAATCGAACCATATCCTCAGGCAGATCTCGGTGGCTAATACGGATAACATCTTGATCGATAATCGGGCCTGCATCTAAATCTTGTGTAACATAGTGACAGGTCGCACCTATCAGCTTCACACCACGCTCATGCGCTTGATGATATGGCTTAGCTCCGGCAAACGAAGGTAAAAAACTGTGATGAATATTGATGATTCTATGGGTGTAAATATCACACAACACTGGCGGAAGAATTTGCATATAACGCGCCAGTACGATGGTGTCAGCCTGATACTCCGTTATTAAATGACTAACTTTATCGAAGTGAGGTTGTTTATTCTCTTTATCCACAGGGACATGATGATAAGGAATATCATGCCACTCGACCATTTTACGCAGATCATCATGATTCGAGATAACGCACGCGATATCACAAAACAGTTCTTTTGCGTGAAAACGGTAAAGCAGATCAGCTAAACAATGTGACTCCCGACTCGCCATCAAAATAACACGCTTAGGTATACTAGAATCCGTTAAGTGCCACTGCATTTGAAATGACTGAGCGATAGGCGAAAAGGCTTCGCGCAGTGTGTCTAATCCGAAAGGTAATGTCGCTGCGCCAATTTCAACGCGCATAAAAAACCAACCCGTCGTTGGGTCTGAATGCTGATTAGCATCCGTGATAGATCCGCCATGGCTAGATATAAAGTTACTGACCATTGCTACAATACCCACTCTATCCGGGCAAGCTAACACTAATCGAAAACGACGCTCCATTTTTTATACTTTCCAATCAAATTTATGTTTATGACCCATGATAACAGCTTCTTTCTAATTCCTGCAGGCATTCTTATACCTTTAGTGCAAAGTGTCAGTGTTATGCTTGCTGATTAATCTAAGACATAACGTACGCCAATGGCGCTATTCGAGCTATGCTTAATAGAATCACTTGCTCTGTTTCGAGGTAATTATCATCATGCACTTCACCCCCGAACGAATGGCTCCACTCAAAGCAAAACGGTTGGGAATAGACACCCGCCAAGAGCCTATTATTTATTTACGTGCAGATTGTCCCGTATGCCGATCCGAAGGTTTTTCCTCCATGTCACGAGTTCAGGTTTCATCTGAAAAAGGCCATGCGATTGCTACGTTAAATATCATTACTGGGGATCTGTTGCAGAAGGGGCAAATTGGTTTATCCGAGTCTGCATGGCTGCGACTTAATATCGAAAAAGACTCCCCTATCTGGCTATCGCATCCGCGACCCGTTCAATCTTTATCTCACGTCCGCGCCAAAGTATATGGTCATGAGCTTGATGAAATGGCTTTTCAATCCATCATCAACGATATCATCGATGGACGTTATGCAGATGTTCATGTCGCGGCCTTTGTTACCGCCTGTGGAGATAATCACCTTAACGATAATGAAATTACTGCGTTGACTAAAGCTATGGTCAAAGGTGGAAGTGTCATTAACTGGCATGCCCCCGTCGTCGTGGATAAACATTGTGTCGGCGGACTGCCAGGCAATAGGACAACGCCGATAGTTGTGTCTATCCTAGCCGCCTGCGGACTCATTATGCCCAAAACCTCCTCGCGCGCTATCACCTCCCCCGCAGGTACCGCAGATACTATGGAAACTCTAACCAATGTCAGTCTTTCTCAGGATGAGATGCGCCGCGTAGTTCAGCAAGAAGGCGGCTGTTTAGCTTGGGGAGGTTCTATGCGACTAAGCCCGGCGGATGATCTTATTATTCAAGTTGAACGCGCATTAGATATTGATAGTGAAGGTCAGCTGATTGCATCCGTACTCTCTAAAAAAATTGCCGCAGGTGCCACCCATGTTTTAATAGATATACCTGTGGGACCCACGGCTAAAGTCCGTACTAAAGAGGCCGCGGATCAACTCGCTAATAGCTTTAGAATTGTTGCTGATAAACTAGGCTTAAAGATCGAAATTTTACAAACGGATGGCAGACAACCGGTTGGCCGAGGCATAGGGCCGGCACTGGAGGCTGTCGATATTCTGGCTGTTTTACAAAACAAAGCGGATGCACCCCAGGACTTAAAAGAAAGAGCCTGCTTTGTTGCTGGCGCCATGTTAGAAATGGTGAAACATGTGTCCAAAGGGACGGGGACATCAAAGGCTAGGGAGATGATCAACAACGGTCAAGCATGGGCAAAATTTCAAGCGATATGTCACGCTCAGGGCGGCTTACATAAACCGCCTATTGCGCCCTATCGATTCAGCCTTGTCAGTCAATTCAAGGGAACCATTGATGCCATTGATAATAGAAAGCTCGCACAAGTCGCGAAACTTGCGGGCGCGCCTGCTGACCCTGAAGCGGGCGTTGAGCTATTCGTAAAACTAGGCCAGGTGGTTGACGAGAATGAGATTTTAATGACAATCCATGCCGCAAATTCGGGAGAACTCAATTATGCCGTCGAGTACCTCGAAGACCACAGTAATTTGATTCTGATAAAGCAAGGAATCTAACATGTCGACTATTATTTTTAATTTAGACTCCGATCCTGCACTGTTTGATCAACTTGCCATTCAGCTTGATGCGGAGATAGGTCAACTAGAACAACGAAAATTTCCTGACGGCGAATCCTATTTACGCAGCCATACTGACTGCAAAGATAAGGATGTCATCATTTTTTGTAATCTGTATGGGCCTGACAACAAATTCCTGAAATTGATATTTTTAGCAAACATTGCCAAAGAGATGCAGGCCAGTCGGGTGGGGTTAATTACCCCTTATCTCCCTTATATGCGTCAAGATAAGCAGTTTCATTCAGGAGAGTGTGTCACTTCGAAACCCTTTGCAAAGCTACTTTCAGGTGCTTTTGATTTTATGATAACAATGGACCCTCACCTTCACCGTTATCACTCTTTGGATGAAATCTACAGCCTGAAATCAGTGGTTGTACCAGCTGCGCCGCTCATCGCGGCATGGATTGAAAAACATGTCGATAATCCACTGCTGATTGGTCCTGATAGTGAAAGTGCTCAATGGGTATCCGAGGTAGCCGCGATGGCGAATGCTCCTTTTCAGGTATTGGAAAAAATACGCCATGGCGATAGAGATGTTGAAGTCTCCACTCCCACATTGGCAGCCTATAGAAAAGCAACGCCTGTACTTGTAGACGATATCATTTCGAGTGGGCGAACGATGCTGGAAACGCTCGAGCATTTAGAAAGTGCAGGCATGAAAACAGCGGTGTGTATTGGTGTGCATGGAATTTTCGCCGGGGATGCTTACCATCAGCTTTGCCAAGTGGCTGAAGTGGTTACAACCCAATGTATTTCCCATCAAAGTAATGCAATTGCCATTAGCAACGCACTTGCCCAAGCAACCCAACAACTCCTCTATGCTGATCGATAAAACAGAGAAAGCGATAAACGCCTCCATCTACTTTGATGAAGTGTTTATCGCACCGAAAGAGGGTGCAGACTTACTCGATACGCTGATCCAAACGCTGAATTGGCGTCAGGATATAGTCTCAGTGTTTGGCAAAGAGCACCCCATCCCTAGATTGCAATGCTTTCAAGGTGAGCCCTCTTTACATTATCGTTATTCCAATCTATTGCTAACGACCGAGCCGTGGCACCCACTCATTTTTCAGCTTAAACAACGAATAGAAGCTGTCTCGGGGGCTATGTTTAATGCGGTATTAATAAATTACTATCGGGATGGCGCGGACAGAATGGGCTGGCACAGTGATGATGAACCAGAGCTTGGCAAGAACCCCTGTATTGCATCCTTAAGCTTGGGATGCAAACGCCGTTTTCTCCTTAAACACAGAATGAACAAGCAGCTGAAATTAACCTATGAGTTAGGGGATGGAAGCCTATTCATCATGGCTGGCCAAACACAACATTTTTGGCAACACTCTGTTCCAGCCAGTAAACGTATCCATACTCCAAGAATCAATTTAACCTTTCGCTACATATATAAAAAAGAGGCACAGTAAAGATGAACCCAACCATTGACCTTTTAAAAGAGCATCGCTCAATTCGTAAGTTCACCACACAAAAAGTAGACCAAGAAACCGTCAATGCTCTCGTGTCCGCGGGTCAAGCGGCTGCAACATCCAGCTTTATTCAAGCCTGTACTGTTATCCAAGTAGTAAATACCGACAATAGAGCACGCCTCGCTGAATGCGCTGGCAATCAAGCCTATGTCGCTGATGCGCCGGTTTTCTTAGTATTTTGTGCAGATATGCAGCGCCATAAAGTCGCTTGCGAAAAAGAAAATGCTGAGATGCTAAGCGGCTTTACTGAACAGTTTATTACCGCTACGGTTGATTGTGGTCTATTTGCACAAAACGTCGCCATCGCTGCTGAGTCCTTGGGCTTAGGTATTGTCTACATCGGCGGCATTCGTAATAAAATGGATGATGTTACCTCTATTTTGAAGCTACCCGAGCTAGTCTATCCCGTTTTTGGCATGTGTATTGGTTATCCTGACCAAAACCCAGAAGTTAAGCCTCGCTTGCCTTTACCCATCGTATTGAAAAAAGACTTTTATGATGATGCTCAAGATTCAGCACTGATGGCCGATTATGATAGATCTGTCAAAGAGTATTACCAATCACGCACCGGTGGTAATAAAGAGATGACTTGGAGTAGCCAGATATCGGGAATGCTGGTTAAGGAAGCGAGACCTCATATGCTTAACTACCTCAAGTCGCAAGGTTTTTTATTGAAATAGGTTAATAGTAATTCCGGTATCGCATTGAGCTGCTTTATACTGTCGGAGTTTTAGTTTTGTTCATTAGGCATTCATGAAAGCGACGACGACTACAAATCACGCAGTGACACCTGATCAGGCGCAACCGGTTAGAGATGCACAGCCATCGGTTCAGGAGTTGAATCGGCTTATAAAATTTCAGCGCGATCTGATTGAAAAGATCACGCTGAATCCTCCTCTAGAGGAGGTTTTAGATACACTCTGTAGCGAGCTTGAATTGATGGTGGGTCGCTGTACAGCAGCTATCATGACGCTAGACAAGTCGAGCGGATTACTTAACATTCAAAGTTCGCCAAGTATGTCAGCTGAATGCCGACAGCAATTATCTGGGCTAAAACCAGGCCCATCTGCACTCACATGCGGTACCTCAGTATTTGATGATCAGCCAATTTTTACAACCGATACATCGACCGACACCCACTGGGAACAGCAACGAGATCTAGCTTACAGCCTAAACATACGGGCCTGCTGGGCCTACCCACTTCATGAAAATGATCACAAAGTGATTGGCAGCATCTCTTTATTAAGTGATCAGATACGATCCCCGAATACCTTCGAAGCCCGCCTACTTGAAAGCGCAGCTCATATTGGCAGCATTGCTATCTCAAGGCACCTCAGCAAACTTGAACTTAATGCTTCAGAAC
>DAIRSP010000153.1:0-6073 GCA_036804365.1 Neptunomonas sp. | reverse complement strand
GTTGAAACGGTAGCATTGAATCATCAGTCGATAGTGGACTTCAAAAAAAAGTTTCCTGCTTGGAAGGATGCCGATGATTTTGAGTTGATCATCTAACACTTAAACTATTGGGTCTTTTGCTTAAATTTGCTGCAGTAGTCTTCTGTTTCCGGCTTTGGAGTAAACCACATGAAGTCAGCTTTCGTAAGGTTTCCGTAGTCATTAGGCGAATTTAAGCCCTCAGAGACGCTATTCAAAAGAATCACTTTTGCTGTTTCTTGAGTGTAATAAGCCAAGTGAACTGGAACACCGTATTCTTTATGAGTGTGGAATCCTCCGGCAATTAAAATGGATAGCGATTTTTGACCACGTGTCAGTGAAACCGCCATTTGGGCATCACGCGCCATCTGTATTTCTAACATGGGTTTAAGGCTAGCCTTTTGCATGCTTTGACAATGGCTTTCATAAATTTGATCAAGGATGGCATCTCTTGCTTGCTGTGCTACTAGAGATGCCGAGGGGTAAAGAGAATCAAACTCAGTGTTGGGTATGCCGTTGTAAATTCTTTTTAACTGAACAGTATCCAGATTTCCTGCTGTAATGTTTGCACCTTGGCTCAAGCTAGATTGGATTAGCGGGATATAATCCACCCACGGCCATCCTTTATCATCCCAGTTGAGAGCAGCTTTGATATCATCCAGTGACTGTTCGGTTTTCAGAGTACTTGCAGCGGACTGCTGATCCGTTTTCAGCATCTCAAAAACGGTTTGAGAGCTATCCGTTGATAGCAAGCTTTCTAATAAATCCTGTTCAATCCGGTGGTGATCAGGGTTGTCATGCTGCTCGCCAATCAGGATTATCTTGACGTTCTGTAGCCTCTCTAAAAGCTGATCTTCGCCAATAAACGCTTGCTGATGCAGGTCGTAAATTTTACCTACTAGCGGGTGATCCTGCAGTAGAGGAGAGCGCCATTCACTGGTATCAGCAGCGATGGCAGCTGCACTGATGGTGAGCGTGAACCCTAGGAGGCAGTCCCGTAGGGTTGAGTTGAAGATCGGTGGAGCGATTTTAACCATGGTGTGTTATTCAACAGGTCTTCGTGCAACAAAAAATTTCATATCGAAACGACAAACGGCTTCATCATCTTGGTTGGAGAGTGTGACATCGTAGAGTAAAACGCCTGCCTCTTTATCTTTAAAATTCAACTCGATAACTTCGGCTTTCGCTTTGAGGGTATCACCTATAAAGGTCGGTTTTAAAAAGCGCACCTTATCCATGCCATAGAATGCAATAAACTCTTCTGCAAGGACGGTGGTGGGACTGATGCGAAACAGTTGTGCCATACCGACTGAAAGTACGAGCATGCCGTGAGCGATTCGTTGTCCAAATCGGGATTTGGCAGCATAGGTCACATCGGTATGTAGTGGGTGCCAATCACTGGTTAAACCAGAAAAGTTGATGATATCTGTTTCAGTGATGGTGCGCGCAGGCGAGTAAAATATTTCGCCAACACTGTAATCTTCTAAGTATTTTTTAGTCATGGTGTCTTATTAATATATTAAAAAGGCCCGTAAGGGCCTTAGTGAGTAGAGGGTGAGAACTAAGCTTGATAAACCTCATCTTCTTCGAGGTCTTCATCATTAACGGCTTCATCACCAATCAGTGACGTATGCTTAGGCGTTCCTTTTTTATGTGTCTGTTTATCTCTGAGCTTTTCTAATTGGCGATCGATTTTATCAGCCAGAGCATCCAGTGCTGCATAAAGGTTTTCAGCAGAGGCCTTGGCATTAATCTCACGACCGGCGGCATGCAGAGTGGCTTCTACATCCTCTTGGTGAGCGCTTTTATCAAGGGTAACTTGTGCGCTAGAGATAATATCAAAACGTTCTTGGCTATTTTCTAACCAAGCTTCAATTCTTTCGCGTACAGCCGGTGAAACTTTATCGTGACGGTTGGTAATGTTGATAATCATAATATTTCCTTACTACTACAGAAGACGCTTAAAGGTAACGCTTAAATCAACATGTAAACGATGAAACGTGGAGTCCTTTTTCTAAGTTATTGTTGAAACTCTACAATTTCACTATAGCCCTGTTTTTATAAAAAAGGAAAGTGATTTTTTGCTTTATTCTTCAACCCAAATTTCACGAACGGGTTCGCCAAAATCGTCATAGATGATTTTTTTCTTAGGACGTTTTGAAAAGCTATGAGAGGGCTTTTGTGTTTTTGCTTTGCGTCGCGCATCAATGGCAGCAAGGGTTTCAGGTACCGGAGTGCGGTCCTGTTTTGGATGACCAAAAACAAAACTGTTGCGATGGTAGGCTCCATCTTCAAGGGCGCTTGCACCGCTAACAACCTGATTTACAACACCGCCTTTATTAAGAAACTCTTGAACACTTTGTTCAAGTTCTTTGCGACGTTCAGCTTTTGTTGGTCTTTTATTCATAACGGCTAGTATGCCAGATTGTAGCAAACGTTAAAATGACCACTTTAAGTGAGAGCGGTGAGAGGAAGATGTTTAACGCTTAAGAAGTCGCTATAATTTCAGCTTACATTTTGTGTTAGAGACATTAGATGAACTATTTACCCATGAGTGATTATCGTCATGCTTGGTTTTTTAAGCATGAGGAGATGACTGTACCCGCAACGGATTTGGTTAAAATTAAGCCGTTAACACCTAAACGTGCACTGGAGATTTGGGACTTAAATATTAGCCAACATGCTGACGATCCCGCCGATTTTACGAAGGATGACTGGGCAAGTCAGCCTAGCGTTTGGCAAGCAACGGGTTTTTGGCAGAGTGCATGGGACAGTGATGATAATGCGTTGCCGGAAGCTTTGGCTGAGTGTATCAATTGGGAAGGCAATACTGTTGTCTATTTTTGTTATTCATCCGAGCATTTGATCGAAACGACTTGGGATATTTTTAAGCGGTATTGGAAAAATTTTCTTTTCCTAGATGACGGCCCGTTATTAATAGGACGCAAGCGTAAGGAAGTGGTGCAATTCAAACAGAATGGCAGCTTCTCTTTCGGGTTACGCCCTTAATATCTGCTGCAGATCAGCACGCTGCTGCGTCATCAACCCAGTGAAGTGCTTGAAGAAATTGACGCTCTTCAAAGTGCTTCGCTTCCCCTCGCACGAGATGATTCCCCAAGGCGGTCGCCCAACTTATCCAGTTTGGGCCGCCTACTACCGCGATCCGAATAAAGTCCTCTGCATGAGAGAGGCCTAACTTAGCATCTTCCCAAATAGCTCCGGCAGCCATACCCTCAAAACTTGGGTCAAAGTAAAGAACGACCCTTAATGGACCATACTGTTTAGTTTTTTCTTCAATTAAGGGCACAAGCACCTGCTGGTAATCTTCGGTCGTCAGCTCATCGGAGGCTTGAACGACAATTAAGTCACCGGCGGTATCGGGTAGTATTGATAACATAAACTTTCTCTTTAATACCTAGCTAGGATGTTAGTTCGAATGCTCAACTAATAGACCATCTAAAAACAGATCTATCAGTGAATCACTGTCCGCTGTTAGGTCAAAAGCATGGACTCGGGTGCGCATATTAATATGAATTAACCCGTGCAAGTAACTCCAAAGAGCGCCTGCTAAAAAGGTTGCATCGTATTTTTTCTGGATGAGATCTAAGGCATCTAGCTTTTTGACTGCGGTTACAATTGCGCTGTAAAACATGAGCGCCTTAGTATCAAGAAAACTTTGTAGTTCACTTTGTTCGGCGGTGAACTCTGATGAGTTGAGTACTATACGCAACGCCTGACTAGCTTTAGGGTCTTTAAGAACACTGCTGAACATCCCTTTTAAAGTCGTCTTAAAATAGTTGATGTGATCTTCGGTAACATCGGCCTTCAGTTGTTCGATAAAATGATTAAACGCCGGCGCCGCATCTCGCTCCCATAGCGCTTTGATAACGTCACCTTTATTCTCGAAGTGCCAGTAAATAGCGCCTCGGGTCATACCCGCGTTCTTTGCAATATCGTGTAACGTGGTTGTCGATATACCTTGCTGATGGAAGAGTTCTGCAGATGAATCAAGCAGCAAGTGATAAGTCTTGAGAGCTTCTTCTTTGGTTTTTCTGGCCATACTTCACCATAATTTACTTTAAGTAAGCGAGTATAGCGTATATTATACATACATTCACGAATGTTTAATGCGAGGCAGGTATGTACTTCAAACAATTTCTTATAGTGGTGTCATGCATTGTTCTGTCGGCCTGTGATAAAACGCCCGCAGAAAATGCTCAACAAGTACCGCTTGTTAGGCCTGCACTGATTGTGGATGTTCAGCCATCAGTGGTGCTTGCAACGCGGTCGTTTCCTGCAACCTTAGAGGCATCGCAGCACTCTGATCTGGCTTTTCGTGTTTCGGGGCAATTAATCGATTTGCCGGTTAAAGCAGGTGATCATGTTAAAAAGGGGGATGTGTTGGCAAGGTTGGATCAATCAGACTTTAAAAACACGTTAGCCGATCGACAAGCCCGCTATGATTTAGCTAAAACGCAATATACACAGGTTGAGTCGTTAATAGAAAAGAAGTACGCCAGTCAAAATAAGCTTGATGAGGTACGCGCCGCCCTCAAGGCGGCCGCTGCGGCTTTATCCTCTGCAAAAGACAATGTTGATTATACCGTTTTAACAGCTCCTTTTGATGGCGTCGTTGCGCGTGTTGATATTCAGAACTTTCAATCAGTTAAAGCACAGAGCCCGATCATTTTGTTGCAGGATGAGGAGGAGATTGATGTGTTATTTAGCGTTCCAGAAATGTTGCTCGCACGCATAAAGCCCGGTGCTGATGCGAAAGCGATTTGCGGCAGTGTGAGTTTTGAGAGCCGTCCAGAGCTAAGTTACTCCGCTTGTTACCGTAAGCATGAATCTATTCCTGACGCGTCTACCCGAACCTATCCGGTTGTTTTTTCAATGCCACGCGATAAGGGGATGACGGTATTACCGGGCATGTCGGTGAGTATTGAAATTGATCTATCAAACTTTTTGGCAGATACCGGTGCCGAAGATGTGATGCAGGTGCCATTAGGCGCTGTTTTTGAGCAAAAAGGCGCTGCTCATGTTTGGCGGGTTAATGAGCGCTTTCAGGCGGAGTTAGTCCCTGTCACTATTGTAAGAATGCAAGAAGAGAGTCTGCTGATTAAGGGGCTTGAAGCTAAGGATAAAGTTATTGCCGCAGGCACCGCGTATGTTCAAGCAGGGCAAGCAGTGCGTCCTATTCAAAAAGAACGTGGACTTTAAGGCGGTAACCATCTATGAATCTTGCAGAATACAGTATTCGCCATAAAACGGTTACCTGGCTCGTGGTTGTGCTGTTGATTGGCGGTGGACTAATGTCTTTTATGGGGCTGGGGCGATTAGAAGACCCCGCTTTTACGATAAAAGAGGCGTTGATTAATACCACTTATCCAGGCGCATCTGCTCTGGAGGTTGAAGAAGAGGTGACGCTGGTTTTAGAAAACGCGATTCAACAGTTGCCTTATGTGGATGAAATTATCTCGACATCGAGTTCGGGGCTCTCTCAAATTCAAGTGAAGATGAAGAACATCTATCGTAAGGATGATCTGGCCCAAATTTGGGACGAGATGCGACGTAAGATCAGTGATAACCAAGGGCGTTTACCTCCCGGTGCTTCAAGTCCTCAAGTGATCGATGATTTTAGTGATGTTTACGGCATCTTTATGGGCATCACAGGCGAGGGATATGATTATACACAACTGGCTGATTACACAGATTTTTTACGTAGAGAACTCGTGCTGTTACGAGGCGTAGGGAAAGTTGATATTGGTGGCAAAAGAAGCAGCCAAATTACCATTGAAATTGATCGGGCGAGATTGGCTGCCAGTGGATTCTCAGTAACGGCGCTACAGCAAGTTCTCAGTACGCATAATTTGGTCGCTGACGCAGGGCGTATTCAGATCGGTACTGAATATATACGGATTCATCCGGTATCCCAAAGCGCATTATCACCCGCTACCTCTGCATGGCTGTATCGCCCCTCAACACAAAAATCACAACTACCAATTGGCATGCGACAAAGCGAAAAACGCGCACCATCGGGCCCAAACATCGACCC
>DAIRSP010000152.1:0-6102 GCA_036804365.1 Neptunomonas sp. | reverse complement strand
TTTCATCATCGCCATCAAGCCGGCCACTGTAATGAGGATCATACCGATCCACGTATTCAGGCCCAGCGTTTCATTCCAAAGAAGCCATCCAAAGAGTGCGGCAAACACCACTGATCCATAATTAAAGGGCCCTAATTGACTCGCCGGTGCATAGCCGTAGCCTTTGCTCAGTAACAGTTGTGCGACAGTTGACGTCATCGCTAAACCGGCTAACCATATACCCTGTGTCAATGTGGGTAGCTGCCAAACCAATAAGGCAGGAATAAGCGATAAAGTCGAACTAAAAAAGGCGAAATAAAAAACAATGCGTTGTGGGCTTTCGGTTAATGTCATCCGACGTATAGTGACTTTTGCAATAGCGCTGCAAACTGCACCTAATACCCCGACTAACACCGCAAAATTCAACGTGCTTTCATGTGGGTTTAAAATAGCATAGACCCCAGCAAATCCAACGAAAATAGATATTTTGGAAATCAGGTTAATACGCTCACCTAACCACCAAAAACCAATGAGTGGAATAAAAAAGGGCGCTGTCTGCTTTAAGAGTGCCGCTTGGGCCAGCGGGATATGTCCCCATGTGTAGTAGAGACAAGTCATAGCAGTCACGCCGACCAATGCCCTTACAAAATGAAAGCGCAGAAGTTGAGTACCTATCGCTTTACGTCCATTTCTTAACAGCCATGGACATAACAGAGTAAGACCGAATAGATTGCGGATAAAAACGATCATTTCAGTGGGCAGCTGACCAGAGATCTGTTTGATGATCATGCCTGAAACGACTAAGAAGATTTCAGAGAAAATGATAAAGGCAGCGCCTTTGTATAAGTTATTTTGCATCATAAAAAGAGCACCCATAGTGGGTGCTCTATCGTTCCTGTGTTATTGATGATTAGAGAGCAATAACTTCATACTGGCTTGCGAGTTCGCGTGCTTTATCGGCACTGGTCACAGCGGCAATACTGGCATTCTCAGGTTTGAGATACTCACGAGCGACGCGTTGTAAGTCATCGATAGTGACACTCAGTATGCGCTGTCTAAATTGACGACGCTGCTCTGCAGTGCGTCCAAATAACATGCTGTGATAAGCCCCTTTGGCTTCACCCGCTGGTGATCCTGGTTTATCAATCGAACTCACAACCCCCAATATGGCCTCCTCAAGTTTGGAGGTATCATGGGACTTTTCAAGTAACCAGTTAATCGAGAGATCGAAATCCTTCAACGTTTCAACTAAACGTGGATCACGGTACGAGAAAAAGCGGAAAACAGCATCGCCACTGTCCTGACCAGCACCTGACCCGTAAGCGCCGCCTTTTTCACGAATTGCGCGATGTAAGTAGCCATTGCGTAAGAAATCACCCAGCACTGTTAATGGCGCTGCATCGGGATGATCGACCGGCACGGTTGGGTAGGCTTTTGCACAAAAGCTGACCTGCGTACTTGTGGTCCAAAGCTGTTTAACCGGCGTTCGTGTTTGAGGCAAACTCAGCGTTTCAATCGAGATAGCTGGATGACGAGCCCCCCATTTTTTCTCTAAGCTGCTAATCAATGCTTGTTTTTGCTCTGGCTCTGCTACCAGTAAAAACCTATAAGGAGCTGCTTTAATTTTTGCATGTATGGTCTGTAGTTTTTTAGAAAGCGCTTCTAATGAATCAGCACTATCTAATTGCTTATCCAGTAATTTAACAAACTTGATACTTTCTAAACCACGAGAGTCATGTGCTACTTTACCGCAAGGGCTTAAATTTGCAGCCGCGGCCATAATCGCTAGGCTATGCCCCTGCCCAGTAATACTTTGCTCTTTACGACTGCGTCTTTGAGCAACAATCTCACGGATTCGGGTAAGTTCATCAAAGCGAGCTTGATGAAGTGTTTCATGCAGAAGATCAGTCAACTCTCCCTCATGATTGAGTAACGCCTTGCCTGAAATAACAAAATAACCTAACACCTTCTGCTCATTATCCGTAGCGCCGCGTAGCGTGCTAAACGCATTTATACCGCCGGATACTTGCACATGATATTGTTGGTTCTCTTTATAATCTCTATCGCCGCAACCAAGCTCAGTCATACAATGGCTGAATAAGGGTAATAGCTTTAACTCCTCATCTGAAAAGTGAGGCAGGTCTACCACGATCTGCTGGTAAACAAGCCCGTTAGTACCCTGTCCATACCAATCTAAACGGTGTCCATTTAACGCTTCTGCTTCACTCTCAGGGATATGCATCGAAGCGGGCACATCCTCTAGCGTCACCTTAGGTAAAATAGACTCATCATCTTGTTGGAGTTGTCTTGCTTCAAGCGCTGCCGCCTGATCAAGAATGAATTGTGTCTGAGTCTCATCAAGAGATGTTTTGATAGCCGCTAAACGTGCCAGCTCCTCTTGATCTTTTCGATCACTAATTTCTGCATCAGGTTTCAGCGTTAGGCGCACAAAATGCGCATTATTTAACAGTAAGTCTTTAACCAGCGAAGGAATAAATTGAGGGTCTTTAATCTGTTCACGTAACTCGTCTAATGCTGGATCAAGATTCAGTACAGCAATAGGATCACCGCGATGCATGGCAGCTGAAATTGATGCCATAATTAAATTAAGACCGTAAGGGTAGCCATCACCACTTATTTCACGTTGACCTAACTCTAACTGATGCAACTGCGCTTCAACAATGGATTGAGGAACCCCCTCTTCGGCAACCTTGTTAAGCGTGTCAAAGACTAACTTTTCAAACGCTGCGGCATCTTCCGGATCACTGCCCTCTAAACCACACATAAAGGAGATTTGACGATTCGAATCTTCAAGACCACACAAAGGCGAAGGTGCACTGCCAAGTTCGCTAGATTCCAGTGCATGGCGCAGAGGGCATGCGCTGTTATCCAGCAGCACGCGTGAAAGTAAGTGGGCTTTGAGTTGCTCTTTCAAGTCGATAGAGTGCCCTAGCAACCAGGCTAAAACATGGTGCGTTTTTGCCTCAAGCTCTTCATCATCGAGTGCGTATGACTCTTCGATTCGAACGGGGGCAAAATAACGCTTCTCATCAGGCACGGCGATATTGATATCAAGTTGTTCAAATCGGCTTAATGCCTGTTCTTCAAAGCGACGTTGCAGCTCTTCAGCAGGTATATTACCGAAGGTCATAAATACAGCATTCGTTGGGTGATAATGCGATTTATAAAAGCCTAATAGATCATCGTAGGTTAAATCGGTAATACAGTCGGGCTCGCCGCCGCTATTGAAGTGATAAGTAACCGTCGGAAAAAGGTATTTAGTCACCGTTTGCCATAACGTAGACACGGGTGAACTCATTGCCCCTTTCATCTCATTCAACACAACCCCTTTGTAAACTAAATTAGACGCTGGATTGGCCGGTTCTTCAAACTCAACACGATGACCTTCTTGCGCAAAATCAAGCGGATCTAGGCGCGAGAAAAATGTGGCATCTAAATACACATCTAATAAGTTAAAGAAGTCTTTTGTATTTTGGCTAGCAAAAGGATAAGCCGTCCAATCTGAACTGGTAAAAGCGTTCATAAAGGTATTCAGAGAACGGCGAGTCATCATGAAAAAGGGATCGCGAACAGGGTAACGTTCACTACCACACAGCGCCGTGTGTTCTAAAATATGGGCAACACCAGTCGAATCCATAGGCACGGTTCTAAAGGCAACTAAGAAAACGTTTTCATCTTGCTCAGCAGCGATATGGTAGTGCATCGCCCCTGTTGCCTTATGACGGTATTCCAACACTTCAACATTAAGAGAATCTATAGATTCTGAGCGAATAAACTCAAAGCTAGGGTGAACATTTCCAGCAGGCATAAATCCGTATTTTCCTTATCGTCATTAATCTGTCATGAGGACTGTTCAAAATAGTCCTGTATATAGCTCGATTGTACCGGTTTATTTAGGCAGAGAGTAAGCGCTTTAGCGATGTGTGCATACGCAAAATGTATGAATCTGGATCTACCAGTACGAATTAATCATTAGAGACATTAGTCTATCGATGCCGACTATTTGATATAGATCATTAAATAACAGGTAGTTATAGGCGAAAATTAAACTGAATAAATTTATTGTGCGCTGCACAAAAAAGAATTGACAGGTTAAATTTTAACCTCTATATTCACACCATAATGTTGCAATGCAACAAACAACAATGCTGCTGATCCGAGGGATTAAACATGTACGAAGATATGATGAAAGACATGCAAGACAAGTTAAAGCCAGTTACTGACATGGCTGAAATCAACAAGTCTACTGCTGAAAAATTGATTGCTTTACAATCTGAATACCTGACTGATTTATTCAACTCTGGTTTAGCTCAGATGAAAGCGTTAAGCGAAGTTAAAGAACCGAAGTCTGCTTTCGAACTTCAAGTTAAATACTTCAAAGATTTAGAAGCTAAGTTAACTAACGTAGCTGAGAAAGAGTTGGCTGCACTAACTGCTGCTAAAGAACAGTTAACTGAGCTAGTAGAAAAAAGTGTTGCAGATCTATCTGAAGCACCAGCTTTGACTGAAGTAACTAAATTTATGCAAGCTGCACAGGAAAAAATCGAAGAAGCAACTAAAGCCTTCGTACCAGCGGAAGCGACTAAAGCTCCTGCTAAACCTGCAGCTCGCAAAGCAGCTTCTGCTGCTTAATTGGCGCTCAGCAGAAAGGTATCTCCTGCCTTTCTACTCTTCAACTTGGCTCTGTAGTCGTTTTTTTTGAGCCAAGCTATTTTTTAAACCGCGCACTGCGCGGTTTTTTTTATTCAGAGTAATGCATCAGACTGAGCTGTACGAGGTAGCGTTCCCTCAAGCCCCATTGCAAACCGCATCACTTTGCGTTTGGCTGGCATCGTATGTCCAGCAATAGACAGCCCCAAGTTTCTCAGTAACTTAACAGGCAGAATATTATTGCTAAAAACGCGATAAAACATATCCATGGTTTGCATTATAATAAGGTTGTGATGCTTACGCTGCTTTTCGTACTGTTTCAATACGTTTAGATCATCAATCTCGAAACCATCATCCGCTGCGTCGACAATCACTTCAGCCAATACCGCAGCATCCAGTAGCCCAATATTCACACCCTGTCCCGCTAACGGATGAATCATATGCGCAGCATCGCCGATCAGAGCAACACCCTCTTTCACATAGGCTTGCGCATGTTGTCGTCTTAATGGAAATGATCCTTTATCGAGTAAAACCGGAATATGACCTAAGCAGGTAGGGAAAGTATCGGTGATCTCACGCAGCAGCGCTGAATTATCAAGCTGAGTTAAGCGTTTAATCTCTTTAGGCGTGTTGTACCAAACGAGCGAAGCGCATCGTCCGGTTAAGGGCAGAAAGGCTAATGGGCCGGTAGGCGTGAACTGCTGCCAAGTGATATCTTCCTGCGGGTAATCAGTAATCACCGATGCCACGAGTGCCTGCTGTTCATAATCCCATCGATGAACACCGATACCTGCACTTTCTCTAACCTTTGAATCTCCACCATCTGCAGCTACCATCAGTTTAGCAATTAGCTCTCGACCATCATCCAGCTCAATAAGACTTGCTCCGGCAGAGTAATCAATCCGTTTAGTCGTAGCAGGTGTTATAAGCTCAACATTGTCTAACTCTCGGATTCTATCAATAAGAGCCAACTGAATAATGCGATTTTCTACAATATGACCTAAATGATCGTGCCCAATTTGCTCAGAGTCAAACAAGGTTGATTGATTTTCATCAAACTCCCAAATTTTCATTCTGCGATAGGGGCAAGCCCGACGGCTTTGAATACCATCCCATACACCTATCGACTTAAAAATGTTTTCTGATGCGATACTTAATGCTGAAACACGCAAATCATGCGGTTGATCGGCACTGAAGCTTTCAGGCAACTGGTTTTCAATTAGAGCGACTTTAAAGCCAGAGTCAGCGAGTGCACAGGCGAGCGTGCCACCGACCATCCCGCCCCCAACAATGACAACATCATAAAATACTTGCATTTATTGCCCCAGCTTATCGTTTGGCAGAATTATACCTTCATTATTTGTGCAGTGCTGCCCGAAAGCCTTTCAGCTGTTTATTTTCTTATTGAATAGTTCTATTGTATAAAGACTGTCTCTTATACACATCTGACGC
>DAIRSP010000151.1:0-6119 GCA_036804365.1 Neptunomonas sp. | reverse complement strand
AACTTTGTTTCTACCTCATCAGCACCATCTAACAGACCTAACGCATCTAACGGATGCTCTTCATCTGCCGAAGTCTCTTCCAAGGCGATATCATTATCGGTGCTATTGAGCAACGCTTCGAGTTCTTCATCCAAATCCGTATCTAGATCATGCTCGATATTAGCTGTTAACTCTTCTGTTACCTCTTCATCTGATGGAGTACCCGACAAAGGTTGCTCATCATCTAACTCGAAACCTGCGATGTCCAAATCGGATGTATTATCGGCCTCAACCTCATCTGCTTCGAGATCTGCCGCTGTATCAACTTCATCAAGCGTTAGCTCAGAATCCAACTCTACGGTTGCTGCGAACTCTTCATCATCACCTAGATCCAGATCATCCAGCGATGCTCCAAGATCCATCATCTCGTCTGATAATTCATCAGTTTCTGCTTGAGGAGCTTCAGGCGCTACTGCAACGTCTGTTTCTGTGTCATCAGTAAGATCTGCAAGGATATCATCTAAATCTGGCGAAGCGTCCTCTTCACTTTCCGCTACTGCTTCAGCCTCTTCATTTTCTGTTTCAGCCAATAAACTATCTAGATCGAAGTCCATCTCCTCCAATTGATCATCAGCGGAGACTTCTGATTCAGCAACATCTGTACTCTCATCAAGATCATTGAGATCAAAGTCTAAGCCCTCTAGCTCTGCCTCTAAATCTGCCATAGCATCTTGTTCATTGGATGATGGTGGAGTGACATCAAGCGTTTTAGCTTCTTCTGGTTCTTCAGTCGATTCAGCCAACTGATCTAGCCCTAAAGACTCCAACGTATCATCAACGGCTAAATCGTCGGTGATCTCTTCAATAGTTCCCATACCAGAACGGGCGTTTTGCTGACGAGACAACTCAAGCTCATCTAACTCATCATCATCTAGTGACAAACTTTCATCTAACTCTTCATCGGCAGCCAATGTACCAGCTGCTAATTGACGTTCAAACTCAAGATCTAAATCATCTTCTAAGGAGTCTAAATCTTCACTCATAGCTTGGGCGGTCACTTCTGGCTCAGGCTCTTGGTCTTGCTCCATCGTATCGGCTTCAAGATCAGCCAGATCATCTAGCCCTAAGTCAAAGTCCTCATCATCAATACGTTCTTCAGACGTTTGATCTGCCAAGATATCACCGAGAAGGTCATCAACATCCTCTTCTTCGGGTTGTTCTGAGGCCATCTCATCTGCGGCGTCATCTAAACTCAAAGAGTCGAGATCTTTATCAAACGACTCATCCATATCTAAATCTAGATCCATGTTTAAATCTAAATCAAGATCATCTAAGTCATCTAGGTTATCGACAGCAGCAACATCGGCGGCTTCGTCTTTTATCTCTTTCTCAGCATTCCCTTCAGCCTGCTCAAGCTCATCTTGAAGAAACTCTAACTCAGCGTCATCTTGCAGAGCCACCGTAGGTGCCGCTGAAGGTGGTACAAAAGGCTCTATCTCATCGGTTTCATCGTCTTGTTTTTTCTTACGCAGCATAAACCACAAGCCCAATAGCAAGGCTATTAGACCACCACCTAAACCTGCCAGATATGCAGGTGTTTGCATCAAGGTGTCTAGTAAATTCTTTTCTGGCTTAGGTTCTGCTACAGGTGCTGCCTTTTTCGACAGCTCCGCCTGCAAGGTAGCTAACTGCTGGTCTTTCAGTTCAATAAGGCGCTGTAGAGAGTCCAACTGCTTTTGAATGGCATCTAGTTTTCCGTTCAAGTCGGCATTGTCCCGTTCGAGACGATCCAGCGACTCTAATGAAACTGCCAACTGATTCTCAAGCTGTTCATTTTTGGTGACCAACTGCTCATTTTGAGCAGAGGCGCTTTTATCCCCACCTGCCGCATCATCCGTTGCTGCATCGGAAGGTGTCACTACCTTTAACTGACCCTTATCAGCATCACTTGCTGTATCAGATGCTGCGGCATCACTCTTTGCATTTTTTTTGCTCCCATCAATGGGCGCTTTTACACTGGCTTGTTGACGTTGTTTCCATAAACTAGTTTGACGCGCAACCTCTGCCGCTGCATCTTGAGTCGACATTGCTCTCGCTTCGGCCAAGGTCGGCAACTGGATAACAACGCCTGCCTTTAGCGCATTAATATTACCGTCGATAAAGGCATCTGGATTCTTTTTATACATCGCCATCATCATCTGATACGACGATATATCAGGTGCAGTACGGTGCTCTATAGCTAACCCCCAAAGCGTATCTTTGGTATCGACATAGGCCTGCGTTTTTTTATCAGCACGAGTTCGGATGTTTGAGACTGCTGGCTTTGGCGTTGATTCAACATACGGGCGAGCCTGAGTATTATTGAGCCTAACCGTTGCCGGTGTTGGAATAGCAGGTTCGATTAATTGCTGTGTGGGCGTAGGGTCGAAAACAGGCGGATCGAGTAATAGCGTATATTCACGGACTAAACGTCCACTGGGCCAATTCACCTCCACAAGGAAGTTCATGAAAGGCTCTTTGATCGGCTCTCTAGAGGTAAGAAGAATGACCCCACTTCCATTGGGATTAACCTTAACTTGGAAGCGCACATCGGATAAAGCACGCTGCTGGTCTAACCCTGCAAGTGCAAATTCATCCTGATCTGCCATTTTGGGTCTGATTTGCAAAGGGTTAAGGTCGCGGACCTGAAGAAGTTGAATTTCAGCGTCTAACGGCTCGTTAAGCGCAGATTTAATCCGGATTTCACCAAGCCCCAAAGCCATCGCTTGAGAGGATGCAATCGCACCTGCAACAGCTAGACTTAATGCGAGTTTACGCAGCATTATATTATTCCTTGAAGTTACTTGCTGATTAATCTTGAATTATCAGCAAGTTGCCGATCCGATATATGCTTAGAGTATTATTAAAAATTCTCTAAGGGTCAAGAAACTGCATAAATTAGTCTTGTCTCTTGAGATTTTTTCTACTTTCCGCCCATTACTCACTCAAAGGTAGCTGTTTATTAGCGTTTCTGCTATCTGCACAGCATTAATCGCAGGCATTTTGACATTATCTATATTCAACCAAAGGTGCACGCCCGCTCTACCCGTCAAATCTTCGCGAACTCGGCTGACCAAAACTGCTTCGCTTCCTACCGCATCTGTCACAGCGGTGGCATATTCATTGAGATCATCGCTATCGATAAGCTCTAAACCAGTGGCATTGCCCAGTAACTCCTTCACCTCTTCAGAACCCATATAACCAGAGGTTTCAACAAATACTGATACGCTGTGACCGAAAAAGACCGGAACCGTCGTACAGGTTATCGAAAGATTGAGCTGATCGACTCCCAATGCTTTGCGTACTTCTAACAGAACCTCTAACTCATTAGTCGTGTATCCATTATCTAGAAGACGACCGACTTGAGGAATAACATTGAAAGCAACCTGGCGCGGAAAAGTGTTTACTTCAACCTCGCGAGCATTAAGCAACTGAGCCGTTTGCTTTGCCAGCGCCTCGACCCCTTTCTTTCCAACTCCCGAAACGGCTTCAAAAGTGTTGACAACCAAAGACTCAACACCTACCGCTCTGTGTATAGGTGCAACAGAAGCTATTAATGCTTGGGCTAAAGCAGATGGACTAGAAACGATATTTCTTATGCTATAGTCCGCTACCATCTCTGGGTTGACGTCAGCCAAAACCATCGGAATATCTAACTCATCAACCAAAGCGGATGTGCTATCTATAACGACACACCCCATTTCAGCAGCTAAGCTTGCAAACTCTTTTGATACTGCATCATTTGCAGCAAAGAAGGCAATTTGCACCTGTGAGAAATCAAAATCAGCCATACCTCTAACTTTTATGTTGTGGCCTTTAAAGCTGATTTTATCACCGGCACTCTCATCGCTCGCGAGCAAATAGACTTCACCGACAGGAAATTTTCGCTCTTCTAATTGCGCAAGAATGGCCTCACCGACTAATCCGGTAGCCCCAACAACAGCAACATCAATGACTCTTTCCATTACACCCTCAAAACAAAACAGCCCGACAGTTGCCGGGCTATTGGATAACTACAAATTTTATTACGCTTCTTCGAGTAAAATTCTTAGCATACGGCGTAACGGCTCAGCCGCTCCCCATAAAAGCTGATCTCCGACGCTAAATGCGTTTAGGTACTGTCCACCCATATTCATTTTACGCAAGCGACCTACCGGTATACTTAAGGTGCCAGTGACTTTTGCTGGCGTTAACTCTTTCGCTGTAATATCACGAACGTTTGGAACTACTTTAACCCAATCGTTAGCCTCTGCAATCATACTCTCAATTTCATCAAGAGGGATGTTTTGTTTCAGTTTTATCGTGAAAGCTTGGCTATGACAACGCATAGCACCGATACGCACGCAAGTACCGTCGATTGGCACAGGATTGTCGCTACGGCCTAAGATTTTGTTCGTTTCAACAAAACCTTTCCACTCTTCCTTGCTCTGACCGTTATCTAACGCAACGTCAATCCAAGGAATTAAGCTACCGGCCAACGGCACGCCGAAATTATCAACTGGCATATCGCCGCTGCGGATGGTTTCAGCAACGCGCTTGTCGATATCTAAAATCGCGCCGTTTACATCTAACTGATCAGCAACTGCATTATGGATAACACCCATTTGGCTGATTAATTCACGCATGTGGCGCGCACCACCACCTGATGCAGCTTGATACGTCATCGACGTTAACCACTCAACATGACCCGCTTTAAACAAGCCACCTAAGCCCATCAGCATCAATGATACTGTGCAGTTACCACCGATAAAGTTTTTAACACCACTGGTTAATCCTTTATCGATCACATTGCGGTTTACTGGGTCTAGAATAATGATGCTGTCATCTGTCATACGCAATGAAGAAGCTGCATCAATCCAGTAACCTTGCCAACCTGACTCACGCAGTTTTGAGAAAACCTCTTTCGTGTAGTCACCACCTTGACAAGAAATAATGGCATCCATAGCTTTAAGCTCATCAATGTCCATTGCGTCTTTCAGCGCCGGAATTGTTTTACCAATATCCGGACCAGCTTCGCCAACTTGTGAAGTGGTAAAGAAGACCGGCTCATCGATAAAATCGAAATCACGTTCTTCCATCATGCGTTGCATCAGCACAGAACCTACCATTCCGCGCCAACCGACAAAACCTACACGTTTCATTGGTATCCCCAATATAAATAATCAATACAGAGCAAATAATTTTTAGACGTCAGCGTCTCATTGCCATCGTCCATATTATCTACTCATTACAAGAGCGCTAAAATTAGCCTTTCAGCGCAGCAACTACAGCATCACCCATTTGCGAAGTGCTTACCGGTGTCATTCCTTCGGACATAATATCTGCCGTACGAAGATTTTGATCCAATACAGTACTTACCGCTTTCTCGATAGCATCAGCTGCTTCTCCAGCATTCAGAGAGTAGCGCAGCATCATAGCAACAGAAAGAATGGTCGCTAATGGGTTAGCTTTTCCTTGACCTGCGATATCAGGTGCAGAACCGTGACATGGCTCATACATACCTTTACCGTTCACATCCAAAGATGCAGATGGCAGCATACCGATCGAGCCTGTCAGCATTGCAGCAGCGTCCGATAGAATATCGCCAAACATGTTACCAGTCACGACGACATCAAACTGTTTTGGCGCGCGAACAAGCTGCATTGCAGCATTATCCACATACATGTGACTTAGCTCAACGTCAGGATATTCAGCATGGAGTTCGTTCATCACTTCACGCCACAAAACCGTCACTTCAAGTACGTTAGCTTTATCGACTGAACATAGCTTTTTATTACGTGCACGCGCCGCTTCAAATGCCACACGACCGATACGACGAATTTCATTTTCATCATAAACGTAAGTATTGAAGCCTTCGCGAATGCCACCCTCTTTGATACGCACACCGCGCGGCTGACCGAAGTAGATACCACCGGTCAACTCACGCACAATCAAAATATCCAAACCTGATACAACTTCAGGCTTAAGCGTTGAAGCATGTGCTAACTGAGGATACAAAATCGCTGGGCGCAAATTACCAAACAAGCCTAAGTTTGAACGAATACCTAACAGGCCTTTCTCTGGGCGAATTTGGAAATCAGGATTGGTATCCCACTTAGGAC
>DAIRSP010000150.1:0-6127 GCA_036804365.1 Neptunomonas sp. | reverse complement strand
TTGTATTTAGCTTCATCAGCATGGGCGTTAGCAGCAAACTCTGCAGATACTGGATAGATCTTATCGCTCATTAGTTCTTTCCCTTAGATTGTTGGGGTACGGCAATCATTGCCACACTCTAATTTTTAAAGTGAGTTATTTATAACCTGAGCTACTCTAAGTCAGAATTAGACATTGGTCTGTTCAAAAGGACTCTTTAGTCTAACTAAATCAATAGAACCCTATTGCATAGTCGGATTGAAGCTTTAGAATTCACTGCCAAGTGCCCCAGTAGCTCAGCTGGATAGAGCAACCCCCTCCTAAGGGGTAGGTCGGACGTTCGAATCGTCTCTGGGGTGCCACTCTCCTAATACTCATTTCACAATAAAAAATTAAATTATTTTTCCTTCTCAATTTGACAGATCCCAGACCCTAAACTATATCTTAAGTCATAAGACATTAATGACCCGAAGGACAGTTATACTGATGAGCTCTTTAGACAATAGCCGATATCTTGATCGGACCGAAGCCGCTAAGATTTTATGCGTGGATGATGAAGAGTCCGTCGTTAACTCTCTTCGAAGGGTGCTACGATCTAGCCACTACGAAGTCATCGGCTTCACATCGGCACCGGAAGCACTAAAGTACCTTGAGTCCAATGAGGTTGATCTAATCGTGTCTGACATGAGAATGCCAGAGATGAGAGGGGATGAGTTCCTGGCTAAAACCATGTCAATCACACCCAATACGGTACGCATTCTGCTGACCGGATATTCAGATTTTGATATGACGGTGAGTGCCATAAACGAAGGCAGGATTCACCGATACATGTCAAAGCCTTGGGATAATAGTGAGCTGTTAGCGATTATCAATGAAGAGCTTGTTCAGAAACAGCGTGATGATGAGAAACGCAATTACGATGAGCTAGTAAAAAGCCTAACTGCAACTGATCCTCTAACAGGTCTACTCAATAGAACCGCACTGATGGAACAGGTAGAAGCTCAAGCGATTGTTGGCACGGCCTTGCCGGGAGTTGCACCCTCCTACCTAATCCTTCTAGACGTCGACAATTTTAGCTCTATTGTGGAGTCCGTCGGCCCGCAAACCAGTGAGGACGTTTTGAAATTAGTCGGCAGACTTCTAAGTTTTAATCTTCGTTCCGGCGATATCATTGCTCGTACTGAGGATGATGAGTTTGGCATTATGTTGAATCAGTATGCTCCCGAGGACTGCATTACCGGCATTATGGAAAGGGTTAGGATGAAACTGGCTTCGCGTACCTATCTGGTCCGAAACCAGAAAGTCGACATACAAATTACTTTGGCAGCCAAGGCTATCGATATCGGCGACGATCCTGAAGAGCTCTATAACGCAGCGAAAAAAGCACTTAAATTTGCAAAATCTGAAGGGAAAAATCGCTCAGAAATCGCTGATTAAACGCCCAATCAAAAAGCCCGCTAATGAACATTAGCGGGCTTTTTTGTGGGTATTAGTATGACAAGCCTTTAGACCTTTTCAGCCCTAACCGGAGTTCCAACCAACTTATTAATTACTTCGACCAACTCATGGTTATCAAACGGCTTATTCAGAATCGCATCGGCTCCCAAATCGATCGCCTTTTGGAGGGCTTCACCACCTAATGCTGAAATAACCAATATTTTGGTTGAGGCTATTTCCGGTGTTTCGCGAACAAAACTCAGCACATCATAACCACTTAAGCCCGGCATACTGAGATCCAAGGTCACCAGAATCGGACGATCTTTCATCAATTTTGTGCCCGCCTGAAAGCCATCTGCAGCCACTTCAGCGACTAAACCATGCTTACGCAGCACACGCTGCAATGCACGAGCGATGGCAGGCTCATCATCTACAACAAGCACTTTGCGGCTATCTTCCTGTAGCTCAGCCGGAATGGGTATCTCATGTTCAACTAGAAAGGCTAAAAAGTCCTCTACGCGAACCCTATTATTACCACGACCTGGAAGCTTAAAGCCTTTTAAAGCCCCTCGTTCAATCCAACGAATGACTGTTCGCAAATTAACGTCACAAAGCTTTGCGATTTCACCTGTACTGAGCGTCTTCATTCTTCAATTCCTAAAGCGCAGATACTGCCTTAATACTGCGGGTCAATTTTGTTTCTATATACACAGCATAGACGATAAAAAATAAAACGAAGTCACTTTTGTAAAAAAAGTTAAAGAATATTCAAAACTCACAATTGTCAGGTAACAAAAAAGCGCCCTAAGGCGCTTTTTATATAGGCTAATTAACGATTAACCAACAAACTTGATCATCACACCTGCAGCAACCGCAGAGCCAATCACACCCGCTACGTTAGGGCCCATGGCATGCATCAACAAGAAATTTTGAGGGTTAGCCTCTAAACCGATCTTATTGGAGACACGTGCCGCCATAGGAACAGCCGATACACCCGCTGAACCAATGAGTGGGTTGATTGCGTTACCGCCCTCAAGCTTATTCATAAGCTTAGCCATCAATACACCTGCTGCTGTACCGATACCAAAAGCGACGATACCAAGAAGCAAAATACCCAGCGTATTCAAGTCCAGGAACTTATCGGCACTCAACTTAGAGCCAACCGATAGACCAAGGAAAATCGTCACGATGTTAATTAGAGCATTCTGCGCGGTATCACTGAGACGATCTACTACACCACATTCACGCATCAGATTACCGAAACAGAACATACCCAATAGTGGCGCTGCATCTGGAAGCAACAGAGCGACCAGAATCAACAACGCAATTGGGAACATAATCTTTTCAGTCTTAGAGACGTGACGAAGCTGGTGCATCGCAATCTTACGTTCTGATTCCGTTGTCAAAGCACGCATAATTGGCGGTTGAATCATTGGCACTAGAGCCATGTATGAGTATGCCGCTACGGCGATCGCGCCCAATAATTGAGGAGCAAGCATGCTGGCAACATAGATGGCTGTTGGGCCGTCAGCACCGCCGATGATGCCGATCGCTGCAGCATCTTGAATAGTAAAGTCCATAATACCCATAGCGGAAAGACCGACAGCACCCAATACCGTTGCAAAGATACCGAACTGGGCAGCTGCACCTAGGAAAAGTGTCTTAGGGTTAGCGAGCAGAGGACCAAAATCCGTCATCGCACCAACGCCCATAAAGATGAGCAGCGGAGCAACTCCGGAAGCAATGGCTACAGAGTAGAAGTTATAGAGCATACCATTGCTATAACCCGAGTCGGCAGCAACCATAGTGGCTGCATGATGCGTAGAGGGGTTAGAACCGTGGTAGGCATGCAGAATCTCATGAGGGTCCACACTGGTAATATTCAATGAAGCGGCCAAACCCTGAAGGACTTCAGGTTTTGCAAAGTGCACCGCATTTTCTACTGCAGAAAACGCGAGCCCAGCCTCTGGAATATTCGCCATGATGCCGCCAAAACCGATTGGCACAAGCAACAGTGGTTCAAAGTTTTTGCGGATTGCCAAATAGAGCAGCACCAATCCCACGACAATCATTGTCAGCTGACCGCCTGAGATATTGTAGATGCCCGAGGCTTCCCACAGTTGAAGGATCTTTTCCATTAAACTGTCACCTCAAATTAGGCAAGAGATACCAGAGAGTCGCCTACCTGCACGGCATCGCCCTCTTTAACGTCAACTGATGTCACTGTACCAGCACGCGCTGCACGAACTTCAGTTTCCATCTTCATCGCTTCAAGGATAACGAGCACGTCACCCTCTTGAACCGCTTGACCTGCAGCCACCTGAACTTTCCAGATGTTACCAGCCAGTGGAGCTGGTACAGGCTCACCTGAACCTGCAGGCGCTGCAGCTGGAGTTGCAGCCGGTGCAGCGGCAGGAGCAACGGCAGTAATGTCACCACCTTCAGCTACTTGAACAACGTAGTTCTGGCCATTGACGGTGATTGTGTAGACTTCTGGTCCTGATTTCTTAGGTGCTGACATAGCAAGCGCATCCTCTAAAGTAGGTACTGGTTCAAACGCGTCTGGATTACCGCGATTTTCAAGGAATTTAAGGCCGATCTGAGGGAACAGAGCGTAGGTAAGCACGTCATCAATTTCACGCTCACCTGATTCTAGCTCAATACCCTTTTCAGCAGCGATCTCTTTAAGCTCTGTAACAAGCTTATCCATCTCTGGCTCGATGAGATCTGCTGGGCGGCAAGTAATAGCCTCGGCTCCATCTAGAACTTTGGCCTGGAGTTCAGAGTTGTATGGTGCAGGTGCGGCACCGTATTCACCTTTAAGAATACCCTGAACTTCTTTTGAAATCGTTTTGTAACGTTCACCAACAAGCACGTTGATGACCGCTTGGGTACCAACAATTTGTGATGTTGGTGTCACTAATGGAATGTAACCAAGATCTTCACGTACTCGTGGAATCTCAGCCAACACTTCATCAAACTTATCAGCTGCGCCCTGCTCTTTAAGTTGACTCTCCATGTTGGTCAACATACCGCCAGGAACCTGAGCCACTAGAATGCGGCTATCCGTACCACGCAATGAGCCTTCAAACTTAGCGTATTTCTTACGAACTTCACGGAAGTAAGCTGCAATCTCTTCAAGCGCCTCTAGGTTTAGACCAGTATCACGATCTGTACCCGCCAGTGCAGCTACGACAGACTCAGTTGCGGTGTGACCATAGGTCATCGACATTGAAGAGATCGCTGTATCAACACGATCAATACCCGCTTCAACCGCTTTTAGAATGGTCATATCAGACAGACCTGCCGTTGCGTGAGCGTGAAGCTGAACTTCAAGTCCAGTCTGGGCTTTCAGACGAGATACGAGATCAAACGCACCATAAGGCGTCAAAATACCCGACATATCTTTGATGTTGATAGAGTCAGCACCCATATCTTCAAGCGTCTTAGCGTAATCAACCCACATATCGATAGTGTGAACTGGGCTGGTTGTGTAAGAGATCGTACCTTGAGCATGCTTACCTGTTGCTTTAACGGCCGCAATTGCTTTCTCAAGGTTACGAGGATCGTTCATCGCATCGAAGATACGGAATACGTCAATACCGCTCTCTGCTGAGCGCTCAACAAAACGTTCTACAACGTCGTCACCATAGTGGCGGTAACCTAAAAGGTTTTGGCCACGCAGAAGCATCTGCTGGCGTGTGTTTGGCATGGCTGCTTTTAGCTGGCGAATACGATCCCATGGATCTTCACCTAGATAACGAATACATGAGTCAAAAGTGGCACCACCCCAACTCTCTAGCGACCAGTAGCCAATCTTATCCAGCTTCTCAGCAATAGGAAGCATGTCATCGAGGCGAAGACGAGTCGCAAACAATGATTGGTGCGCATCACGTAAAACTACATCCGTGATACCAAGAGGCTTATTTGCATCAGACATAAACTTAAGTTCTCTCTTGTTAAAAGGCAGTGCCTAAAATTACTTACGGTATTTGTGAACCGCTGCCGTCAACACAGCCAACAACTCATCATTGTTGCCTGCAGTTTGAGGCGCAGACGCTTTGGCTTTTGGCTCTACAATTGGCTCAGGTAAAAACTTGTTTACCAGCTTAGACATTAATGTAGTGACAATGACCAACAGCGTAAGGAATACGAAAACGAAACCCATACCATAGACCATGAGGTTGAGGCCTTCTGATATCAGACTATTCATCTAATCTACTCCAATAAAAATAATTCAAAGGGTTTGGCATATTTTAAGGAACTATGCGCAAAAGAACCCCTACCTAACAGCATACGGGAACAGTTATCCCATAGCCCCGCACCCATATCAAGTCCACTTTGTATGTAGTGAATTTACAAAAAAGGTCGTTTTTTTAACTTACCAGTCAACTTACGAATGAAGCAGCAGTGTTTACGCACTCTGTAACGGCGTATCTGTATCAGTTTCGCCATGACTTTCATTGCGACTAAAGAATGAGAAAGTCTCATTTTGTTTTCAGATAAGGGGAGAAGAGATGGCGCTCATGCGTTTTAGTCAAACGAGCACGCTGACTCGACTGAGCAAGCCCAGTTCAAAAAAAATGCCACCATAAAGGTAGCATTTCTTTTGAATATGGCGCGCTTTGTAATTTGAACCGGCTGGTAGCGCTGCGGCTCATAAAAGCCCAGGTACTCTAGCGGCATAACTTTGGGGGGCACGATTGGCTCG
>DAIRSP010000149.1:0-6263 GCA_036804365.1 Neptunomonas sp. | reverse complement strand
CAGAGTGGCTAACCGCCTAATTACGATGGGTTTACAAAAAGGTGATCGTGTCGCTGCCTATGGTAAAAACTCTGATGCTTACTTAATTCTATGGTTGGCGTGTGCAAAAGCAGGTTTGATCCATGTGCCCGTTAATTTTGCACTGGTCAAAGAGGAGCTCAGCTACATTCTTAATCAGTCGGGGGCAAAGGCACTATTTATCGATGATGCACTAGCTAATAATCTTGATGGCCTACAGTGTTCTGTTGAATATTTCGGGCGTTTACGAAGTTCTGCTATCTCGGCTAATCACCTCGATATACTAACCATAGCTCTCGCGGATAATGAAAATAGTAACGAGCCAAAAAGCGACATAGAAGATACGGATGTTGTCCAGATTCTGTATACATCAGGCACCACATCATACCCTAAAGGTGCTATGCATACGCATCGTTCTTTTATGAGTGAGTATATGAGTTGTATCCACCACTTGGGACTAAAAGAAAGCGATCGATCTCTAGCCGCTCTGCCGCTTTATCATTCGGCACAAATGCATGTTTTCACCATGCCTGCCTTATTGATTGGCAGCTACAGCTACCTAATGGAAACACCGTTACCTGAATCGATCTTTAGCGTGATTAGCGAACAAAAAATTAACTCATTTTTCGCTCCACCCACTGTTTGGATC
Source organism: Neptunomonas sp. (assembly GCA_036804365.1). Taxonomy (GTDB): domain Bacteria; phylum Pseudomonadota; class Gammaproteobacteria; order Pseudomonadales; family Balneatricaceae; genus Neptunomonas. The sequence goes on along the minus strand of DAIRSP010000149.1, from coordinate 5,596 downwards.
GGTCTATTGCGCCACCCTGAATTTGAAAAATATGATTTAAGTACACTCAAAAACATCTACTACGGCGCTTCCATTATGCCGGAGCCTATTGTTGCTGAATTAGGACAGCGCTTGAAAGGCAGTCGGCTTTACAACTGCTATGGGCAAAGTGAGATTGCGCCGTTAGCCACTGTGCTAGGGCCTCACGAACACGCAGGGCGTTTGTCTTCAGCGGGAAAACCGGTAATGAGTGTTGAAACTCGTATTGTAGACCCGATAACAATGGAAGATTGTCCTGTCGGTGAGCGAGGTGAAATTATCCACCGTTCGCCTCACTTAATGGTCGGTTACTGGAACAAGCCAAAAGAGACTGAAGAAGCCTTTGTCGGCGGTTGGTTTCACTCTGGTGACTTAGCCTATCGAGACAGCCAAGGCTATATCTACATTGTTGATCGCATTAAAGATGTTGTTAATACCGGAGGTGTTTTAGTCGCCAGTCGTGATGTCGAAGAAGCACTGTATCGTCATCCGGATATAGCTGAGGTGGCGGTGATCGGTACGCCACACGAAAAATGGATTGAAGCGATAACCGCAATTGTTGTCCTAAAACCGCATGCGGAACAGAGACTTGCCCTGAAGACGGAGCTTATTCAGCACTGTCATGAACACCTCGCCTCACATAAAGTCCCTAAATCAGTTGTATTTGTTAATGCACTGCCTAAAAACACCGCTGGAAAACTCCTCAAACGCACCCTGAGAGATCAGTTTCAAAGCATCATGAGTGAAGAGGATTTGAACGCGGCGCTAAATTAGTGTCCGCAATATCGAGGATCTCTTGCTAGCCGCGTTGCTAACCAAGTTTGAAACGAGAGCGTCAACTCATCCTGTTGGCGCTCCTCTCCTAATACGAGCCAATAGCCCGGCAACAATGCTGGATTCAAATGACTCACCGGATCGGGCCATAAGGGAAGAATCAACTCCCCCTTCTTAACAGCCTCATAGGCAACGTGTTCAGAAATAAGAGTAACACCTAACCCTTTAATAGTGGCCTCAACCTGACTGGCTTGGCTATCAAGAATCAATGCCTGCTGCTCAACTAACAAATCCGCACCCAAGGTATTAGATAGCATTCGCCAAAGCTCAACAGATAACTCAGTGCACAATAAACGATGATGATGTAGATCTTGAATAGTACTGAGTGGTTTCTGAGCAGAAATCAAAGACGGAGCGCAAACCAAGCACTTATCATCCTTCAACAGCCTGACTTTACTACTACTCGGCCACTGCCCCCAGCCCCATTGAATCGCACAATCCAAGCGTTGAGCAGCAAAATCTGGATAGCGTACTGAGGTCGTGATACGAATATCGACATCGGGATGTTGGCGCTCAAACTGATCAATACTGGGTAATAACCGATGTACTGCAAACCAAGGCGATGCATTCACTCTAAACTGGCGTCTTTTTTGAACCGTTTGGGCCTCTGTTATTCCCTGTTCAAGCAGAAGAAAACTGCGTTCGATGTAATCATATAAGGTACGACCTGCCTCGGTAAGTGTTACCCCAGCAGGGAATCGCTCAAACAGGGAGATGCCTAATGAGGCTTCTAGGTTACGCATTTGCAAGCTAACAGCCTGCGCAGTAATACAGAGATGTTCCGCTGCCCTTTTAAAGCTTTTGTAATGGGCTACTATTCTAAAGGTATAAAAACTCTTTAGGGGAATACGCTTCAGTAAATCAGCCACGCTTATCTGACCTATAAAATTGTCGATACGGTTAGCATGCCGAATGGGCTTTAGACTTACCAGAACTCTAGTAATAAAAAATAAAAGATACTTTATTGACCTATGTAACACTTATATCTAACAACATTCGCTATCCCTAATATTTACAACTATATTTAATTTTGATTGAGCGGACACTCAACTACCATCAAATGGATGAAAATGAAAATGATTAGGATCATCGCTAGCAACTGCTCTCAACGACTTTCTGCCTTTTTAGCGAAACTCTGCTTACTCACTAGTGTTTTGATCTGTGCTACCGCAACTGCAACCCCCATTAAAATCGCTGTATCACAAACGCCCTTATCTCTGCCTTTTTATATCGCCAAACATCAGGGTTTTTTCGAAAATAGAGACGTGTCCGTGGAGTTTCAGAATGTTATCGGTGGGCATAGGGCCTTTAAAGCACTTCAAGATGGCGAAGTCGATCTCGCCACGGCGTCAGAGGCCGTTGTCATGTTTAACAGTTTCAAAGCTGATAACTTTTCCATCTTAACGACCTTTGTGAACAGTGAAGATGACATAAAGCTTTTAGTGGATAAAAGCTTAAATATATCCTCTTTATCACAGCTCGTTGGAAAAAAAATTGGTACGGTCAAGGGCAGCGCAAGCCACTACTTTCTTAATACATTGCTTTTGATGAAAGGTATTGATCCGAACAAAATCAACATCGTTGCCATCAAGCCCGAAGAGATGCTGGCGGCTCTTGCAGCTAAAACAGTCGATGGGGTAGCTATATGGGAACCTTTTGCATTTGAGATCATCAAAGATAATGCTGAGATCGTTATCTTATCCGAGCCTGGAGAGTATCGACTGACATTCAATCTTTTGCAAAACACTCAGGTCAAACCGATCCCCGAAAGATCCTTAATAAAAATATTAACTGCCTTAAATGATGCAGAAAACTATATCAAAGAGAATCCCGAAGGCGCTCAGCAGATTCTTAAAGAACAGCTACAATTAGATCAAGACTTCATAAATTGGATTTGGCCTAGCTATCATTATCGCTTATTCCTAGACCAAACCTTACTGATGACGCTTGAAAGTGAAGCACGCTGGGCAAGACGTGAAGGCTACGCTGAAAACAAAAGTATCAACTATTTAAACTACATTAATGCGACACCTTTAAAGAAAGTTAAGCCATCTAGTGTCAGTATTATGGAGTAAATGTGCGAATAAAAACGGCTATACGAGGTGCAGTCGCGCTATCACTTATCTCGGTTATTTTAGTAGCCGGTTTAAGCATCTCATTAACTAACGAACTCGCTCTGCTCGAAGCAAGAAGTAAGCAGGTTAAAGAAGCCTACAGAAGCGTTTCCAACCTGCATATACTGACCCAAGAGTTCGCTCTGTATGGCGAATCGCGCGCATCTACGCAATGGCACTCACAATTTAAAAACATCATGAATCTGTTAAAGCCATCACCCACCTTTGCAGATGGCCCAACCATTCCCGAAGTGGTTAACGTAGCGAACTCTCTTCAGGAGTCCTTTTTTCTTTTAGAAAAAGAGCGCTGGCAGGACTCCAAAGCTTATATTCAAAAGAAAAACTTATTACTTGAGAAACTACTTCTCAACAGCCAGTATCTCGATGATGTTATTGAGCAATGGGATAACACTATTTCACAGCGACGCGAACGCGCCGAGAATAATTTAGAAACCTTGTCCTTATCAGCGCCCGTTTTGATTTTATTTATGTTGTTGATGCTCGCTTTTTTACTCTATAAAAAAGTGTTGCAACCACTCGATAATTTCCATCAAGCGGTAAAAGCGATTGCTCAAGGGGATCTTAATGCCCGCAGTGGAACTACGGCACGCGATGAGTTTGGGGAGCTCTCTCGGGCTTTTGATGAGATGGCTGTCGATCTCGTTCATGAGCTTAGGAATGAGATAAAAGTACGTGAACAAGCCGAAATTAAGCTTAAACAAGCCGCGGCTGTGTTTAGTAATAGCCAAGAAGGTATTTTAATCACTGATAGTGACGCAAACATTATCGATGTAAACCCTTCATTTGAGCTGATTACAGGCTACTCAAAATCTGAAGTGCTAGGCAAAAACCCGCGGATGTTAAGCTCAGGTAAGCACCAACCTGGGTTTTACAAGCACATGTGGGAGGCGCTCAAAGCTACGGGTTCATGGCATGGAGAGATCTGGAACCGGCATAAATCTGGGAACACCTATGTTGAACTGGTCTACATTGATGTTGTTGCGGATGAAAACAAGCAAACAGACTTCTATGTCGCTGTGTTCTCAGATATCACTCGTTTTAAAAACCACGAAAAAGAACTACATCGCATAGCCCACTACGATCAACTCACAGCCCTTCCAAATAGACGACTCTTAAACGACCGACTTGATCAAGCCTTAGCGCATGCTGATCGCAATAAGCAATCGATGGCACTCTGCTTCCTAGATCTCGATGGTTTTAAGGCCATCAATGATGAACATGGCCATGCGGTGGGCGATAAAATGCTAGTCCACCTAACAGAATCGTTACAAAAAGTGCTACGCAAAGTCGATACCTTGGCGCGTCTCGGGGGTGATGAGTTTGTCATCTTGCTATCTGAGCTGAATGCGGATGACGAACTAGACAAAGCGCTTCAAAGAATCCTGAATATCGTTAACAAACCTGTCGAGTTTGATGACAACAAACTACATATTTCAGCCAGTATTGGAGCAACCATCTACCCTAATGATAATGTTGATGCTGAATCACTGTTACGCCATGCAGACCAAGCTATGTACTCGGCAAAAGAAGCGGGAAAGAATCGCTATTGCCTCTACGACCCTCAACATGCTCAAGCAGTTCAGGCTCAATACTCTTATCAGCAACGACTGAGTGCAGCACTTAAAAATGAAGAGTTTATTTTACACTACCAACCTAAAGTCAATCTGCTCACTGGGCAGGTGATAGGTGCTGAAGCCCTGATTCGCTGGCAACATCCTGACGATGGACTACTCACTCCTGATAAGTTCTTACATTTTATTGAAGAAAGCCCATTGGAAGTTCCCTTAAGCGAATGGGTGTTAAGAACTGTATTCAAAGAAGCGACATCAGGCGTGTTGTCAGGTTATTCATTGATTCTAAGTGCCAACCTTTTTGCTCGACATCTACAATCTGATGAGTTTCTTCCTTTTCTGATGACGCTTTTCGAAGAATTCCCAACGGTTAATGGGCATAACATAGAATTTGAAATACTAGAAACTCAAGCCTTTACCAACTTTGAAGCCGCTATCCATATCATTAATCAGTGTAAACAATTGGGGATACGTTTTTCTCTGGATGACTTTGGGACAGGATACTCTTCGCTTACTTATCTCCAACGACTCCCATTCGATACGCTGAAAATTGACCAGAGTTTTGTGATTAATATGCTCGATGACCCCAATGATTTAGGTATTATCGACAGTGTTGTTCGACTAGCGAAAGCCTTTGACAGGAATGTGATAGCAGAAGGGGTAGAAACCACCGAGCACGCTGCCAGCCTAGTCCACCTAGATTGCAACTTTGGCCAAGGCTTTGGAATTGGCTACCCTATGCCAGCGACAGACTTCCCCGCGTGGTACGAGCATTGGCATAAGTCTGCCATTTGGAGCTCATTTTCAACATCAGCACTCGAAAAATAAAACTGCACTCTCTATCTCTAGAGTAAAAAAAACGAACCATCCGTGGTTCTCAGGGGATTTATCCATAAGAGAGTAAATTGTAATCAAATTTATTCGCCCTGCTGGGAGGTTTTGAAGATATCAGCTCATTTTCCCGATTGTTTAAAGATAAAGTAGGCAGTAGCCCTTCAGTCTTTAGAGAACGTTTTTGCAGGCGTTAAACTAAGTGCC
>DAIRSP010000148.1:0-6332 GCA_036804365.1 Neptunomonas sp. | reverse complement strand
TCGGCGGCGGATCCAATGCGATGGGCCTTTTCACTGAGTTCTTGAACGATGAGGAAGTCACAATTGTGGGTGTTGAACCTGCTGGTAAAGGGTTGGATACAAAGGATCACTCTGCGACCCTAACCCTAGGTAAACCGAGCGAACTACACGGCATGAAGTGCTACGTGCTAGAAACAGAAGATGGGCAACCAATGCCAGTACACTCTATCGCTTCAGGTTTAGACTACCCAGGTGTGGGTCCACAGCACTGCTACCTTAAAGACCTAGGGCGCGTACAATATGAAACCGCGACCGATGACGAGTGCTTAAACGCCTTTATGACACTGTCACAGGTTGAAGGCATCATTCCAGCGCTAGAAAGCTCGCACGCGGTGGCTTGGGCAATGCGCAAAGCTCAAGAGTTAACACCGGATCAAACCATACTCGTTAACCTGTCAGGCCGTGGCGACAAAGACGCCGACTACGTTGCGAATAAGCTAGGGCTTTAATCCAAGCCTTAGGCAAGAGAAAGGATTAGTGCTTCTTAAAACTAATCCTTTCTACTCATCTATTATCTAAGCTTTTCGTCTATTTGCTCGGATCAAACTTGTGGCATCACAGATTTCGTCTAGACTAAATTCAAGATGTTTAGTACGAGTTGATAATATGAAGCTAGCAATCCAGTCTTTACTCTTATTCCCCTTCATCTTTTTATCCCATCAGGCACTGGCCACTTATACAAACTGCACCAAAATTATCGCTAGCGGCAACTCTGAATACCCCCCCTATCTTTGGCGAGATGCCGACAGTGATCGCCTTAATGGAGCCGTCTCTTACCTTATCAATGACCTTTCTAAAGACCTCGGTATTGAGATAGCACTTATTTACGGTGGTCCTTGGGGAAGAGTTCAAGAGGAGGCGGTATCAGGTAGAGTTGATATGATTGCTGGTGCATTTTTTACCATGCCAAGAACCCAATATATGGATTATGTCTACCCAGACTTCCAAGCTACAAGAACAGCAATATGGTTCAATCAAGATAACCCTTTTGCTTTCTCTGAATGGAACGATTTAAAAGCCTATCAAGGTATTACAGTTATCAATAACAGCTTTGGTGAAGAGTTTGATAACTTTGCAAAAGCCCAACTCCATATCGGTCAAGTCGCCAGTTTAGAGCAAGCATTACAGATGCTCAGTGCGAAAAGAGCTGAATACCTGATTTATGAAGAGGACCCAGGGCACGCTTATGCCAAGAAAATGGGGATAACCAACTTAGAAACACAGTCTGTATCGGTGACAGAAGAGAGCCTATACCTTACTTTATCCAAAAAATCTGAATGCAACTCTGATCTATTAAGAAGCAAAATTTCAGAACTCCTAGAAAAATACCGACAAGAAGACAGAATGGATGCCTATTTGAATAAAGCCATGATCCTCTGGTCCAACCAACCCTCGTAATTGGCTGAGTATTAACCATGATAAATCAGATGGCTCGGTCGATCCGTTATAAGTTTTTACTACGAATTCTTCCGGCATTCTTTTTCACCTCGGTTTTTTTTCTAGTGATTCTAGCAACCATCAAACTCAGTACAGAAAAAGAAAACAAAAGGCAGTTGGCCGAGCAAAAAGTAGAGAATCTTGCCCTACTTCTAACCGAATCGGTTTGGCAGCTTTCAAACACTTTATCCATCAATATCATGAATGCAACGCTTAAAACTTCCGAGGTCTTTTGTGTTGTCTTAAAACAAGATTCCGAACTAACCCCTTTAATTAAGCAGGGAAACTGTATCGACAGTAGCGATGCCGAGGAGTTTACTAGCCCTATTATCTATTCCAGTTACGGTAAAGAACGCAAATTAGGAGAGGTATCTATTCAGGTTTATATAAGGAATGATTGGAAAGAAATTACCCAACAAATACTTCCGTTAATCATACTTTCCTGCTTGTTGTTTGCGTTGATCGTTATCATTTCACTGCTCGCCTTTAGAAGTACCATTCTGACGCCCCTGACATTCGTTTCACAATCGCTGAAAAACTACCAAAAAACAGGCAAGCGAACCCCTGTAGAATGGGCAACAGAAGATGAGTTGGGACTATTAATTCAAGAATATAACGACAGCTTAGAGCACCAACAGCAAACCGAAGATCAATTAGAAAAGTCCAAACAAGAGGCTGAGTTAGCTAAACATGAAGCAGTTTTGGCACTAAACCATCTACAACAAGCCCAAAAAAGCTTGGTTCAAGCGGAAAAAATGGCCTCTTTAGGTAATCTTGTTGCGGGAATCGCACATGAAGTTAACACTCCCTTAGGTAATAGTCTGACCATCGCAACCACCATTACCGAAACCACCAAAGAGATTTCGAAAGAGATAACAGCTGGTTCATTACGTAAAAAGGTTCTCGATAGCTACATCAACTCTATGATTGATGGGTCCATCATTTTAGAGCGTAATCTGCATAATGCGGCTGAGCAAATTAGAAACTTCAAGCAGGTTGCAGTAGATCAAACCAGTGAAAAGCGACGCACCTTTGACCTTCGCCAAATATTGGACGAAGTATTATCAACACTTCAGCCACAAACAAAACATACGCCCTATAAAATAGAAGCGTCAGGGCCTGAAGGGATCAAGATGAATAGTTACCCAGGCCCATTAGGTCAAATTATTACTAACTGCTTTAATAACGCGATCATTCATGGGTTTGAAGGAAGTGAACAAGGTAAGATAGTTTTTTCTGTCGATAAAATCGACGACGAATGGGCATCATTAATCATCAAAGATAACGGCAAAGGCATGTCCCAAGAAGGGCTACAAAAAGCATTTGACCCCTTCTACACAACGAAGTTAGGACACGGGGGATCAGGCCTCGGTTTGAACCTCGTTTATAATTTGACTACGTCTATATTAGGTGGGACAGTACATCTAACAAGCGTTGTTGGGCAGGGGTTAACTCTGGCCTTTAGAATTCCTGTTAATGCGCCAAGTTCTCAATCAGCAAGGCTTTAGTATGACAGCGTTAGCAAACGACAAAGAACAAGAAAACGAATTATTTTTCTTCGCAGAAGAAGACCAACAGGATGACCTCAGCCCAAACCAAGAGGTGTGGAAGGTATTGATTGTTGATGATGATGCTGACGTACACGAAGTGACTCGCCTCGCCCTAAAAAACCAAAGAATTCTAGGTAACCCTTTAGAAATTTACAGCGTTTTCTCAGGTGCAGAAGCACGTAGAGAATTACAAGTCCAAGAGCCATTCGCTTGCATTCTATTAGATGTCGTCATGGAAACAGCGGATGCGGGTCTGAAATTGGTCAGTTATATTCGCGATGAGTTACATGAAGACTCCACCCGTATCATTCTACGCACAGGGCAACCCGGTTACGCTCCCGAAATAGAAGTGATTGAGAAGTACGATATAAATGACTACAAATCTAAAGATGAGTTGACTCGTAACCGTCTAATTACCGCACTGACATCGGCTATTCGCTCTTATCAACAAATTCAGACCATTAAAGCCAATAAAGAAGGACTCGCCTTGATCATCAATGGGGCACCGAGTCTCTTTAGAGAGCGAGAGATTAGCACCTTTGCGCACGGAGTACTGCTGCAACTCTGCGCCCTACTTAATATCGAAAAAAATGGATTCTTATGCTGCTGCGAAGATATTGAAGAAGATATCAAAATCGTCGCAGGGTATGGTAAATATCAATCGATTTCAGGGAGAACACTCCAAGCACCCGAGCAGAGCGCACTGATATCTGAAATTCAGCAGGTTGTAAAAACGAAACAACGACTCATCGGCGATGATTATCTCATTTTACATATGCAGTCACCCTATTCTGACAGCCTCATAGTGAAAGTTGATACCCATAAAAAACTCACCGAAGTTGATTTACATCTACTGTCACTTTTTTCAGTGAGTATTTCCGTTGGCTACGATAATGCACGCTTGTTTGAGCAGCTTGAAAATCTTGCTTATGTTGATTCGTTAACGGGGTTACCTAACCGCACGGGCTATCTGTATGCGCTGTCAAAGCAAATTCAGAACCCCACTCCTTTCTTTTTAGTTTTGGCAGACATTGATAACTTCCAAGCAGTGAATGATGGACTGGGTTATCAAGTTGGTAATGCCACGTTAAAAACGATTGCAGCACACCTTGCATCGCAATTAGGCGCTAATTTACTGATAGGCCGCATCTCAGCCGATACGTTTTGTATTCAGCTTCCAGGCTCAGATAAGACATTAATTATTGATAAACTTAATAAATTAGAGCGCTCTCTCGCCAACAGTTTTGATATAGAGGGATACGAAATCCCAATTAGTTTAACTATGGGTTTAGTGAGTTATCCTAATCATGGTAGTGATCCAGAAACGCTACTTCAGAACGCGAGCATTGCATTAAAGCATGCCAAAGGGACAAACCGCGCAGGCTTTTCAGAGTTTGGTCCTGAATACGAACAAGAGTTACAACGCCGCTTACACATGGCTGCCGATCTTCGCCATTGTGTAGAACGTAATGAGCTTAAACTGATGTTTCAAGCGCAAATAAGCCTCTCAAATATGAGTATTATTGGTGCCGAGGCGCTCGTACGCTGGCACCATAAAGGCGTAACCGTAGCGCCAAGCGACTTTATCTCTACAGCAGAAACGTCGGGTTACATCGTCCCTATGGGTTACTGGATTCTGGAAGAAGCCTGTCAGCAGCAAGTGTATTGGCGCGAAGAGACCGGCGAAGAGATTATTGTCGCAGTGAACGTGTCAGTAAGGCAGCTTATAGACCCTCACTTCATCCAAAAAATGGATAAAATCCTACTCAAAACAGGCATAAAACCCACCTCGTTGGAGATAGAAATAACAGAATCCATGATGATGAAAGACAGTGATGACCTCACTGAGACCCTGCATGCAATTCGCAACCGGGGCATTCATGTTGCACTCGATGACTTTGGTACTGGCTATTCATCACTCAGCTATCTACAAAAACTGCCGATCAACCATCTAAAAATTGATCGCTCCTTTATCACCAAAATTACTGATAACGTAGAAGACCAGGCCCTCACCTCGCTGATGGTTCGGATTGGTGAACTACTCAATATGAAAGTCATTGCCGAGGGCGTAGAGTCACCTGAACAACAGCAAGAGTTGATACATTTAGGCTGTCACGAAGCACAAGGCTATCTCTACTCAAAACCTCTTTATGCCGAAGACTTTATCGAGTTTTTACAACAAATAAACGGACAGCAGATTATATAATCCCAATCTACGACATCGGAATATTGGGCTCGTGCGTACAGAATAATTATTAAATACGCAGGGCAATATCCATGCTTTCATTATTCAAAAAAAATCCAACTAAAAAGCTCAACAAAGCTTATTCAGAAAAGCTCGAACAAGCTATGCAAGCACAAAGAAAGGGTGACATACAAACCTATTCAGAGCTAACCAGCGAAGCGGAAGCACTCTATAAACAGATTCTTGAGTTAGAGAAGAAATAGCACTATTTAAAAACACAAAATCTTACATAACGCTCACAACCCTTCAACGATACAACTGTACTCGACTAGCCGATGCGTAAAAAGCTCCTATACTTTCTGTAACAGACTTTATAGAGATTAAAACAGATGGATTACGAAGCGCATGGTAACTACCGCATCTGGTGCACAGGTAACACACTTCACGCTGAACTGATTGGCGCATGGAATATGGAAGCCGCCCTCTCCTATGCGCACGACTTTATCGAACAGGCGAGCGCGTTTGACAATGACTGGGCACATATTGTTTATCTGGATCATTGGGAGCTAGCGACACCCGATGTTGCAGCCGAAGCGCAGCGCCTAGTCGACTGGTGCATCGCGAATGGACTCAAAAGAGCCGCACATGTTTATAAACCTTCGGGGCTGAAAAGCGCAGTGATCAATAATATGGTCGTCGAGCAAAACGGGGATTTTAAACGAGCCGCGTTTGATAACCCAATCGCTGCCGCGCAGTGGCTAAGGGATGAAGGCTTTGTTACGGAATTACCTGATTAGAAAAAGCGGACATTATAAATAACCATGATGATAAAACTGCGAAGCACAAGCTAAAAACGCAGGAGGCTCCCCTTTGGCTTTATTAAAAAAGAATATTTGGTTACTTTTTATTGTGCTTCTTCTATCAGGGTTCATTCTGTTAGTAGGCCTTTCTGTACTACGCTAGCAAGGCCTCCTTGAATCATTACAATGACAATCAAAAAAGGTTAGCTCAGCACTGGTACAGCAGTTACTCCTCCATCCTGAATCAACAGGAAGGCATCATCACACTTTTAGGCCAAGATATGTTTCTGCGTCAGCGAGTAGATTCACAAAGTCTCAGAG
>DAIRSP010000147.1:0-6345 GCA_036804365.1 Neptunomonas sp. | reverse complement strand
CGAGGCAGAAAAAACAAACCCCACGTCCGAAAATAGTGGGGTTTGTCAGCTATCTAGGACGCGAAAGCGTCCTTTTTTATTTGAGCAGAGATACCGTTAAGTTCTTCTCTTCGCAACTTTCTTGCTTACTATTCATGTCTGCCAACCCTAATGCAACACTCACTGGCACAACACTCGGTTTAGTTGCCTTGCTCGGTTCGGTTAAAGGCATATCCAACATAATCCCCTGATCGAGCAAGCGAATATATAAACGCTGCTTTGCAAGCACCCCATGATATGACTGCTTAACCTGTGATTCACTTCCTTGCATAGAAACCCAGCCCGTATAACACGCGCCATCGCGCTGGCCTGCGGCTGTGGCTTGCTGAGTTAAGGTTGGGTCAGCACCGGCTAGAATTTCTCGCTGCAAAGCTAAAACATCTCTCGTTTCTTCACCTTTAAAAGCTAAAAACGGTATCTCCCAGCCACGGTTGTCACTATTCAATACCCATGCAATAGCCACAGCGGTAACCGATAGAATAGACAGTCCTTTTATAGAGTCATTCATGACGTACAATCCCAATTGAACAATCTGAATTATCGATGAATTGACAGCATTTAACAATTGCACGGCGGTACAATAAAGACAGTTTCAAATAGTGGATTTCCCTTAAACTAATATCAATTATGGCGTATTCTTATGCTAAAAACTGAGAATTAGATATGACAAATCCTAACCCCATACTTAAAGACTCGCTACTATCAATTTCTGACCGAATAGCGACCCTTACACTGAACCGTGATGATGTTAGAAATGCGTTAACAGGCACTCATTTAATTGATGATATTTTATCTACGATCGATTGGGTTAATCAGAACGATGAGATCTCTGTTTTAATCCTTACGGGTGCTGGGCGTGCATTCTCAGCAGGAGGTAATATTAAAGAGATGCTAGAGCGTGATGGCACTCATCGAGAAGGCGCATTTGGTGGCGATGTTTATGAAGTACAGAACAAGTATCGTCGAGGCATTCAAAAAATACCGAAAGCCATCTATTCTTGCGAGATACCTATAATCGCAGCCATCAATGGTCCGGCTATCGGCGCAGGATTTGATATCAGCTGCATGTGTGACATCCGCATCGGCTCTGAAGATGCCCTGTTAGGCGAAACCTTTATTAATTTAGGCATCATACCTGGCGATGGCGGGGCGTGGTTCCTCCAACGACTCATTGGCTACCAAGCTGCTGCCGAGATGACCTTCACCGGAAGACTCGTTGATGCGCAAGAAGCCTTAGCGATGGGACTATTATTGAATGTCGTGCCCGCTGATGATCTTATGCTAACTGCTAATACCATGGCAGAAAGCATCGCTAGCAAACCTCCGCAAGCATTGCGCCTAACTAAGCGTTTAATGAAAGCCGCACAACGACAAGAGCTAGCTGACTTCCTAGACCTCTGTGCGTCCTTCCAAGGCATGTGCCATAACACAGAAGATCACATTGAAGCGGTCAGCGCCTTTGTGAACAAACGCCCTCCAAAGTTCTCAGGAAAGTAGCCTGGAAACCGAAGTGAATGAAAAAAGGGGCCAAAAAGGCCCCTTCTGTTTACGCTAGACAGTTAGTTACTACCATTCGCTAGAAAGAACCAAGTATCAAGGACTGAATCAGGATTCAAAGATACGCTATCTATCCCCTGCTCCATTAGCCACATAGCTAAGTCAGGGTGATCGGATGGCCCCTGCCCACAAATACCAATGTATTTACCTTGAGCTTTACAAGCACTGATAGCCATCGCGAGTAACTTTTTAACTGCATCGTTACGCTCATCAAATAGATGGGCAATAATGCCTGAGTCACGATCCAAGCCGAGTGTTAGCTGAGTCAAATCATTTGATCCGATTGAGAAGCCGTCGAAAAACTCTAAAAACTCATCAGCTAAGAGCGCGTTAGATGGAATTTCACACATCATGATGACTCGAAGTCCATTATCACCACGTTTTAGCCCATTCTCTTCTAACATCTCGACGACTTGCTTGGCTTCGCCAACGGTCCGCACAAATGGCACCATGATTTCAACGTTGGTTAAACGCATTACATCACGTACCTTTTTCAGCGCACGACACTCAAGTTCAAAGCAGTCACGGAAAGAGTCTGATATATAGCGAGCAGCTCCACGGAAACCTAGCATAGGGTTTTCTTCACCCGGCTCATACTGATCACCGCCGATCAAATGACCGTACTCGTTAGACTTAAAGTCTGACATACGAACAATCACTTTCTTTGGATAAAAAGCAGCCGCTAAGGTAGAGATACCTTCAACAAGCTTATCAACATAGAAGTTTACTGGACCATCGTAACCAGAAATACGACGTTCGATAACCTGTTTCACCTCGGGTGGTTGAATCTCATAATTCAACAAGGCTTTCGGGTGGACACCAATCATTCGGTTGATAATGAACTCTAGACGGGCCAATCCCACACCTGCGTTAGGTAGTGAGCGAAAGTCAAAGGCTCTATCCGGGTTACCGACGTTCATCATAATATCGAACGGCAGATTAGGCATTGAATCAACACTATTAGTCTGATGTTCAAAATTCAGGCGGCCCTCGTAAGCACGACCTGTATCCCCTTCTGCACAAGAAACCGTGACGACCTGACCATTGGTCAAACGCTCTGTTGCATCACCACAACCAACAATTGCAGGAATACCTAACTCGCGTGCAATAATTGCCGCATGGCAAGTACGGCCGCCACGGTTAGTAACAATTGCAGATGCACGCTTCATAACCGGCTCCCAGTCAGGGTCGGTCATATCAGTGACAAGAACATCACCCGGTTGAACCTTTTCCATTTCGCTCAAGGCAGACACCAATTTCACCGGGCCTGAGCCGATTCTGTGGCCAATTGAACGACCTTCGACTAATACCTTACCTTTCTCTTTAAGCAGGTAGCGCTCGATCACATTACCAGAGTCGCGGCTTCTCACTGTTTCAGGGCGTGCCTGTACAATGTAGAGTTCGTTATCATCACCATCTTTAGCCCACTCTATATCCATTGGACGACCATAATGGTCTTCGATAATTAGAGCGATACGGGCCAGTGACTCAACATCTTCATCAGACAAGCAAAAACGATTACGATCGGTTGGATCAACATTGACCGTTTCGACTGCACTTTTTGTTGAGCCATCACCGGCGTAAACCATTTTGATCGCTTTAGAGCCTAGCGTGCGACGCAAAATAGCCGGTACATTTTGTTTTAAAGTCGGCTTATAGACATAAAATTCATCTGGGTTTACGGCACCTTGTACGACAGTTTCACCCAAACCATAGGCTGCAGTAATAAACACCACGTGGTTGAATCCAGACTCCGTATCCATAGTAAACATAACACCCGACGCGCCAGTTTCACTGCGAACCATGCGTTGGATACCGGCAGACAGGGCTACTTCACTGTGTTCAAAGTTATGGTGTACACGGTAAGAGATTGCACGATCGTTATACAGGGATGCGAAAACCTCTTTAATCGCCTGTTTAACGTTATCTAAACCTCGGATATTGAGAAAAGTTTCTTGTTGTCCAGCAAAAGAGGCATCCGGCAGGTCTTCTGCAGTCGCAGAGGAACGCACAGCAACAGCTAGTTGCTCATTACCGTTTGAGATATCGGCAAAAGCAATTTCTATTGCTTTATCTAACTCCGGTTGGAAAGCGGCATCCATGATCCAACCACGTATAGCTTTACCTGTTTCAGCCAAAGCTACAACATCATCGGTATTTAATGCACGAAGCGTCTCATCAATTTTATCTTTCAGACCTGAATATGAAAGGAAATCTCTAAAAGCCTCTGCCGTTGTGGCAAATCCGCCAGGTACTTTTACACCGGCAGAGCTTAATTGACTTATCATTTCGCCTAAGGAAGCATTTTTACCGCCCACCTTTTCGACATCATTCATACCCGCCTGATCCAGACGCAATACGTAATTATGCAAAGCCTTCTCTCCTGCTATTTGATAGACACACTGCATCTTCGCTGTTTTTTGTAGCAGTGTTTATGGTTGCAACAGCATACTGAAAATACATTAAAAATGAAAAGCCATTCACCATCTTTCTTAGAATAAATGTCGCGGTAGTCATGACTATTCATTGCTCATCTACTGATGGATTGTTTGGAAATTGATATAATTTCATCAACATTATTCCAAGAGATCATCATGAAAAGAACGGCTTTTTTTATATCTGATGGCACAGGTATCACAGCAGAGGCATTAGGTAACAGTTTACTTGCACAATTTGAAGGTATTGAGTTTGAAAAAATCACTTTGCCTTATATTGATACTCAAGAAAAAGCCGTCGCCGCCGTTGCTGCGATTAATGAAGCCTTTGAAGCGGATGGTTTTAAACCGGTGATGATTGATACGATCGTCAATGATGAGATTCGAAAAACGCTGAACGCCAGTCAGGCCTTAAAAATAGATGTATTTTCCACATTTATAAAACCGCTTGAGCGGGAGCTAGGCACACGCTCAACCTACTCGGTTGGTAAATCGCACGGCATAGTCGAAGCCACTCGATATAAGGATCGCATTGAGTCCATTAACTTCGCCATGGACAACGATGATGGTGCAAGAACCAAGCAGTACAGTAAAGCGGATATCATTTTAGTCGGCGTATCGCGTTGTGGCAAAACACCGACCTGCCTATATATGGCACTCCAGTTTGGTATCAGAGCAGCGAATTACCCACTAACTGAGGAGGATCTGGAGAATAATGGCTTACCCGAGTCTTTAACACCCTACAAAGACAAACTATACGGGCTAACAATCGATCCTTTTCAGCTCGCCGCTATCCGACATGAAAGAAGGCCCAATAGCCGCTACTCATCCCTAGATCAATGTGATGCCGAAGTTCGCTATGTTGAAAGGTTATTCAAGCAGCAACAATTGCCCTTTATTAACACCACCACTTTTTCAATAGAAGAGATTTCTACACGTATTATGGCGGAACGCGGCCTCAAAAGAAGACTTAGCTAAACGCTTGGCGGTGATAGTGGTCATCGATTAGATACCACTATCCTTCATCTCCTCTATCACCCACTCTTTAAATGCCTTCATCCCATAGCTTAACAAGCGGTGTTTCTGATAGACCAGATAAAAGGATTTATGGGTATCTAACATCACGTTAAATGGCATGATCAGTTTTCCCTCATTGATTTCGCGAGAGGTTAAAGTACTATCCGCCAGAGCAACCCCCAACCCTTCCTGAGCGGCAGCCGTTGCTAGCTGGCTGCTTGAAAGCTGAAGCCCTCGGCTAAACCCTGTGTACTCAACGCCAGCAAGTTGTAACCATTCCGGCCATTCGTGTAAACGCTTGCCGACGTGGATCAAAGTATGTTTTTTCAAGTCTTCGGGCTGATTTAAAGGCTTACTATTTTTTAATAAATAAGGGCTACAGACAGGGACAAGATAAACACTGCGTAAAAAATGAACCTCTATATCATGCCAGTCGCCGTGACCAAAATAGATCGCCATATCAGTATTTGACTTATTGAAATCAATAAGACCGGTTGACGCAGTAATCTGTAGTTCAACGTCAGGAAAGCGCTCTTGAAACCTACTCATCCTCGGCATTAACCAACGCGTTAAAAAGTTAGGCGCCACACTAATAGTGACCACATCAGTCTCTGGATTAGAGGTAATCCGCTGCGTTGCTACCTCAATTTCATCTAAAGCGTGTTTAATCGCAACTAAGTATTGCTCACCTATTGGAGTGAGCTCAACCTTACGCTTATTACGCCTAAACAATACAAGTCCCAAAAACTCCTCAAGCGTCTTTATTTGATGACTGATCGCCGATGCAGTGACATAAAGTTCTTCAGCCGCCGCAGCAAAGCTTTCATTGCGGGCTGCAGATTCAAAACTACGTAACGAGTTAAGCGGGGGCAAACGGCGCACAGACATCACCTGATTGATTAGATTTTCTCATCATTTTGATGAAATTAGATCGTTTGTGCAAGCGCTTTATAGACTTTAGTATAGCGCTATAAATTAATCACCCACTCAATTAAACAGGTGACATCATGAACGACGAATTAGATATCAAACTAAACAAATTTGGCCACATCGATACTGACTACTACATTGCAGAAGCGCATAAAATGCGTAGTGAATACAATAGCGAACTGATCCAGGCATTCAAAACAAAATTGAAAGCGCTTTTTTCTTTTGATATTCCAAAAGTGGTTGTTGGTCGTCACGTCCACCACTAAGCTTGCTACACCCTTTGGGGCCAGCTCTTGGCCCCAAAAAAAGTTCTCAGCCAAAATCCTTTATATGCTTGCATTGAATTGTCTATACTGAACCTCTGTAT
>DAIRSP010000146.1:0-6455 GCA_036804365.1 Neptunomonas sp. | reverse complement strand
ATTAAATACTACCTGCTATCGGATAATAATAGAAAGCACATTTCTTTGTCCTTTATCTAAACTGAGTAGATCATAATCATAAAAGTAGCCTAGACATGACAACTCAAGAGACACGCGTTGAGCACCACGATGCTAGCTCCGCCAAGACAGTAACCTTAGAAAACTACGAACTCAGTGATCGCTATACCAAAACGTCTGGACGCGTCTTTCTCACAGGAACACAAGCACTTGTACGTATTCCCATGGCACAAGCACGTCTTGATAAAGCCAACGGCCTCAATACCGCAGGATTTATTAGCGGATATCGTGGCTCGCCGCTAGGTGGTTATGACCAAGCCTTATGGAGCGCTAAGAAACTCTTAGATGAAAATAACATCGAGTTTATTCCTGCAATTAATGAAGACCTCGCTGCAACCTTAGTCCTCGGTACACAACAGGTTGAAACGGATCCGGAAAAAATTGTCGATGGCGTATTTTCAATCTGGTACGGCAAAGGACCTGGAGTCGATCGTGCCGGTGACGCACTCAAACATGGCAACACCTATGGCAGCTCCCCAACGGGAGGTGTACTGGTAGTTGCTGGTGATGACCACGGCTGTGTTTCCTCCTCTATGCCTCATCAATCCGATGTCGCTTTTATGGCGTGGTTTATGCCAACCATCAGCCCTAGCAGCATTGCTGAGTATGAAAAGTTTGGCCTTTGGGGTTATGCTTTATCGCGCTATAGCGGTATGTGGGTCGGCTTTAAGGCGATTTCAGAAACTGTTGAAAGTGCTTGCAGCGTTGAGATAACACCTTTACCTCAATTTGTAATGCCACAAGACTTTACGCCGCCGGCTAGCGGTCTACATTACCGCTGGCCAGACTTACCCGGACCACAACTAGAAACGCGCATAGAACATAAACTTGCTGCGGTTCAAGCTTTCGCCCGAGCAAACCCTATTGATGAAAAAGTCATTGTTTCGCCCAATGCCACCTTCGGTATAGTCAGCAGCGGTAAAGCGCACTTGGACTTGATGGAAGCTTTGCAACGTTTAGGTTTAAGCACTGAATCTTTGCAATCGCTAGGGATCGAGATTTTGAAAATTGGCTTAGTATGGCCACTCGAAAAACAAGGCGTTTTAGACTTTGTCCATGGTAAGCACGAGATTCTCGTGATTGAAGAGAAGCGCGGCATCATTGAAAGCCAGATCAAAGAAGCCATGTCTGAACCTGACCGTCCGGGTGAGGTACTCATTACCGGTAAACAAGATGAAGTTGGCCAGCCACTGATTCCTTACGTCGGCGAGCTTAGCCCACCGCTGTTAGCCAGCTTCATTGCGGCTAGATTTAAGCGTTTCTTCGGTTTAGATCTCAGTCAAGACCTAGCATTCATCCAAAACTCAGGAGTCGCCGTTAAAGAGGTCGGTGGTGTACGACGCCTTCCTTATTTCTGCTCTGGTTGCCCTCATAACAGCTCAACTAAAGTCCCTGAAGGCAGTAAAGCACTGGCAGGGATTGGATGTCACTTTATGGCCTCATGGATGGGCAGAGACACCGAATCCTTAATTCAGATGGGCGGTGAAGGGGTTAACTGGGCCAGTAAGTCTCGTTTTACCGGTAACGGTCACATCTTCCAAAACTTAGGCGAAGGCACCTATTTCCATTCGGGCTCGATGGCTATTCGCCAATCAATAGCCGCTGGCGCCAACATCACGTATAAAATCCTCTTCAACGATGCGGTTGCGATGACCGGCGGTCAGCCTGTCGATGGTCAAATTACTGTTCCTGCTATTGCACAACAGGTGACATCGGAAGGTGCAAAACGTGTTGCTGTGTTAAGTGATGAGCCTGAGAAATACGATGGACATCATGGTGAGTTTCCGAAAGGGGTTACCTTCCATCACCGTGATGAGCTTGATCACATTCAGCGTGAGTTTCGTGAAATTAAAGGCGTTACTGTGCTGATCTACGACCAGACATGTGCTGCGGAGAAGCGACGTCGCAGAAAACGCGGTACCTTCCCTGATCCGGCTAAGCGCGTCATGATCAACCATCACGTATGTGAAGGCTGTGGCGATTGCTCAACTCAGTCGAACTGCTTATCCGTGATACCTCGTCAAACAGAGATGGGCACTAAACGCCAAATTGATCAGTCTTCATGTAACAAAGACTTCAGCTGCGTTAAAGGTTTCTGCCCAAGCTTTGTGACGATTGAAGGTGGCTCATTACGTAAGCCTAAAGGCATTCAAGACAACAACTTACAGCAGCAACTGAACAACCTGCCCGACCCAATTATTATGCCTCTCACCTCAAGCTACGACTTACTCGTTTGCGGTGTTGGCGGAACGGGTATCATCACTATTGGTGCTCTCATCACGATGGCAGCCCACTTAGAAAATAAAGGGGCAAGTGTTTTAGACTTTATGGGCTTTGCGCAAAAAGGCGGCGCTGTTTTAAGTTATGTCCGACTAGCGAACAACCCGAAAGAGATTAATCAGGTTCGTATTAGTCATGGCTGCGCCAATGCGTTGATCGCCTGCGATATGGTTGTTGCAACCATGCCCAAAGCAATGGATGTGATCAAACACAATCATACGAAAGCTATCGTCAACTTAGCGGAAATGGCTACTGCGGATCATGTACTTTATCGTGACGCCAATATGCAAAGTGGCAAACGTGTCGACACGCTCAAGGCTGCGGTTGGAAGTACGTTGTTTGATACCTTTAATGCCAATGACTACGCACTCCAGCTATTAGGCGACAGTGTTTTTTCAAACATCATCCTGTTAGGTTATGCATGGCAAAAAGGCCTGGTTCCTGTGTCTAAGCAAGCACTGTTCAGAGCTATTGAGCTTAATGGTGTGGCGATAGAGAAAAATAAACAGGCATTTAATTGGGGCAGGCTCGCTGCTGAAAATATCGAGTATGTCAAACAAGCCATGACACCTACTCAAGTATTAATGCCAGAGAGTACCGAAGCCAAAATTGATCGCTACACTGCGTCTCTAGTTCAGTATCAAAACAAAGCGCTTGCGGATAAATACACGCAGCAGATCTCTGATCTAACAGCTGCGGATAAGAAAATTTCTGGCAAGTTAAATCTATTGAGTGAAGCTGTCGCTACGCAGTTATACCGCTTGTTAGCCGTTAAAGATGAATATGAAGTTGCCCGTTTATTTACTGAAACAGATTTTTTAGATGAGGTAAAAAACAGCTTCGAAGGCGAGTACCAGGTC
The DNA here is from genome assembly GCA_036804365.1 of Neptunomonas sp. Classification (GTDB taxonomy): domain Bacteria; phylum Pseudomonadota; class Gammaproteobacteria; order Pseudomonadales; family Balneatricaceae; genus Neptunomonas. The sequence goes on along the minus strand of DAIRSP010000146.1, from coordinate 3,237 downwards.
AACTTTCATTTCGCGCCACCATTATTCAGTAAAAAAATGCAAAATGGACGACCAATTAAGCGTAAATTTGGTCCTTGGATGTTGAAATCCCTGAGAATGCTCGCCAAAATGCGAGGTTTACGCCATACCGTTCTCGACCCGTTCCGATACAGCCAGGATCGTCAGTTAGACCGCGAACTTTTAGCTGATTATCAGTCGCTATTGAAAGCCTTAGCGAGCAAGGTCAATGAACAAAACTATGATCTTGTAGTACAGTTAGCTAAGCTACCTAGCGAGATTCGTGGTTTTGGTTTGGTGAGAGAACAGGCTGTTGAACGCTATCAGCAACAGCGAGAACAACTAATGGCACAGCTATTTACAGCCGATACTGGCTCAGGAGAAACTCATGTTTAACAGTCTGCAAGGACTACCCGCTGACCCGATCCTTAATCTGATGGTTCAATACCGTCAAGATAACAACCCACTTAAGGTCGACTTAGGCGTGGGTGTTTATAAGGATGAAAATGGCCACACCCCTATCATGCAGGCTGTGCATGCAGCTGAACAACAAATTTTAGCGACAGAGACCACCAAAACCTATATTGGTCCTGCGGGCTCTGAAGGGTTTTCTTACCATGTTAGCCGCCTATTACTCGGTAATGACCATCCTGTTTTAGCTGATAAACGTGTTAGCATGGCCCAAACACCGGGCGGATGCGGTGCGCTTCGTGTGGCAGCAGAGTTTCTAAATCGCTGTAACCCGAATACGACTATTTGGGTCAGTGATCCTACTTGGGCTAACCATATTCCGACGTTTAAAGTCGCTGGGCTCAACATTAAAGAATATCCCTATTATGATTCTGTCACAAAAGGGATTAAGTTTGATGCTATGTGCAGTACGCTTGAGAACGCTCAAGCTGGAGATGTGGTGTTACTGCATGGCTGCTGTCACAACCCAAGCGGTGCTGATCTCAACCAAGATCAATGGAAAGCTATCACAGACATCATTCTGAAAAATGGTCTAATTCCTTTCGTTGATATTGCTTACCAAGGGTTGGGAGATGGATTAAACGAAGATGCCTTCGGTCTTCGCCTGCTAGCCAGCAAAGCACCCGAAATGGTGATTGCTAGTTCGTGCTCAAAGAACTTTGGATTGTACCGTGAGCGCACTGGCGCTGTTCTGATCATATCTGAAACTACAGCACAGGCCGAAATCAGCCGAAGCAACCTGTTCAGTATTGTTCGTGGTAACTACTCTATGCCACCCGCGCATGGTGCATCCATTGTAGAAACGATTCTTGCTAATCCAGAGTTAGCTAAGAGCTGGGACGCAGAACTAACCGTTATGCGTGAGCGTATTCTTAAACTTCGCCATCAGCTTGCCGCTGAGATTGCAGCAACGGGATGTGAGAGAAGCTTTGCGTTTATCCCACAGCAAAAAGGGATGTTTTCATTCCTGGGTATTGATAAAGCCCAGGTTGCACGCCTGCGTGATGAATATTCTATCTATATGGTCGATTCTAGCCGTATTAGTATTGCAGGTTTATCTGCCGCGAACATTAAATATGTTGCGCAATCTTTGAGTGCCGTACTTAAAGACTAATGGAGTAGCTAATACAGAAAAAGGCAGCCCATCGGCTGCCTTTTTACGCTGTGGTCTCCGTTCCATGGAAATTACATACCCGCAGTGATTGACTCAACTGCTGCTTTAATCTGTTCAGGTGTACAAGTTCCACATGTACCCTTTGGCGGCATCGCACCTTTACCACTCAGAACTGTTGCCGACATCGCATCAATGCCGGTAGCTATACGCGGTGCCCATGCAGCTTTATCACCTAACTTAGGTGCGCCAGCTAAGCCCGCTTCATGACATGCCTTACAATGCTTAGCGACAATATCGTCACCCTCGCCTGCTGATACATGACCCACCAATACCGCCCCAAATACTAAACCGACTAACCATTGACCTTTCATCACTACCTCACTTCACTCTGATTCGATTCTTTTAAATAATGTTTTTAAATCTAGCTCAAAATAAAAAATCCGCAGGGTTTAATAATAAAAAAAGCGGGTTAAAAACCCGCTTTTTTGTCGTGATGAAACTTTTACTGACTTAGCTCAAGTAAAAGCTTATTCAAACGGCTCACGTAGGCAGCTGGATCTGCCAGATGACCACCGGCAGCCAGATCTGCTTGATCAAAGATAACTAATGCCAACTCACCAAAGCGATCTTCATCAGGTTCTTTGTCTAACTTAGCAATCAGTGGATGCTCAGGATTGATTTCAAATACCGGTTTACTATCAGGCACTTTTTGTCCTGCTGCTTCCATAATTTGACGCATCTGAGCGCCCATATCATAAGCATTTAACACCAAGCAGGCAGGTGATTCAGTTAAGCGATGCGTAACACGGACATCAGAAACCTTATCTTTCAAGCGCTCTTTTAAACGCTCAACCAAACCCTCAGACTCTTTTGCACGCTCTTCTTGTGCTTTTTTATCTTCTTCCGTTTCAGTCTCACCGAGTTCTAATTCGCCCTTTGTTACATCCTGGAACGACTTACCTTCAAAATCAAATAGGTGGCTCATCATCCATTCATCAACACGCTCAGTCATTAGCAACACTTCAATGCCTTTCTTACGGAAGATCTCAAGGTGTGGACTGTTTTTAGCCGTATTGTAATTTTCTGCAACAACGTAGTAGATCTTTGTTTGACCTTCTTTCATGCGCGAGATGTAATCATCTAGCCCAACATTCACTTCACTCGTACCGTTATGCGTAGACGCAAAACGCAACAACTTCATAATCTTATCGCGATTTGTGTAGTCTTCCGCTGGACCTTCCTTAATTACGCTACCGAATGCTTTCCAGAATGTAGCGTATTTTTCTGGTTCATTTTTAGCAAGCTTCGTTAACATATCTAAGACACGCTTGGTTAACGCTGCACGTAATTTATCAACATTAGGGTCTTGTTGAAGGATCTCACGTGAAACGTTGAGCGACAGGTTATTTGAATCAACGACACCCTTAATGAATCGTAGATACAATGGCAGGAAGTTATCAGCCTGATCCATAACAAATACACGTTGAATGTAGAGTTTCAGACCACGCGGAGCATCGCGATTCCAAAGATCATAGGGTGCATTTTCTGGCACATACAATAAGCTGGTGTATTCAAGGTTACCCTCAACACGGTTATGAGCATGCGTTAGTGGCGTACCGAAATCATGAGAAATATGTTTGTAAAACTCATTGTAC
>DAIRSP010000145.1:0-6468 GCA_036804365.1 Neptunomonas sp. | reverse complement strand
CTGTATTACTTAAACGGTTATATGCCATTACCGCTGGAATTGCTGCAAACAGACCCATTGCTGTTGCAACCAGCGCTTCAGCGATACCTGGCGCAACCATTGCCAATGTTGCTTGCTTTACTGCACCTAATGCAATGACCGCGTGCATAATCCCCCAAACCGTCCGAAACAAGCCGATATAAGGGCTTGTAGATCCTACCGTTGCCAAGAAGGGTAAGTGCTGCTCTAGTTTTTCCTCTTCACGAGACAGAGCAACACGCATACAGCGCTGCACACCATCCATAACAGCATCAGGATCATAATGTTTTTGTGCCGTCATGCGGGTGTATTCTTTAATGCCAGCACAGAAGATGCTCTCAGCACCCGACGGTTTTTCACCGGTTTCTGTTATTTCTCTGTAGAGCTGTCCTAAATCAACACCAGACCAAAAGCGATCTTCGAAATCCCTAAGTGAATTTCGAGCGTTACGAATCACAGATAAGCGCTGAAAAATCATTACCCAAGACAAAAAAGAAGCCAAGATTAATATAGCCATGACAATCTGAACAACCAGGCTGGCATGTACCACTAACGTCCAGATGGACAACTGTTCGGCCACTGTATTTTCTCCATAACTATCCCACATAGCCACTTTTTTACAGGAGTGACCATTGTAGAAGATAAAGTTTAACTTAGGTTTTTATAATCAAAATCTGGCTTGTTGACCGTCTCATGACCGGCGATTCATTAAAAAATAAGCCGTCAGTTAAACGTGCCATACAGCATTGTAGCGGGCATTTTTGACCATCTTTTGCAGGGGCAAACAATAGCAGGAGCTAAAATTTATACAAGGAGTCAAACGCATTTGAGCAATATATTTTTTCAAAAAAAGCCCAATAATGGGAACTAAAGATGATTTTTTTCATCACGCCTTTACATCGACGCAAATTTCATCCGATTTGGATGATTTTCTTTCTTCACCTGACAAGCGATACAGCGCTTGGTGACAGGGTTTGCGCGTAACCGATTAAGCTCAATTTGCTCTCCGCAATCAACACAAATACCATACTCGCCTTTATCAAGTCGACGCAATGCTTCTTGGCAATCCTTTATCTCTTGTAGATGCCTCGAGAGGTCGGCAATGTAAACGGATTTTTCGGCATTAATCTGAGACTCTTCACTGATATCATGGGCATCAGCAAAAAGATTTGTTTGACGCATCGAGCTCATTTCAGAGCCCACTTCCTCTCTAAGACTCTCTAACAGGAAGGTAAGTTCGCTCTTAATACTTTTCTTTTTATTGGATGTCAGAGCCATGATGGTACGTCTCGAAATGATTGTTGATATTGATGCTACTAAAGCATAGACAATCCAATCTTTGACGCGCATCAGGATAGAAATAAACACCTTTACTTTGTAAGGTTTTATTGATCTTGATCAGGTTTCTCTATTCCGAAGTGTAGGTAAGCATGATCAGTGACCACACGCCCACGAGGTGTACGCATCATATAGCCCTGCTGAATTAGATAAGGCTCTAATACATCCTCGATCGTATCCCGCTCTTCACTAATAGCCGCCGCTAAACTGTCAACGCCCACAGGGCCACCCGAAAACTTCTCAATCATCACCAACAGCAGACGCCTATCCATATGGTCAAAGCCACGCTCATCGACACTTAGCATATTCAAAGCTAAGTCAGCGATCTCCTTGGTGATCTCCCCTGTACCCTTCACCTCAGCATAATCCCGCGCTCTTCGCAGAAGGCGATTGGCAATACGCGGTGTACCTCGACTACGCTTCGCTACTTCCGTAGCTCCCGCCTCATCAATACGTGTTCCTGACAGTAACGCCGAACGCATGACAATCTGCGTCAGGTCGGTCACGTTATAAAACTCAAGACGTTGAACGATACCAAAGCGGTCACGCAATGGAGATGTTAAGGATCCGGCTCTCGTTGTAGCTCCGACAAGGGTAAAAGGAGGTAAATCTAATTTGATCGAACGAGCGGCAGGCCCTTCACCAATCATAATATCTAATTGGTAATCCTCCATTGCCGGATAAAGCACCTCTTCAACATTAGGGCTCAGCCTGTGTATCTCATCAATAAACAGAATATCGCCGGGTTCTAAATTGGTAAGCAGTGCAGCTAGGTCACCGGCCTTCTCTAAAATAGGGCCTGAGGTTGTCTTAATATCACCGCCCATTTCATTGGCGATAATATTCGCAAGTGTCGTTTTACCTAGCCCCGGTGGACCAAAAATCAGGGTATGATCTAATGCTTCTTTGCGTTGGCGCGCTGCATGGATAAAAATTTCCATTTGCTCTTTAACAACAGGCTGCCCGGTATAATCCGCCAAGGTTTTTGGCCTAATGGCTCGATCATGCTGTTCTTCGACGGGTACGCTCTTAGCGGCGGAGATAAATCGGTCTGCTTCGATCATATATCTGTTACTCTCTTACTAAGCACCCGATAACATTGACTTAAGTGCTAAGCGTATAAGGTCTTCAACACTTGCATCACCCTGAAGCTGCTTTTCAGCTTGCGCAATCGCTTTAGTTGCTTGAACAGGCTTATAGCCCAACGCAACCAATGCGCTTTCCGCTTCATCTTTTAGCTGGGTAACATTCACGGATATATCACCATTCCCAACATCATCGCCTGTTAACGTAAACTCATCGGGTTCAAATGATTGGAGATGTTTTACCTTATCGCGTAATTCGACGATTAAGCGCTCTGCTGTCTTCTTACCGACCCCCGGTATTCTTGTCAGAGCTGTCGCGTCTTCTCTTTGAAGGCAACGTACAAAATCATCGGTTGTCATCCCTGATAGAATAGATAATGCCAACTTAGGCCCTACGCCATTTGCTTTGATCAAAGACCTAAAAAGTGACCTTTCCGCCTTATCAGCAAACCCATAAAGTAGCTGGGCATCTTCACGCACCACAAAATGAGTATGTAGTGTGATAGAAGTGCCTAATTCAGGCAGCCTAAAAAAAGTATTCATGGAGGCTTCAACTTCATAGCCAACACCATGAACATCTACGACTAAAAATGGAGGCTGTTTTTCTACTAAATAACCTTTCAGATATCCGATCAAGATTTGACCTACTATGTCATCTATACAATCTGTACAAATATACAGTTATTTATCAATTTTGCTAGCCGATTATTAATCAAATAGAGCTTCAACAAACTCTTTAGCTACAAAAGGACGCAAGTCATCAACCTGCTCTCCCACTCCGATATACCGAATAGGCAAGGCAAGCTGTTTCGCTATGGCAAAGATAACGCCACCTTTTGCAGTTCCGTCTAGTTTGGTTAGAGTAATTCCCGTCACACCCACGGCATCCTTAAAGATTTTGGCTTGGCTCATCGCATTTTGCCCAGTACCTGCATCCAGCACCAACATGACTTCATGTGGCGTCGCCTCATCAATTTTGCGCATAACACGCACCACTTTTTCAAGCTCTTGCATAAGGTGATCTTTATTCTGTAACCGACCGGCTGTATCAGCAATTAAGATATCAACCTGTTTGGACTGTGCTGATTGTAGTGCATCAAATAAAACGGATGCTGAATCCGCACCCGTATGTTGAGCCACAACAGGGACCTTATTCCGCTCACCCCAAACTTGTAACTGCTCTACTGCAGCGGCACGGAAGGTGTCACCAGCAGCCAGCATCACTGATTTACCCTCTGACTGAAAACGCTTCGCTAATTTACCAATCGTGGTGGTTTTCCCTACGCCGTTAACACCGACCATTAAAATCACGTAAGGTTTTTTAGCAACTCCGGTATCTAATGGCTGCTCTACTTGATATAGCAGTGCAGCAAGCTCCTCTTTTAATGCGGCGTGTAATGCTTGGGCATCTGCTAACTGGTTGCGTTGTACACGCTCAGTTAAGTGCTTAACAATCTCAGTGGTGGCTTCGACACCCACATCCGCAGTTAATAAAAGTGTTTCAATATCCTCTAATAACTCATCATCTATCTCTTTTTTACCCAGAAATAGATTTCCTAGCTGCTCGGTCAAATTGGCTTTCGTTCGACTCAAACCTGATTTAATGCGCGCAAACATACCTTGCTTCGTCGGTTGCGCACTATCGGGGGGCGAGGTAGAGATGATTTCTTCATCAACCTTAGCAATAACCTTTGGTTCAGCGGCAGGTTCTACCGAGGCTTCCACCTTAGATGGCTGCTCTAGCAAGCTATTCGTCTCTGCCTTTATTACATCACTTTCAGCGGATGCAACAGGAGCCTCTGCTTGGTCCATCGGCAACTCTGTTTTTAATTCAGCTTCTAATTCTTGACTGGCATCATGGACTATCTGATCGTCAGCTTTTTCATTGGATGAAAAAATAGATTTCAACTTTTTAAACATATTGGTTCCTTAAACTTCGGATACGCCAGTATTTCTGTAGAATAGTAAGAATTAATTTTCTGTAAGCTACGACTATGATTGCTAAAGAAATATCTTATCATAGTACAAGGCTCGACAAACCCATTCCTATACAAATGTAGAGATACGATGGACTTTATCTGGATACTTTTTGCGTTCGTTTGCGGATTGATGCTTAAGCTAATTAATCTGCCCCCATTAATCGGCTTTTTGATAGCAGGTTTTATCCTTCATGCAATTGGCATTGAACCGAGTGATTCGCTCGACTCATTAGCCAATTTAGGCATCACTTTGATGCTGTTTACGATAGGGTTGAAACTACATGTTAAAGACCTACTCAAAAAGGAAGTATGGGCGAGTACCCTATCCCACATGGGGCTTTGGACACTGCTCTTTGGCTCGCTTTCACTCTTTCTAAGCCTGGTCGCTATCCCCTACTTTACCGACCTATCTCTTGCCAGTGCAGCACTTTTAGGGTTTGCTCTCAGCTTTAGCAGTACCGTTTGTATTATTAAATTACTCGAAGAAAGCGGTGAAATGAAAACCCGCCACGGTCAGCTGGCTGTAGGCGTGTTGGTCATGCAAGATATCGCAGCGGTGGTTTTCCTTGTATTAGCTACCGGAAAGGTCCCTTCTGTTTATGCTATTGGCCTACTAGGACTCTTTTTTATACGCCCATTTCTGGATGCTCTACTCAGCCGTGCCGGACATGGTGAGATGCTACCTTTAACTGGCTTCTTCTTAGCACTAGGCGGCTACGAGCTCTTCACCTTAGTCGGAGTCAAAGGAGACTTGGGGGCACTTATCTTCGGCATTCTTCTCAGTCATCATTCAAAAGCGAGTGAGTTAACTAAATCGCTATTGAGTTTCAAAGACCTCTTTTTGATCGGTTTCTTCCTTTCCATTGGTTTTACCGCCTTACCAAGTTGGTCAATGATGGGCATGGCCACCTTAATCACGCTGTTGCTGATCGTTAAGTGTCTGATGTTTTTCTTCATTTTCACCAAACTACAGTTGCGTGGACGCACCTCCTTTCTGTGCGCTTTAGCACTGAGTAACTTTAGTGAATTTGGCTTAATCGTTGCAGCCTTGAGTGTTGATTATGGCTGGTTGAATAAAGAGTGGCTTGTTATTCTGGCCTTATCTGTCTCGCTTTCCTTTGTTGTCACAAGTCTGTTCTATCGCTATGCCCACAGAATCTATGGCAACAACAAAGAGAAGATCAAAACCTATGAACTGCCCGATAGACTTCCAGCTGATCGCTTTATTCAGCCGCCTAATGCTGAGATCTTGGTGATAGGTTTAGGTCGAGTGGGTAAAGGCGCATTTAAAGCCCTCCAAAACATGGTTGATCAACGTGTCGTAGGAATGGATGCGGATAGACTTCGTATCAAGAAATACCAGCAAATGGGTATGAACGTCTTCTTTGGTGACGGTGAAGATGCTGATCTCTGGGAAGCATTCGATACGCGTCGTATTAAACTTGTTTTGTTGGCTCTTCCATCCATTCAAGATGATATCAACATCACTAATCAACTTCGTAAAGTGGGTTACTCTGGACAGATAGCCGCTATTGCCCGCTATCAGGATGATAGAGTGTTGCTGCTTGAAGCAGGTATCGACAATGTATTTAACTTCTATACAGAGGCCGGATTAGGTTTCGCAGAGGAAAGTTTAATGCTGATTGGCGAATCAAGCCACAATCAGCACAGCCCCGCTTAGGCATAAAAAAACCCTGCATGGTTAACCATGCAGGGCATAAGAGAAGCAGAAGCAGCCCCTTCCTGATAGGGAGTCAGGACTACCACATCCCTACTTCAAACCTTAGAAAGCATCGCCCGGAATGCGTACGTTACCTTCCATTAAAACTCTTGCGCTACGGCTCATAACGGCTTTAGTTGCCGTCCACTCACCATCCACTAATGCTGCTGCAGCGCCAACACGTAGCGTGCCAGACGGATGTCCAAACGTAACCGCTTCACGCGCACCACCTCCGGCTGCCAAATTCACCAAAGTGCCAGGGATAGCAGCCGCCGTTGCGATGGCTACAGACGCAGTACCCATCATCGCATGGTGCAGTTTGCCCATT
>DAIRSP010000144.1:0-6538 GCA_036804365.1 Neptunomonas sp. | reverse complement strand
AAGGGCGAATTTTGAGTCTGGTTCAGAGTTGGGACACCCGTTACACGGAAAGTAGATTGGCCATCACGGATTTACACCATCTCTCTGATGCTTGGTATCGCAAAACATTTGAGGCGGCGAGCATTATTATAACGGGGCTCACCACACATCTAACCGACTTCTCAAATGTTGAACCTTTGTATCAGCAGCTTGAACGTCAACTGATCGGTGATATGTGGAAAGAGCATCAAGGATCTATCACCGATATGTCGCTTCTAGAGCAAGCTTATCGGGCGAGGATACCTTGGCGCTTTGTCGCCGGTGTATATCAATTAGGTTGGGGAGCGAATCGATTTCTGTTACGAGGTAGCCAAACACAAGGTGATTCTCACATAGGTAGGTTGGCTGCAGGACATAAATACGTTACGGCTAAACTCCTTAAAAAAATGGGGCTGCCTGTGCCTCAACATCGACTTGTCATTAGTGAAGAGCAAGCGCTTGAGGCTATGCGTGCTTTGCATCCTCCTGTGGTTGTGAAACCCGTTAAAGGCGTCGGTGGGCAAAGTGTTATCGTCGGTATTCAAAATGAATCGCAGCTCGTCACTGCTTTTAATAGTGCTAAAGCGATTAACCCGCAGGTACTTGTTGAAGAGCACATAGCGGGTGTCGTTCATCATATTCAAGTGGACAATAACCGTGTGGCATATGTGCTGAAACGTAACCCTGTCGGGGTGAGGGGCAATGGACTGCTTTCAATTCGAGCACTGATCGATGAAGAAAACAGTGTCCGGAAAAAAGCGCTGTTATGGCAGCGAAAAATGCCTTTGCCCTCGGATGAAGAAGCAATTGAGGCCGTCAAACAGCTAGGGTTTAGTTTTGACTCTGTGCCACCTAACGGTGTTTGGGTGCCACTTAGAAAGCTGCCTAACAACACTGATGGTAGTCGAGATGAGGATTTATCCTCTCGGATCCATCCAGATAATATCGCGCTGGCTTTGCGGGCTACTTCGTTACTGGGATTAAGTTGGGCGAGTATCGATGTCATTTCGCCAGATATCAGCATCCCTTGGTATCAGAATGGAGCGGTGATCAATGAGGTTAATAATGCGCCTATGATAGGTGCAGGTTCTACCTCCAAAGCGGCAATACCTGAGCTATTAAAAAGCACTCTTAACGATGCGGGTCGTATACCGATAGAGTGCTTTGTCGGTGGAGATCAGGCTTATGCAAAGGCCTGCAGTCGACAGCAAGCATTGGTTTCTCAAGGCCAAGGGTGTGTGTTAATAACACATACCGCCGCGGGTTGCAGTCGATTAGGCAGCGCAGAAGGCTTATTTAAACTTGCCCTTGAGACCCTCTTGGATAAACGTGCTGATGCGCTGATTTTGGTGATTCAAACAGATGAACTTTTGCATACGGGTCTTCCGGTTGACCGAGTAAGCCAAGTTGTGTGGGTAGATGAAAAGCTGGTGGATAGGGAGCATGCCCAGCCTTTAACTGATAAATCTATCAAAGCGCTTAAAGATCTCCTTGAGAACGCTTTAGTGGAACAGATAGAGGGGGCTATATGATCAGGATAACCCCATTACCAACAGAAGCGCCGGTCTCTGCATTGACTCATGGGCAGTTATTACCTCAAGTCGTTAGTCTCTACGAGTTGAAACTTTCGGCAGAACCCATCTCTTGGCAAAAAGTTGATGGTTGGCTAGAGACTTGGTTAGAGGAGCCCGTTACTGAGCCTCAAAACTGGATTGGTCAGCCGTTGGTTGATGAAGACACAGCGGTGGTGGCTCGTCTGATGTGGCGCATCGCTCTAGGTGTTGGTAAGTTGCTGCGAGTCTGCGGAATACCTGTTTTATCCAAACCCTCTCTGTTTTCGATCGTGCCTTGCAGTGCTCATTCTAATCAGTGGCAGGTGCAGGTAGCGATGACCGTACAGTCTGACATCCCGACCAATCTATTTGAGAAAATGTTTTCTGTTCTGGGCGCTTGGTTGGGACGTGTTGCTGACGCAGAGGATACGGAAGAGGTATTGGCTCTTTTTTATCAGGATCTAGAAAGAGACCTTCTGCCTTATCTGCTTAACCATTCACAGCTGACCTCCTCTGCTATAACCCTGTTGGAGTCGGCTCATAAGATGCATCGACCTTGGCTGTATCATGGCTACGGTATTGCTCAGTTAGGTTGGGGAGATAAAAGCCTTAAATTTTTGAATAGCTTGATTGAAACCGACTCAGTGCTTGGTATAGATACGGTTGCGCATAAGCAGGCAACCGCGCTTTGGTTGCGTGAGGCAAATCTCCCTACCGCGCAACACTTGTTGGTGAATACCCCAGAACTGGCTGTGAAAGCAGCACAGCGATTGGGATATCCATTAGTGATAAAGCCGGTAAATGCTGAACGTGGCGAGGGCGTAAGCGTCGATTTAGAGTGTGAGCAGGATGTGATTGAGGCCTTTCGCTTGGCTCAGCGCTTTTCAAAACAAGTGTTAGTTGAAGAGCAGGTAGCTGGTGTCTGTCATCGTTTGCTTATTGTCCGTGGGCAGTTGATCTATGTGGTTAAACGTTTACCTGTCGCCGTGTTAGGTGATGGAGAGCATACGATTGACGAGTTAATCAATCAAACCATGCAGGTTTGGAAAAAACGCTCGCCTTGGAGAAGACCGCCACCTTTACCACATGGTGAGCAAGCAGAAAGCTATTTAAACCGCCGAGGCTTGCGCTTGTGTGATGTTCCGCCTGCAGGAGAATGGGTTGAGTTGCACCGCATTGAAAGTACCGCTTTGGGTGGGCGAGATGAAAACATGATCTCGAAAATTCATCGAGATAACGTGAGTTTAGCGATAAAGGCAGCGGAACTCTTCGATCTGGATGTTGCAGGTGTGGATCTGATAACAGCAGATATTAGTCTTCCTTGGTATGAGAGTGGTGCGATTATTAATGAAGTGAATGCGTCGCCCTCACTTGGAGCTGGGCAATGCTCTTTAGATACCATGCCTGATGTTGTGAATGCGTTGCTCTGTGATCAAGGACGCATCAGCATCGATGTGTATGTGGGGGGATTGGCCGCATTTAAGGCTGCTGAACAACGGCAAAAGGCGCTCATTCAATCGGGCGTTGCTGCGTTTTTAACAAGTCATCATCATACAAAAGATAACACTTTGGCTACGTGGGTAATGGCAGAGTTTGGATTGTATGCTCGCTGCCAAGCATTACTCATGCATCGTGCGGTCGAGGCTATTGTGCTGGTTATTCAAAATGAGGATTGGCTGCAAACAGGTTTGCCTATCGATCAGATTGATAGGGTCGAGCATATTGATAGTGATGGGTTGGAAGCCGCTCATCAATTATGTGATTTTCTGCAGCAGTTTGTGGTGCCAGCCAATGAGGGAGATTGAGTTGATGCGTTTGTTAGGTCGTAGAATCTCAATCCTGCTCATGCTCTTCTTAGCGACTTGGTTGCAGGGGTGTGTCAGCATTCCTTCCGTTGAATCAAGAGTACAAAGTGCGGAACGTATCGCCAAGCAATACGGTTGGTCTGCCTCTGTAATCGAAACAAAAAGCTTTGACCTAATGAGCTATCAACAACCAGATAGGTTACCGGTATCGACATTAGCGGTTTATATCGAAGGTGATGGGCTTGCTTGGATTACCAGTCGACAAGCCTCTTTAAATCCAACACCGCTCAACCCTGTCGCGTTGAAACTAGCGCTTAATGATAGTCAGCATACAGCCGTTTACTTAGGACGAGTGTGCCAATATGTCGAACATCAGCAGCGAGGTGGATGTAATAAAAGGTATTGGATGGGAGAGAGGTTCGCTCCATTAGTGGTCGATGCTATGAATGAAGCAGTGGATCAGTTAAAACGGGACTATCAAGCTGATACGCTGGTATTAGTTGGTTTTTCTGGCGGAGGAACGATCGTAGCCTTGTTAGCTGCACGTCGCCATGATGTGAGTAAGCTGATTACCGTCGCAGGAAATTTAGACCATCAAGCTTGGACTGAACATCACCGTATATCACCACTCATAGGATCGTTAAATCCAGCCGATGCGGTCAAGGAGCTATCACTGGTCGATCAGCTGCACTTTGTGGGCGCTCAAGATACGGTGATTCCTCCTGCTTTGATAACCGGTTTTGTTAATCGTTTGGGAACTAATACCCATGCGCGTGTAGTCGTTGTGCCGAATCAGGATCATAATTGTTGCTGGTCTGAGCACTGGAGTAGGCTGCTAAACGCTGAAATGCCTTGAAATGCGTAAAATAATTCATTGTGATTGCGACTGCTTTTTTGCGGCGGTTGAGATGCGGGATGAGCCTCGATATAGAGATATTCCTCTAGCAATAGGGGGACGTTCTGATCGAAGAGGTGTCATCGCCACCTGCAATTATCCTGCACGAGCATTTGGCGTTCGATCTGCAATGGCGACGGCTCATGCGCTTAAACTCTGTCCACAGCTTACGGTTATTCCGGGTAACATGGATAAGTACCGAGCGGTATCCAAGCTGATACTCTCTATCTATCATTCGGTGACCGAAAAGGTAGAACCCTTATCACTTGATGAGGCTTATTTAGACGTGACAGACTCTCCGCTTTTTCAAGGCAGTGCTACGCGTATTGCACAGATGCTACGGGCAGAGGTCGAAAAGCAAACGGGCATTACTATATCCGCAGGTGTCGCCCCCAACAAGTTCCTAGCCAAAATTGCCAGTGATTGGAAAAAACCTAATGGCTTATTTGTTATAACACCCGATCAAGTTGAGGAATTTGTTGATCAATTGCCTGTCAAAAAATTGCATGGTGTAGGGATTAAAACGGCGGAAAAACTTTTTACATTAGGTATTCATACTGGCCGTGATATTAAACAGCGTCAACTTAATGAATTAACGGAGATTTTTGGGCAGTTCGGTCATCGGCTTTATGAATTAAGTCGAGGAATTGATACGCGAGAGGTGGTGAGCGAGCGGACACGAAAATCGGTGAGTGTTGAGCACACCTTTGCCCAAGATTTAGCCTCTTTAGATGCGTGTTTAGCTGAATTACCAGAACTTTTAGTTGAATTGTTAAGTCGGTTTAAAAAATATGAAGCTAATCAGGCAATTGTTGGATTCTTTGTTAAACTTAAATTTAACGATTTTGCGCAAACGACTGCGGAACAACGCGCAACTCATTTTGAACCGGCTTTATTTCGTGACTTGATGAGTGAAGGTTTTAATCGAGGGGATAAGCCTGTTCGGCTGTTAGGCGTCGGATTTCGCTTGGAGGACAAGGAGGGAGTCAGTTTTGAGCAACTATCATTATGGCCATAAGCCCGTTAATGATAAGGAGTAGTAATGAGCTTAGAAGAGTTAGTTCAGCGTGTGAGTCAGTATCAAATTAATGATGAGTTCAGAGATGAAGTCGTTGGCTTACGCTGTTGTGAGCTTGCGCTAGAGGCGCTTAAAACTGGAAATTACGGTGTCGGAGCTATATTGCTTGATGCTGAAGGGAATACGTTAGTAGAAGAAAAAAATCAGGTCTTTGCAGAGCATTTTTGCTCATCGGGTCATGCGGAGATGCGTTTAATTGATACCTATGAAGAGAAATTTCTACATAACTATGCGGTTGATGAGCTTAAGCTAGTAGTTTCGCTTGAACCTTGTCCTATGTGTTTGTCTCGACTTTTATTAAGTGGCATCGGAATAGTTAAATACATGGTCGATGATCCCGTGGGCGGTATGGTCAATAAAATGGATGATATGCCTGCAGCTTGGAAAAACTTAGCTTCTATGCAGACATTTTTCCGTGCCCATATTAGCTCTGAGCTTCGTCAGCTCGCGAAGGATTTATCACAGTTTGGATTATCTACTTTACGTGCAAACTTAATGAATGAGCGCCTAGCTGAACCCGATCATACAGAGTTTCAGTTTACTGCTGACTAAATTCGAGTTCTGTCAGATTAGATCCCTTTCTGACAGAACCGTCCTTTTCTGATAGAATCACCGGCTTTTTACCCCTCTTCAAAATCGGTGATCCATGTTTCAGTTATTAGCTTCAAAAACCCAAAGCATGAAAAACGATCTGTTGTCAGGACTGACTGTTGCGCTGGCATTAGTACCTGAAGCGGTTGCGTTTGCTTTTGTCGCAGGAGTAGAGCCCTTAGTAGGACTTTATGCTGCGTTTATGGTCGGATTAATTACGGCTGCCATCGGTGGCCGCCCAGGTATGATCTCTGGTGCGACCGGTGCCTTAGCGGTGGTTATGGTGAGTCTTGTTGCTCAGCACGGCGTCGAATACCTTTTTGCAACCGTTGTCTTAATGGGCCTTTTACAGATTTTGGCAGGCGCGTTTCGGTTAGGAAAGTTTATTCGTTTAGTACCTCATCCTGTGATGCTCGGCTTCGTAAACGGCTTGGCAATTGTGATTTTTCTTGCCCAGCTCAAACAGTTTAAGTTTACTGATGAAAGTGGAGCACTACAGTGGTTGCAAGGCAACGAAATGGGCATGATGTTAGGTTTAGTAGCTCTAACGATGGCTATTATCCACTTTTTACCTAAGTTTACTCGTGCCATCCCGTCA
>DAIRSP010000143.1:0-6587 GCA_036804365.1 Neptunomonas sp. | reverse complement strand
CAATATAACCCGCGTGTTCTAGGCGATTAAGAAGCCCAGTGAGGTTTTGTCGGCTCACCAATAAGTATTGGGAAAGCTCACTAACACTCATGCCTGACGCGGCTACAGGTCGAGAAAGGGCACCTAAGACAGACCATTGCTGAGTGGTAATACCAAATTCTTCTAGGGCTTTCGTCCCCTTGGTATGAAGTGTATTAGCCGCTTGAAATAAACGAAAAAAGAGTCGGTTGTTGATTTCGATAGACGCAAGGCTTTTTTCGGTTGATAGATCTTTCATTGGTCGCTCAAAAGGTCTGTTGCAATAGATGGCGCTTATTGAAGCGCATAACTCACTGCGAATTCAAGATTTAATGCGGTTGTTGAGAGTGATTACTCAAATAGGAGAATAAGAATGAAAGGTTTAGTTAATAAAGTCGTAATCGTGACCGGTGGTGGTGGTGGAATAGGTTCAGCTATCTGTAGACGTTTTTCTGAAGCCGGTTCCTTAGTGGCAGTCTTCGATATCGATAAAGACGCAGCCGAGACAGTTGCACTGGATATACGGAACTCAGGAGGCAAGGCCGCAGCGTTTCCGGTGGATTTGACCAGCCAAGAGTCGGTAATCGAAGCAGTCAAAGCTGCAGAAGAGTATTTTGGTCCGACCGATGTATTAGTGAATAACGCTGGGTGGGATCGGGCCGGCCCGTTTCTTAACACAGACAAGTTACTGTGGGACAAGGTTGTTGCCGTCAATTTATATGGCGCTCTCTATATGCATCATGCCGTGCTTACGGGTATGTCAGAGCGTGGTTCTGGTCGTGTGATCAATATTGCATCCGATGCGGCCCGAGTGGGTTCTTCTGGTGAAGCGGTTTACGCTTTTTGTAAAGGTGGATTGGTTTCGTTTTCTAAAACAATGGCACGAGAGTTGGCGCGTAAACAGATCAACATCAACGTGGTATGCCCTGGGCCAACAGACACCGCACTATTCCGTGATTTCGCAGGTGAGGGCGAAAAGGGCGAAAAGCTTAAGGGAGCATTAGCTAAAGCTATCCCATTTGGTCGTTTAGGTAAGACGGATGACTTAGCAGGTGCAGTGGCCTTTCTTGCAAGCGACGAAGCGTCTTTTATTACTGGCCAGATTCTAAGTGTCTCTGGTGGCCTAACAATGGCCGGTTAATGAGCCAAACACTGTAATTATCAGAGGAAATAGAAATGGAATACCAAGACATTCTTTACACAAAAGCAGATGGCATAGCGACAATTACGATCAACCGTCCTCAGCAGTACAACGCGTTTCGTGCACAAACGTGTGAAGAGATGATCCATGCTTTCAAAGATGCGGATTTTGACCGGGAGATTGGTGTAGTAGTTCTCACTGGAGCCGGAGACAAAGCATTTTGTACTGGGGGAGATCAGGGCACTCAGGATGGCGGTTATGGCGGTCGAGGGATTATTGGCTTGCCGATTGAAGAGGTACAAAGCGCTATTCGTGATATCTCCATTCCTGTTATTGCGCGGGTTAACGGTTTTGCGATCGGTGGCGGTAATGTATTGGTCACTATTTGTGATCTAGCGATTGCCTCTGACAATGCGCAACTGGGACAGGTTGGACCTCGCGTTGGATCCGTAGATCCAGGTTTCGGTACCGCCTTACTTTCACGTGTAGTGGGTGAGAAGAAAGCTCGGGAAATTTGGTACTTGTGTCGACGTTATACAGCACAGCAAGCTTTGGATATGGGCATGGTTAATGCTGTAGTTCCTGCAGAAGAGCTGGATGCCGAAGTGAAGTGCTGGTGTGACGAAATTTTAGAAAAAAGCCCAACAGCAATCGCATTGGCTAAAAAGTCTTTCAACGTCGATACCGAGAGTATTCGTGGTATGGGTGGTTTAGCAATGCATGCACTGAAGCTTTATTACGAGACACCGGAATCTGCTGAAGGCGGCAACGCTTTTAGAGAAAAGAGAAAACCCGAGTTTCGTAAGCACGTTAAGTAGTTTTTGGGCAGTGAGTGCGATGCCATACCCAAAAATCAGTATTGAGGTGGGGATAAGATGATCCGAGATCAGGAAACACTGAATATTTTGCTAGATACGCTGTCGCGATTCGTCCGCGAACGTCTAATTCCAAATGAATCGCTAGTGGCCGAAATCGATGAAATACCGACAGAAATAAGAGATGAAATGAGAGAGCTAGGTCTCTTCGGTTTATCTCTACCCGAAGAGTACGGTGGCATGGGCTTAACCATGGAAGAAGAGGTGCTAGCTACGTTTGAAATTGGCAAAACGTCGCCGTGTTTCCGGTCACTCTTTGCGACTAACAATGGTATTGGCGGGCAAGGTATCGTGATCGATGGGACACCTGTACAAAAAGAGAAATACTTACCGAAGTTAGTCGCTGGCGAGATGATCGGATCATTCGCGCTGACTGAACCTGACAGTGGATCGGATGCTGCCAGCTTACGTACAACGGCGGTACGTGATGGTGATGATTACATCCTCAATGGAACCAAGCGTTACATTACTAACGCACCAGAAGCGGGTATTTTCACCGTGATGGCACGTACTGATATCTCTGGAAAGAGTGCTGGTGGTATTTCGGCATTTATTGTTGAAAGGAATACACCCGGTCTTTCTTTAGGGTTGCCGGATAAAAAAATGGGTCATAGTGGCTCACATACCTGTGATGTGATTTTTGAGAATTGTCGTGTGCCTGCCTCCAATTTGATTGGCGGTGTTGAAGGTATCGGATTCAAAACAGCGATGAAAGTGTTGGATAAAGGCCGTATCAACATCGCAGCCATCTCTGTGGGCGTTGCTGAACGTATGTTAGAGGATGCATTGCGCTATGCCTGTGAGCGTAAGCAGTTCGGTAAACCTATCGCCGAGTTTCAATTGATTCAAGCGATGTTAGCGGACAGTAAAGCTGAGATCTATGCGGCTCGCTCGATGGTACTTGATGCGGCTCGTCGCCGTGATGACGGTTTAGATGTTGTAACGGAAGCGTCGTGTGCAAAAATGTTCGCTTCTGAAATGTGTGGTCGTGTAGCAGATAGAGCTGTGCAAATTTTTGGTGGTGCGGGTTATCTAGCAGAATATGGCATTGAACGATTTTATCGTGATGTGCGTTTATTCCGGCTATTTGAAGGGACAACGCAGATACAGCAGTTGGTTATAGCTCGCAATATGATTCGTGAAGAGATGGCCTAACTCAGTGCCACCTACAGAATGAGAAAGTAGATGCTTTAGGAGAGATAATGATGGAAATGAAGTGGGACGACCCATTTTTGCTGGACTTACAGTTAACAGAAGAAGAGCGGATGATTCGTGATGCTGCCCAAGCCTACGCGCAGGGGAAACTATTACCACGCGTACAGAACGCTTTCCGTCATGAAACAACTGATCCCGAGATATTTCGTGAAATGGGAGAGATGGGCTTATTAGGTTCGACTATCCCTGTCGAGTACGGTGGCGCAGGGTTGAATTATGTCAGTTACGGCCTGATTGCGCGTGAAGTAGAGCGAATAGATTCTGGCTACCGCTCTATGATGAGTGTGCAGTCTTCGTTGGTTATGGTACCTATCAATGAATTTGGTTCAGAAGCTCAAAAGTATCTGCCAAAACTCGCATCAGGTGAGTGGATTGGTTGTTTCGGCTTAACAGAACCAAATCATGGTTCAGACCCTGGCTCGATGATTACACGTGCCCGCAAAGCGCCCGGTGGATTCCGTTTATCGGGAAGTAAAATGTGGATTACCAACAGCCCTATAGCTGACGTTTTTGTTGTCTGGGCAAAAAATGATGAAGGCCTTATCCGGGGTTATATCTTAGAAAAAGGTATGAGAGGCCTGAGCGCCACCGCGATTCATGGCAAGGTAGGTTTGCGCACCTCCATAACCGGCGAAATCGTTATGGATGATGTTTTTGTACCTGAAGAGAATGAACTACCGCTAGTTGCAGGTTTAAAAGGTCCTTTCACCTGTCTTAATTCAGCACGCTTTGGTATTGCTTGGGGAGCCTTGGGAGCAGCGGAAGATTGCTGGCATAGGGCTCGTCAATATGTGCTTGATCGTAAACAATTTGATCGCCCGTTGGCGGCTAATCAGCTTATTCAGAAGAAGTTAGCTGATATGCAAACGGAAATTACTCTAGGTTTGCAAGCCTGTCTGCGTGTTGGTCACATGAAAGAGCAAGGTATTGCGTCTGTAGAGATTACCTCTCTGATTAAACGTAACTCATGCGGCAAGTCTTTAGAGATAGCGCGCATGGCGCGAGATATGCTTGGTGGCAATGGTATATCAGATGAGTTTGGGGTTATTCGTCATGTCGTGAACTTAGAGGTGGTCAATACCTATGAGGGAACTCACGATATTCACGCCCTCATTCTAGGTCGAGCACAAACAGGGATTCAGGCGTTCTCATAAAACGCAGAGTAAATGATGGTTAATCAGTTCAGAGCGGAGTGCGATGATGCCAACGAGCAGTGTAGATGATACTCAAGTAGTCGATCGGATTATGACGAAGAGGCGCTCAATTAGAGCCTTTTTACCGACGCAAATTGATGAGTCTATTATTGACTCGATCTTGACGGTGGCATCGCGTGCTCCCTCGGGTACTAACTCTCAACCATGGCGGGTGCATCTCTTAACCGGTGAAACTCTGTGCAGGTTAAGTCAGGCTGTGTGTAAGGCTTTTGATACCTCTGATGGTTCCCATCAGGCAGAGTACAACTATTACCCCTCAGAGTTTTTCGAACCTTATCTTTCTCGGCGACGTAATGTGGGATTGCAGCTTTATAGCTTATTAGAAATCTCCAAAGGCGATCAGGCAAAAATGAAACAGCAACACCGAAAAAACTTTGAGTTTTTTGGTGCACCGGTAGGGCTGATCTTTACCATCGACCGCCGTTTAGCCCAAGGCAGTTGGTTAGATTACGGTATGTTCTTACAGAATGTGATCTTAGCTGCTGAGGCTCGGGGCTTAACAACATGTGCTCAGGGCGCTTGGATTGATTATCACAAAATTATCACTGACATTTTGCAATTATCTCCTAATGAGCAAGTTGTTTGTGGCATGGCCTTAGGTTACGAAGATCTCGATGCGCCAGAGAATAGCCTAATTTCAGAGCGTGAAAGCTTAGAAAACTTTGTGGTTAAACATCGTTAACCGTTTTAAGGGCCAATGAATATGTTGACGATAAAGCATGAAGAGACTGTTCTCGGTGTAGTAGGTGCGGGGTTAATGGGCAAAGGTATTGCTCAGATAGCAGCGGTTGCGGGTATCAGGGTGAGACTATTTGATACGCGCATTGGAGCTGCCGAGGATGCACAGCAATCCATCCATCAGACATTAAGTATGCTTGAAACCAAAAAGCGGATATCGGCAGAAACTGTGGAGTTAGCACGACAATCTTTGCATGTGGTGACTGAGTTATCTGAACTCTCTGCATGTGACGTGGTGATAGAGGCGATTGTCGAGAGTTTGGAGGCTAAAAGAGAGCTCTTTAGACAACTAGAAGCGGTTGTATCGGATGACTGTATTTTGGCAACGAATACCTCGTCATTATCTGTCACTGCCATCGCAGCGGTTTGCCGATTACCATCGCGTGTAGCGGGCTATCATTTTTTTAGTCCCGTACCCTTAATGAAAGTGGTTGAGGTGATTGATGGTTTATTAACTCTGCCAAAGGTTCGTGAGTGCCTTGTTGAGCTTGCAAAGCGCATGGGGCATACACCGGTTCGGGCTAAAGACTCACCAGGCTTTATTGTGAATCATGCGGGCAGAGGGTTTCTGACGGAATCGTTGCGGATTTTGTCAGAAGGTATCGCTGATTTTTCTTCAATCGATCATATCTTGAAAACTGCCGTAGGATTTCGATTAGGTCCGTTTGAACTACTCGACCTCACTGGTTTAGATGTCTCTTTGCCAGTCATGGAAACCATCTACAATCAATATTATCAAGAGCCTCGATACAGACCCGTTCCGTTAGTTCGTCAACGTTTATCCGCGGGGCTTCTTGGCCGTAAAAGTGGTCGAGGTTTTTACACATATCATCCAGGTGGTGTTGAGCAAGTCTCACAGACGTTTCCTCCTGCGTTAAGTGAATGTCCAATATGGGTTAGCTCAAAAAATCCTACAGCACATAGATATTTAACTGAGCGTTTGGATGCATCAGGTATTCAGCTGGATCGCCAACCGCAGCCAGCAGAGCAATCTATTTGTATTGTGTTTGGGATTGGAGTGGATGCGACCACTGCTGTGCTTAACGAAGGTTTAAACCCTGAACGCTCGGTAGCAATCGATCCGCTGTTTTTGGAAAAGCATTGCACCTTGATGGGAACTCCTGTCACGACTGTCTCAGCAATCAATGCTGTGTGGGCTGCCGTGGCATCTACAAAGTTAGATGTGACAGTGATACAGGATAGTGGCGGGTTCATCGTGCAGCGTGTATTGGCGATGATCGTCAATATCGCATGTGATATGGCGCAGCAGGGAATAGCGACACCTGAAGATATTGATCAAGCCGTAACATTAGGACTGGGCTACCCCTTTGGGCCATTTGCTCTAGGGAACCTACGATTTAGTCCGCCTTCTGATCCGTCTTACTG
>DAIRSP010000142.1:1981-6629 GCA_036804365.1 Neptunomonas sp. | reverse complement strand
AGCCGAGCCTTGGCCCTCTAAAAAGGCTTCTATATAATGCCTGAGCTTGTCTTCCTCAACAATCACTCCTTCAGTAGTAATACCGGTATGAAACTTAAACTCATCGAGTGCCTGAATATTGGTGGGGTCGGCTAACGCCACGTAGATGCGGTTGTCTCGCTTAATCAGCGGAATCGCATGGTGTTTGGTAATCAGTGCATCGGATACTAAGCCTTGCGGTATTGAACTGACACTAATGGCGTTGAGGTCAAGCAGGGGTAAGCCAAACTCATCCGAGGCCGCACTGGCGGCGCGATGGGGGCTGACTAAGCGCTCATCGACAATATGGGTAATAAAAGGCTTTTGCGAAGCGC
This sequence comes from Neptunomonas sp., assembly GCA_036804365.1. Taxonomy (GTDB): domain Bacteria; phylum Pseudomonadota; class Gammaproteobacteria; order Pseudomonadales; family Balneatricaceae; genus Neptunomonas. The sequence goes on along the minus strand of DAIRSP010000142.1, from coordinate 6,276 downwards.
GTGCTTTTTCTATCGCCTCACGAGCGACCTCCGCAGAAAACACCCCATCTTTGACTAGACGACGGGCTAATCCACTTAATGGCTGTTGTGTTTGCACCTTCTCTCCCTGATATTGCCGATATGAATGGTCACTGATGCGCTGATATTCACAAGATATTCATCATATTAGCGTAAAAATAACATTTGCGTGACAGTTTGAAAACGTGCGCTATACTGAATAGTAGAATAACAGCATGAAATGGGTGGCAGAAGGAGAGGCTTAGTCTAAACTAGGCTATGAGCTGTCGATTTCAGGGATGACGCTTTTATTTAAGATTCGTTCTTCTTTTATATACTCGCTGGAGAAATAAAACATGAAAAAGCAACAAGGCTTTACATTAATTGAGTTGATGATCGTGGTTGCGATTATCGGTATTTTGGCAGCAATCGCGTTGCCAGCTTACCAAGATTACACAAAAAAGAGTGCTAACAATGCATGTTTAGGTGAAGCTAAAGCATTTACAAGTGCTTTGTTGATTTCTGTTGCAGATCCTACTGTAACAGCGCCAACTTTTGGCAACTCAGCTTGTTATACATCGTTAGCAGGTTATACAGCTCCAGGTACAACAGGTGACTGGACGGTTATGGCTAGGGCGCCAGGAGATGCTTTAGTTACTTGTACAATTGATACAGCTACTTGCTATCTGCCTTAATGGGCAGTTAATGTTAAAAAGCCAAGGCAGTCCTTGGCTTTTTTGTATCTAGCCAAAAGTTCTATCTTCTTATTTCTCTTACTGTCGCCCACACATAAAAAAATCAGGTATGATCTTGGATCATTATTTTTAGTATGAAGTTGGCTTAATGAAACGCAATATAATTATTCTGCTGATAGCTGCCTGTGTGGCGGTGACTTGGTATATCAATAGCACCAAAACCCTTGTCGCTGATGATGTGAAAGCGATGGTGGATAAAGTCTTAGCGGAAGATCCGCTGTTTCCTGCACGCCCTGTTTGGTGGAATGATGATAAAATTCTTGTCGTAGGTATTTTGCCAGACCAAGCCAAAGGCGATGAAGCCGCGCAAAAGGTTTGCTCGATGCTGCTCAACCGCTCATTGCCGCTAACGGGTATTCGCGTTGAGATTTATGATCTGATCAAAATCAAACAGTCCGATGATTGGACGCTGTTGGGTACGACTATCTGTAAATAGCAGATCGCTGGGGTTAGTTTAAGATATTGGTTTTAAACCAACCCCAAACGCCAAATGAAAAGTTCGGGAAGATATCGATCCCCAGTGCTGATTTGATTAAGTAGAGCACTAAAATACCTAGCATCACTGAAAACAGCAAAAACACCGTGAGCGCAAAGGCTGTTGCCATACGTGATAGCTGCTGTTCGCGTCGGCTTAAGTCCCTGCGGTTACGACCCGCCAAAAACACAAAGTAGTAGCGCCAGTGCCATAAGCGCAGCGTGCCGCGTAGGTCGATACTGTGCTGCCCCCATTTGCGCGCACCAAAGGCGACTTTAAGTGCGCTTAACTGTTCTGGGGTAAAGGAGTCTTTAAGGTCATCCGGTAGGCGCTCTTTTAGGCCGATTACAAAGCTATCTTCGCTTTGCACCTGCAACTCCTTTTGCATACTAGTATCCTTTTTTCTGGTTTTAGCTTCTTTGGGGTTTAGCTTCTTCTGGGTTTAGATCAAACGCAAGGAGAGATCAATCGCTTGGCAGTGTTTGGTCAGCGCACCAATCGAAATGTAATCAACCCCTGTTTGCGCAATCGGCAGCAGTGTTTCGTCAGTCACATTGCCTGAGGCTTCAAGCTTAGCTTTGCCGTTGTTAATAGCCACTGCTTCACGCATCTGCGCGAGCGTAAAGTTGTCGAGCATAATAATGTCGGCATTGGCCTCGAGTGCTTCTTGCAGTTGCTCCAGCGTTTCCACTTCAACTTCAACCGGTTTGCCGGGTGCCGTGATATGGGCAGTGGCAATGGCTTGAGCAATACCGCCGCAGGCCATGATGTGGTTCTCTTTAATCAAAAACGCATCGTATAAACCGATTCTGTGGTTGTAGCAGCCGCCGCACGTCACAGCATACTTTTGTGCTATCCGTAAGCCGGGTAATGTTTTGCGTGTATCGAGTAGGCGCACTGTGGTATTCGCTACGCGTTGTGCGTACTGTTGGCTAATGGTGGCAGTGCCCGATAGCGTTTGTAAAAAATTGAGTGCACTGCGCTCGGCAGTCAAGAGCGAGCGTGCTGCGCCTGTTGCGGTAAATAGCACTTGGTTAGGACTGACCTGATCACCATCCTTCACCTGCCATTGAATCTGCATAGCAGGGTCAACTTGGCGAAACACCTCATCGACCCATGCACAACCGCTAATCACTGCGGCTTGGCGAGAGATTACCCGAGCCGTGGCTTGCTCTGTGGCCGGAATCAGTTGTGCGGTAATGTCGCCGGTGCTGATATCTTCGGCAAGTGCTGCGCTGACGTTGGCATGAATGACAGGTTTAAGTTCGTTCAGTGTAAGCATAAGGATTCTGACCGTGGCTAGCGTGCTTGATAAGTGGTTGATTAAAAGTTACGTGCTACTATACGCACAATTTTAACGGAATAGTTGCAGGTCGAGTAGGTTAGCGTGCTGAATTTGAGTTTTAAAGTTGAAAATGGGGTGTTGGTCGGTGCAAGGCAGTGCCCATCGCCTAACTTTAATGCCCGTCCTTTAGGGACTCAGATCAGCTTGTTGGTGGTGCATAACATTAGTTTGCCACCGGCACAGTTCTCAAATGGCTATATTGAGCAGTTTTTTCAGAACTGTTTACCTGCGGATCAACACCCCTATTTTGCTGAAATCTCTCATTTAACAGTCTCTGCGCATCTGTTGATTAGTCGTGAAGGGGAGGTTGTGCAGTTTGTTAATTTTAATGATCGCGCTTGGCATGCAGGCGTTTCATTGTTTGCAGGGCGTGAGAACTGTAATGACTTTTCTATTGGTATCGAGTTAGAGGGTGCTGATAGTTTGCCCTATACCGATATTCAATATATGAGATTGGCTGAAATTACACAGGCATTGCAACAGCATTATCCTGCTATTATTAAACAGAACATCGTTGGGCACAGTGATATTGCCCCCGGGCGTAAAACCGATCCGGGTAGTGCTTTCGATTGGTCGCGTTATTTTGAGCTTGCGGGTTTGTCGCCCTAGGGAGTGGTTAGATGAAGTTTATTGCCTTGTTGCTGATGTTATGGCTACGCCCATGGGTCAAAAACGCGCCCACTATTGCGCTTATGCCTGAGAGTCAATGGGGGAGCCGAGCCGGTGCAGTGTTGTTTATCGCCGTTGTCTGCGAGTTGCTGCTTTATGGTATCTCCTCTTGGGCTTATGGTTTTTTTGTTTTACTGATTCAGTTTGTGTTTCTGTTCTTTTTTTTGGTGCGCCGTAGTCCGGTCGGGGTGTTTGACCATTATCTGACAGAGTGGCAGCGTGGTGAGTACGAAACTAGCTATCTGTATTTAGTTGAAACCGGCTTGATAAAAGCCGATACGATTGATTCTGCGGCCGAATTGAATGAAGCTGCTGTCTCCGAGTATGTATTACTGATGTTTAACCGCCTGTTCCTGCCGCTGATGCTGTTTTGGGTGTTAGGTGTCGCCGGCCTGTTGTTAGCGGTATGGGTGTTTGATGTGCGTGATCGTTGCACTGAAACCCCTTTATGGTTTAAAAAATTGCGCCATCTCTGCTTTTATCCACTGATCTTTAGCTATTATCTATGTGGTCATTCGCAAAAGGCTTGGCCGTATTTAATGTCGAGCGATCTATCGGATCTCAATTTGGTGGCCTGTGCTCAACAGGCGAGCCATACCGAAATGAGTGAGCATCCGATTACCGCCATTCGTACCCTCAATGAGCGGGTGCTGATCTTATGGATGGTGTTAATGGGGATCGCTGTGATTGTTGTCGGTGTGCCCGGTCTTTATTAAGCCCATTTATTATATAATTGAGAATCGTTTTCATTTATAATTTCGCGTCTGATTAGTCGCTGTCTGCTTAGGTTGTGCTGCATGTCTGCTTTGTTATCTATTGAGTCGCTCTCTTGTGCGTATGGAAATCACACCATTGTAAGTGATGTGAGTTTTACTATTGAGCAGGGTGAAATTGCGTGTCTTTTAGGGCCCAGTGGATGTGGTAAAACGACCTTGCTTAGAGCGCTAGCCGGATTTAATCGTGTGGCGGCGGGTCAAATCTCGATGAATAATCAACTGATCTCATCAGCCGATTTTACGCTCGTTCCTGAGAAGCGCGGCATGGGGATGGTGTT
>DAIRSP010000142.1:1501-1971 GCA_036804365.1 Neptunomonas sp. | reverse complement strand
CAGGATTACGCACTGTTTCCGCATCTGAGCGTGGCAGACAATATCGCGTTTGGTATGCAGGGTTTAAGCAAAACTGAGAAGCGCGCACTGATTCACGATATGCTGGCGCTAGTGCGTTTACCCGACCTTTCTAAGCGTTACCCTCATGAGTTATCGGGCGGCCAACAGCAACGTGTGGCGCTCGCGCGTGCTTTAGCTTCGCGTCCTTCTTTATTGCTTATGGATGAACCCTTTTCTAACCTCGATACTGAGATGCGTAAAGAGCTTTCGGTTGAAGTGCGCGACATTATTAAGCAGCAAGGCATTGCCGCGGTGGTGGTGACGCATGACCAAGAAGAAGCCTTTGTTATCAGTGATGTGCTCGGTGTGTTAGCTGATGGGCATTTACAGCAGTGGGGCCCTGCTGAATCCCTTTATTATCAACCCGCGAGCGTTCAGGTTGCGCGCTTTATGGGTGAGGGTGAGCTTTT
>DAIRSP010000142.1:0-1467 GCA_036804365.1 Neptunomonas sp. | reverse complement strand
ACTGCATTGATACCGAACTCGGTGTGATCGAGTTTGCCGAGCCGCTAGAGTGGGCGATGAATCAGGCCGTTCAGGTTTTTATTCGTCCTGCAGATCTCACCCCGGTAGCGGATGGCGTGGCTAAAACCCAAGGCCATGTTGTGAGTCGTGAGTTTATGGGCGAATCAACCCGTTATCGGGTGCGCTTAACGACGGGGCGAGAAGTCTCGGCGACGGTGCGCGATTATTTACCCTTTAGGGTGGGTGATGAGGTCAAGCTGGATGTGGCTGCGCATCGACCTATCGTTTTTCCTGCCTAGTGCCTAATTACGTGTGCTTGATATTGAGCGACTGAGTAAAATCACCGGAATAATACCCACCAAAACGATTAAGAGTGCAGCGGGAGCGCAGGCTTCAAGCCGTTCATCCGAAGCGTATTGGTAAACAAAGGTGGCGAGCGTATCAAAATTAAACGGACGCAATATCAGAGTCGCGGGCAACTCTTTCATACAGTCGACAAATACCACTAACAGCGCTGTTAGCAGTCCCCCTTTAATTAAGGGTAGATGAACTTTTAATAGGGTGGAGTTAGGCGAGTGGCCGAGAGAGCGAGAGGCCATATCCATGGTCGGCGTCACCTTGCTCAGTGAGCTTTCAACGGCACCTGATGCGACAGCAATAAAGCGCACACAGTAAGCAAACATAATGGCGAACGTGGTGCCACTTAAGAGTAAGCCGGTTGAGATATCCCAGTGTTCACGCATATAGGCATCAACGCTGTTATCCAATGCTGCAAAAGGGATAATCACACCCAGTGCTAACACCGCACCGGGTAACGCGTAGCCCAAGCTTGAGAAACGAATCGCAAAGTTTAAGCCGAGTTTATTCGGGTTAAGGCGCTTGGCGTAGCTGAGTAACACCGCAATGGCTAAACAGATTAGCGCAGCACCACCCGAGAGCAGAAAACTGTGGCTGGCGTGACTTAAAAAGTCGTTTTCAAATATCTGATCCAGATGGCTGAGTGCGTAATAACTTAGCAAACCTACCGGTACAATAAAGCCCGCAAAAAATGGGATAAAGCAGAGGCTAAAAGCCCCGACGGCTTGTTTGCCTTTGAGTTGATAGGCTTCAATGGTGCGGTAACGATCGGCGCTGTGGAACTGTTTCTGCTTGGCACGTGCTATCCGCTCTAGTGAAATCAGCATCACGACAAACACTAGCATGAGTGTGGCAATTTGAGCGGCACCGCCGAGGTTGCTCATGTTGAGCCAGGTATCATAAATACCGGCACTCATACTTTTAACAGCAAAAAAGTCGACGGTTCCAAAATCGTTGATGGTTTCCATCGAAACCAAAGCTAAGCCGACCGCAATTGAAGGGCGCGCAATCGGTAGTGAGATCCGCAAAAAGCTTTGTAATGGGCTCGCACCTAGCAAGCGACTCGCATCTCTAAGGCTGACGGACTGTTCTAAAAAGGCGGCTCTGCAC
>DAIRSP010000141.1:0-6634 GCA_036804365.1 Neptunomonas sp. | reverse complement strand
CATAAAATACCCCTTTGCAACTAATTGACCTATTCTGTAAAGCTGTCAGGGATACAACCAGGTAAATAATCATGAAAAAAGCAGTTTTGATGCTCTCGATACTTCCTATTGTACTACAAAGTGGCTCTGCTATCGCGGGAGAGAGACTAGATAATATCAACAAAAACCATACACTTAACGTGTGTATTTGGCCCGACTACTTTGCTATCAGTTATAGAAATCCTCGCACAATGCAGCTCGAAGGCATCGACATAGATATGGCCTATGAATTAGGTAAATCTTTGGGTGCAGAGGTTAATTTCGTTGAGAGTTCTTTTGCTCAACTCATCGAAAACATGACAAATAACCAATGTGATATTGCCATGCACGGTGTAGGTGTCAGAGATGACAGAAAACCTTATATGGAGTTTGCTGAACCCCACTTAGCCAGCGGTATTTATGCTGTCGCCATGAAAAACAGCGAAACGGTTAAAACCTGGCAGGACATTGATCAAACAGGCAATATCGTTGTTGTACAAAAAGGCACCTATATGGAGCCTGTCATGCTCAAGTACCTTAAGCATGCAGAGCTAAACGTTGTAGATAGTTTCAAAGCACGTGAGCAAGAGGTAATGAGTGGTCGAGCTGATGTCTTTATGACTGACTATCCATACGGCAAACGTATGGCTGCTCTGACTCAATGGGCTAACCTACTTGAACCGGATGCACCTATAGCACCAACATCCTACGCTTATGCGGTTCCCAAAGGGGATGATGAATGGTTAGCAACAGTTAATGCATTCGTAAAAGAGATCAAAAAGAACGGCAAGCTAGCTGAATCTGCTGCAAAGCATGGTCTTACGCCAATCGTCAGTCCGTAAATATAAGTATGATTGAAGGCGAAATACTAGCTATTTCGTCTTTATTATTGCGACAACCAACCCCTAGATCAAAGGTTTGGTGATAGAGAAGAAAAGTAAGAGTTCGTCTATAAGCCGGGTTCTGTAATAGACAGTCATTCATCTGCGACGCACGTCACCGTACGCCTGTAGCAACCTACCCGGATCCGATGCGGGTCACACCTAATGGATCCCTATTTGGTCTTGCTCCGAGTGGGGTTTACCGTGCCGTGGAATGTTGCCACCCACGCGGTGCGCTCTTACCGCACCCTTTCACCCTTACCGGTATCCGAAGATACTTAGGCGGTCTGCTCTCTGTTGCACTGGCCGTCGGCTTTACACCGCCCAGACGTTATCTGGCACTCTACCCTATGGAGCCCGGACTTTCCTCCCCCTTACTTGCAAGCAAGTAAAGCAGCGACTGTCCGACGAACTCTTGCGCGCAAGGATACCAGTAATCGTCTGATAATCAATCTATTTACGATCTAGGGCGATTTGATAAAGCGCATTTTTCTTCTCACCGGTTATTTTTGAGGCGAGCGCTGCTGCTTGCTTCAACGGAAGCTCTTCAATCAATAGATCTAAGATTCTCAATGTCTCCACAGAAGGCCCTTCGCTCACCACTGGTTCGACACCCTGCACTAACACAACAAACTCACCCTTCTGCTGATTCGCATCCGCCTGAATCCAAATCATCAGGTTATCAAGAGAATCTCCATGAATCGTTTCAAAGGTTTTGGTAAGCTCACGCGCTAAAACAACGTGCCGATCGCCGCCAAAGACCTCGATCATATCTTGCAAAGAATCAAGGATACGATGTGTTGATTCATAGAAAATTACCGTACGCGTTTCGCTAACAAACTGTGAAAGCTGCTGCTGACGACCTGAGCGTTTAGCAGGCAAAAAGCCTTCGAAGATAAAGCGATCCGTCGGCACACCAGAAGCGCACAGTGCTGTAATAACCGCAGAGCAGCCCGGCACAGGAACAACTTTATAACCCGCATCACGCACAGCACGCGCGACGATAAACCCCGGATCAGAAATTAATGGCGTACCTGCATCAGAAATAAGCGCAATACTGTCGCCAGATGCCAATTTATCCAGTATTGTTTGCTCTCTTTGACGCTCATTATGATCATGCACTGAAATCATAGGCGTTTTAATGTTAAAGTGCGCCATCAAGCGGCCACTGTGACGCGTGTCTTCAGCAGCAATAAGAGCTACAGAGTTTAAGATCTCGACCGCTCTCGGTGTCATATCACCAAGATTGCCAATGGGGGTAGCGACTATATATAAAACCGCGTCTGACATAATTATTCCATCCATCATCAGGGTGCTAGAGTATATGATGAATTTAAAACGCCTGTCTCTAACAGTTGTTCTTACCGGTCTAATTGCTGGTTGTGCTATGCCTAGAATGCCGCCAGCCGTGGTAATGAATAGTGGTGTGGTCAATACACAACCCACAACACAGTTATCAGGTGTCGACTTATTGCTTTCGCAAGCACGCGCAGCATCACCAATACAAGCTGCCCAGTTAAAACTACAAGCAGCAGAAATTTTAGTCTCTCAAGGTGACACAGCAGGTGCAGCGCGATTATTAAGCGATATAGAAACGCGCAGCCTACCTCCCTCTTTACAATTCGATATTATTAGAATCCAAACACAACAGGCTTTGGTGGAAAACAATCCGCAGCAGGCGCTTAGCTATCTCGCTTATATGCCATCGATCAATTCATTACCCGCTGATGATATTTTAGTGTCAGATAAGCTGTATGCCGATGCCTATCTGCAAAGCGGCAATCCTTTTGAAGCCGCTCGGGTTTTGATTGACAGTGCGAATAGCGCTCAAACAAACGAACAGCGTCAAGTGCTGCACGATCAAATATGGCAAGCTTTAAGTCAGATCAGCGATGCTGACTTAAGTACGGCACTCCAACAGCCTAATAACAATTATATTCAGCAAGGCTGGTTAGAGCTGGCCCTAGCCTCTCGCTCAATTGCAGACCTAAAAACTCAAACCAACAATATTGAGAACTGGTTAAACCTCTGGCAAGCACACCCCGCTGCCCAGTTCATGCCTCAGAGCTTAATTGCGGTTAAGAATGCAGAACTTATTCAAGCGGCACACATTGGCGTCTTACTGCCTGCATCTGGGCCGTTAGCTAACGCAGCCCAAGCGATACAAGATGGCATAATGACAGCACATTATGCGGCTCAAAGTAGCGGTAACGCGCCTCAAATAGAATTTATTGACAGCAGCCAACTCAATACTGCCGAAGAGATTATTCAGGTTGTCAAAGCTAAAGGGTTGCAACTGGTGCTTGGTCCTTTGGATAAGCAGCAAGTCACTCAATTAAGTCGCTACCCACAGCTGCCGATCCCCTTCTTAGCGTTAAACTATATTGAGCCCTCTGCACAAAACCTGTATCAATTTGGTCTATCCGCTGAGGATGAAGCGCGTGATGCTGCCACTCAGGCGTTTAATCAGGGTAAGCGTAGAGCCTTGATCTTCACACCCGATACCGACTGGGGATTAAGAGCCCAGCAGGCTTTTAGCGATACATTTACAGCGTTAGGCGGTGAGATCATTGCACAAACCTCGATCGACCAAAACACCTTAAACGATAAAGTTGCACGGATACTTAAAGCGGATGAAAGTACTCAACGTGCTAAGCAGCTAAAAAGCATTACTGGTCTTAATTTCGAATTTGAAGAGCGCCGCCGACAAGATGCCGACTGTATTCTGCTCGCAGCAAGACCACAAGAAGCCCGCTTAATTAAGCCTATCTTAGCGTTTTATTACGCGGCTGATTTACCTGTCTACGCGACTTCGCAAATTTATACCGGTACGCCTAACGCCATCGCAGATGTCGACTTGAATGGCATCATGTTTGGTGACATCCCTTGGGTTCTGTCACCACCTTCGCCTAACCGCCTCGCATTAGATCAAGCTAAAACAGATACTGGCACCCGTTTCGGTCGCTTATATGCGATGGGAATTGACGCCTATATGCTACACCCCTACCTACAGCAATTAGGCGGTGCACAAGGCGCTCGCATCGAAGGAGAAACCGGAGATCTGGCCATCGATACGAATAACAAAGTGCAACGACACTTACAATGGGCTGTATTTAACAGTGGGGTTCCACAACTGACCGAATAGATAGGATGTTATGGATAGACAACAACGCGGCAAGGACGCCGAAGATCATGCGTGGCACTGGCTTATAAAACAGGGACTAAAACCCGTTACACGTAACTATACCTGTAAGCTCGGTGAAATAGATCTCATCTTATATGATAAAGACACCTTGGTGTTTACCGAGGTTAGGCTTAGAAAAAACAAGCTTTTTGGTGGTGCAGCCAATTCTGTCGACTATAAGAAACAGCAAAAACTGATACGGACTGCACAATACTTTTTAATGACACATCCTTCATTTCAGCATGTTAACTGTCGATTTGATGTCATTGCCTTTGAAATATCGTCTGAAGAAATGCGGCCTCTGTGGTATAAAGACGCCTTTAGACTTTAAGACCGGAAGTAGTCAATGGAACTTGAAGACCGAATTGTTAATCTTTTCCACAATTCGATGGACACACATGCTCATACTATAGAGCAATATACACCTATGATCGCTCACGCCAGTGAAGTGATGCTAGGCACATTAGCGAGTGAACTAAAGATCATCTGTGTCGGTAATGGTGGTTCTTCAGCGCTCGCGCAGCATTTCTCTGCTCTGCTGCTAAGTCGGTTCAGACATGAGCGCCCAGGCTTACCTGCCATTACGCTAGGTGCTGATAGCGCTGCACTGACGGGTATTGCCTCTGAAAGCAGTTTCAGTGAAGTCTATTCAAAACAGATACGAGCGCTTGGCCAACCGGGAGACATCTTACTTGTTATATCCAATCAAGGCCGCTCCAACAACCTCATTCAGGCCATACAGGCCGCACATGATCGGGATATGTATGTTATTGCATTAACCGGGCATGAAAGTGGTGATTTATCGGCACTTTTACGACCAGATGAGGTCGAAATTTGTGTACCATCCGATGATAATGCGATGATTTACAGTGCACACTTACTGATACTGCACTGTTTGTGTGATTTAATAGAATATCAATTGTTTGGAGCCTAATGCGATGACCGCAAAAGCATTAAAGTACATTAGCGTTGCCTGTATTCTTGGCACTCTATCTGGTTGCGCCTCGATGGTTAGTGCAACCCGAGAAGAACCCATTCCAGAAGACCAAGGAAGTCGTACACTCGGTTCTTATGTTGAAGATGAGATCATTGAAAATAAAACACTCGTGAACTTAAGCAAAGCCAGTGTCACAGTTCGTGATGCTCATATCAGTGTCACTAGTTTCAATGGCGTGATGCTACTTACAGGACAAGTTCCTAATGAAGCAACCAAGCAAGAAGCCGAACAAGTTGCGATGCAAACACGCAAAGTACGTAAAATTCATAATGAATTAGAGATTGCAGGCCCCACTTCAACGATTGTAAGAGCTAATGATGCCTACCTAACGAGCCGTGTTAAGCTCCAATTATTAGGCGATATAGATATAGAAGGCGGCCGTTTTAAAGTTGTTACAGAAAACAGCTCGACTTATCTGATGGGTTTAGTGACCCAAAAAGAGGGCGATAAAGCCGTAAACTCCGTACGCACCGTCCCTGGTATTCGTCGGATTGTGAAAGTCTTTGAATACATTCCACACCGTTAAGCTTATTTAACAACCTTAAGAGCCGGACGACCTCCACTAGGTTTTGGGGGTTCAGGTTCCGGCTCTGCAAACTCATAATATTCCGCACCTGGTTCCATTCCAAAGCCCATTCCAGCGCCATTCTCTTTCGCGTAGATAGCTAAAATAGCAGCCATGGGTACATACACATTCATTGGTACTCCACCAAAGCGAGCATTAAAACTTACAGCCGCATCGTCTGCCAAAAAATTCATCACCGCCGACGGGCTAATATTCAGTACAATCTGACCATCATTGACAAACTGCTCTGGCACCATTACGCCTTTAATGGTCGCATCAACAGCCATATGCGGCGTGCAATCATTATCGATTAACCACTCTTGCAACGCCTTGACTAAATAAGGACGGCTAGGCTTCATAAATCCTCCATTAAAAAAAAAGGATGATCATTATCATCCTTTTAGAATTTGAAACTAATGAGGTTTAATCACGCATTTCTCGTTCTGCGTCAGACAAGCTTTCGCGGAATGATTCACGAGAGAATAAACGCTTCATATAAGCAACAAGATGTTTACACTGTGCTTCTGGGATCTCTACACCCAAGACAGGTAAACGCCACAATAGTGGAGCTAGACAGCAATCTACCAATGTAAACTCATCACTCATAAAGAAAGGTTTTTCAGCAAAAATTGGTGATACTGCCACTAGACTATCACGCAACTCTTTACGCGCAGCTTCAACATCATCATCTGATGATTGAACCGACGTAATAATATCAACATGCTTGCACCAATCTTTCTGGATGCGGTGCATGTATAAGCGACTTTCAGCACGCGCAACGGGATAAACAGGTAACAAAGGTGGATGCGGGAAGCGCTCATCGAGGTATTCCATCATCACATTCGGCTCATAAAGAACCAGCTCTCGATCTAAGAGCGTTGGCAAGCTGTTATATGGATTTAAGCCCGCGAGATCTTCTGGAAGATCTTCAACGTGACAATCAATAACATCAACCGCTACCCCTTTTTCCGCCAAAACAATGCGTACAC
>DAIRSP010000140.1:0-6725 GCA_036804365.1 Neptunomonas sp. | reverse complement strand
CGCTAAAGTTAAGAAGCCTTCACCTTTAGCTTTCTCACCTTGCCAGCCAAAAGAAAGGTCCGTCACCTCAACAGCTACACCTTGCTCAGAAACTTTATCAGCTGCGGCAAGCAGCTCAACTAACGCCTGTTGATCAGCCTGATCTGAAGGCTCCATTTGACGCATCATTGCAAGCAGCTCTCTTGATGTTTGATAATCGAGATCAAACAATATCTGTAAACGTGGCTCACTCACCACTTGAAGCAAACCATCTTGGGTCAAATCCTTAACGGAAAGCTCTACCGCTTGATAACCCAAACGAGAAATAAGGCGACTCTTTTCTACCAATTGAGAGAGCGTAATAGACAACTTCTGCAACTCTGCTGAGTAAATATCGGTAGAGGAGAGAATACGATCGATACTTAACTCACCCTGCATGGTTTCTGCCATCACCGACTGGAATAGATCTTCATGATCCATCCGTCCCTTTTCATGAGCCTGGATCCCTTCAAAACGCAGCGTAAATTGCGCATCTCTTAGCTCGCTATCCGCCATTGAAAGATCCACTTTAAAATCTCGTCCAATCTGTTCAAACGCGATGTTACTAGCGCCGATATCTGCCACACCTTGCCCTTGGTTTTCAAAGTGAAAACTGTCGGAAACAAAAGTACCTTTTATCTCAACAGCCTGAGAGAGAGGATTAAAACGCTGCTGAATCTCTAATTGGAAAGGCTCTCGATCGCTATTCACCTGTGTTTCACGCAACTGTTCCAGCAAAGGACCCTGCGCCAATATAAGGGTAGAATTCGCAGCTAGAAAACCATGATTAACCTGCAACGCTAACGGGATATCCTTCCCGCCTAACAAAGCCTCTATCTCTGGCGTAAGCCCTTCAACTCTATATTGAACATCATAGGTTGACGCAAAAAATCCACGCTCTGCCTTGAGTATGACTTCGCCTTGGTCTGCAACTTGATGCCGTGCTGCCGCTAAAGACTGTTCGACAAACTGATCAACCTGCTTACCCGAAAAATAAACGCCGGCTAAATAACCTGTCGCTCCCAAACCCATAACAATAGCGCCAGCTACCCATCCCTTTTTCATATTCCAACCCATTAGCCTTTTGAAAAACAGCAGCATACCTAAAATTCAGCGAAAATGAATCTCAAACTGCGCCAAACGCGGCTTGAACATACCTTCTAAGCAACGCATACTTGCCCACTTATCAACCCGAAATGACTAATATCACCCATGACAGATCAGCGCCATCCTGACATTGAAATCTACGTCAAAGACTGCTCGGTAGCAGAGATCGAAGCCTGGTTAACCCAGATAGCTGAATCCTGCAACTGTACCTTTTCTCAAGGTGTCACACACGAGTACAAGATCACCCTTAGCGGTCACACCATTCCTGTTATGCTGCACGAGAAAGTCGCTGGCAAGGCATGGTCCAGCGTTTGGTTTAAGTCTGACAAAACTCCTTGGACTGTCGATCTAGACTGCGCGCGCGTCGCGTCAGAACAACTCGGAAAGCAGGTTCGCTGCATCGCCAGCGGCTGGCAAACAGGAGATGATCCTGATGAATGGTGGAAAATCGAAAAAGGCGATGAAACACTGATTCAGTGGGTCACTGCCTAGGTTTCAGCTGGGTTACTCTGCTGCGGCCACCACTTTGCGTGTGGCTGCATACTGTTGCGCTGCAACGGCACTCACTATCATGGCCAAACCGATAAAGGTCGCGATACTGAGCTCTTCACCTAAAATAAAATGGATAAAAAACAGTGATAAAAAGGGTGACAAAAATATCAAATTACTGACCCTGCTAGTATGCGTTGCTAAACGCATCGCACTCATCCAGAGCATAAAGGTCACTCCCATTTCGAAGAAACCCACATAAATTGCGCTGCCTACACCCTCCAATGTTAAGGGCAAACCATCGGTCAGTAACATTCCTAACCAGACGAGCGGCGTACCATTTAAAAAGCATAAAAAAAGTGAAATAAAAGGCGGGGCTTCGCTCTTGGTATTTAATATCCAATAAAGCGCCCAAAGCACCGTACTTAATAGTGCTAACAAAACACCTATACCACTATCAAAGCCTAACCCTAACAGATCCCCCTTCGTGGATATCACCAATACACCGGCATACCCCACTAACAGCGCCATAATATCAGCTCTGTTCAAGGACTGGCCTAACATAGGTACCGCGAGCAAAGATAAAACTAATGCCCAAGTATAATTAAGCGGCTGCGCTTGCTGAGCAGGCAAGAGATCATAGGCTTGAAAAAGAATGACATAATAGATAAAGGGATTAATCGCGCCTAAAACCGCGAAGCGAATGGGTGCTTTCTTCCAACATTGCAACACCTCGCTCAGACGATATAGACGAAACACTGCAACCGCCATCACTAATAGCGATACAAAGCTCGCGATAGATAATAACTGAATAGGGGTTAGCGCTTGTAAAGCTAGTTTAAATGCCGTGGCCACCGTAGACCAAAGCAATACCGCAGACAAACCAAACAGCATCGCTTTAGATTGATTCTTAACCACCCTGTACGTCCTTAACTTTAAGCAAATTGGGCGCTGAGTGTCTCACAGCGAGTTTATGCTCGGATAGTCATTTTTGACTCTTGTATTTGATCAAGTACAAGAGAACCGCTTGCTATTAGCGCCATCTTTGCAAAGCTATCCGCTGAAGCCACCGGCGAACGTGGACGTTCTGCTAGCGTGGCAATATGGCTATTCACATAAGCGAAGTCACCCTCAAGGTGATCGTGTACGGCAGTATTCAGTCGCTCTACAAGCTGCGGAGAGTGCAATTCACTCTCATTGAGGTACAAGGGTTCACTGATAGTAAACGCAGCACCCGAGCTTTCTGGTGCTGCCAGAGGTGCATACTGTGCAGTATTCGCCTGATTGGTCGATATTAGACTCAGCAATAACGCAAACTGCGCGCCATGAGGGGCTTGCACCGCTTGTGGCAACGACGATGTATAGGTTTCTATACGTGTCTGTATGGCTTCTGTTTGCATCATCAAATATTTCTGGAAGAGAACTACTTATTGTTTCGGCAACTCGTTAAAATTCTTTATCACTATTCCTATAGGAAAAACAATGAGTCGCTGGAGACCACCCCAACCACAAAGCTCACGATATATCACAGCCGAGGGATACCACCGACTGAATGATGAATTGAAGTATTTGTGGAAAACCAAACGCCCCGAAGTCACACAGGCTGTTAGCGAAGCGGCAGCTCAAGGGGATCGCTCGGAAAATGCAGAATATATCTACGGCAAAAAACAGTTACGTGAAATTGATAGAAGAATCCGCTATCTATCCAAACGCTTGGACGATATGACTGTTGTAGATCGAATTCCAGAAAACCAATCTATCATTTTATTTGGTGCATGGGTCAGCGTTGTTGATGAAGAAGACAATGAGCGCCATTTTCGAATTGTAGGGCCTGATGAAATCGACACGGCAGGAAAATTGATCAGTATCGATGCCCCACTAGCGCGCGCTTTATTGAAAAAAAGCATAGGTGACGAAGCGAGCATTATGCGACCGGATGGCACTGAGGTCTGGTACGAAGTGACAGGTATAGAATATAAGGAATATACAAAAAAATAGACAGGATGGTGGGGCGTATAGGATTTGAACCTATGACCAATTGGTTAAAAGCCAACTGCTCTACCACTGAGCTAACGCCCCGTCCTGGGTAAAGATAAAAAGTGGTGGGGCGTATAGGATTTGAACCTATGACCAATTGGTTAAAAGCCAACTGCTCTACCACTGAGCTAACGCCCCACTGAAGTGGCTCCTCGAGCTGGACTCGAACCAGCGACCAATAGATTAACAGTCTACTGCTCTACCAACTGAGCTATCGAGGAACTTCAGTATCCTTTAAATGGCGGAGGGGCAGGGATTCGAACCCTGGGAGCCTCACGACTCGCCGGTTTTCAAGACCGGTGCTTTAGGCCACTCAGCCACCCCTCCAAAGGATGGGCGCAGATTCTATAGAGTTGAGAAAAAGAGTCAATACTTAAAACCCAACTTTTTGCATAAAAAGTGAAAAAAGTTGTTTTTATTCATCAACCTGTCTACTTTCTATACAATTAGGCGCTTACCTGATCAAGATTTGAACACATTTCTAACCAATATGAAATACCCGCACTCCGGTACTTCTGTTTATGCAAAACCATATAAAATTGGCGGCGCATATCTCTTCCCGCCAATTTCAGCTCTATCAGGCTGCCCGAAGCAAAATCTGCATCTAAAGCAATCCTTGATAAGCATGAAATACCTAAACCATTTTTCACCGATTGCTTAATTGCTTCCGTATGCTGTAGTTCTAGCAAAATATTGAAACCAGAAAGTAGCCCGCGCATTCCCCAATCAAATGCCTGCCTTGTGCCAGACCCCTCCTCACGCAAAATCCAACTTGCGGTGAGCAAATCTTGATCTGATAAATGAGACTTCTTAGCGAATGGATGATCGGGGGAGCAGAAAACCACCAACTCATCGGTTAACCAAGGAATAAACTCCAACGCTGATTCATTCGCTTCACCTTCAATTAGGCCAATATCCAAATCATAATTAAGCACCTTCTCAACAATGGCAGAGGTATTGGCAACCTCAAGGGTCACCCGACGCGCGGGATGCGCAGACATATATCGTGCTATCAAATCGACCGCCAAATAGTTACCGATTGTCAGCGTTGCCCCAAGCTTAATTTGCCCTGGGGTCTGATGCTGCATTAAAGCCCCTTCTAAGCTTCTTGCTTGCGCCATCAAGGCTTCAGCCCTAGGTCGCACTAACCGACCCAGTTCGTTAATTTGCAGGCGTTTGCCTACACGATCAAATAACTGGATATCAAACTGATCCTCTAATTCGCGCAACGCGCCACTGGCAGCGGATTGCGACATCGATAAACTTTCGGCTGCTCGACTGATATTGTCATGATGAGCGACAGCCAAAAAAACCTCTAATTGCCTTAACGAATACTTCATTATCACTTTTTCCGATAAGAGATATAAATTTATCCCGCTTTACCGATAAACTACCCTAGCGATATTCTTATCTCAAGCGAACTATCCACCCCATTTGTAGTGAGAGCATCAGCATGTCATCTATCGGCCACGAAGAAGTTATTAGCGTTCATCATTGGAATGACACGCTTTTTAGTTTTAAAACGACCCGCGATCCTGGTTTTCGTTTCAAAAATGGCCATTTCACGATGATCGGACTTGAGCATGAAGGACGCCCTCTCATGCGCGCATACAGCATAGCTAGCGCTAATTATGAGGAAGAGTTGGAGTTTTTTAGCATCAAGGTTCAGGACGGCCCGCTGACTTCAAAATTACAAAAGATCCAAGTTGGGGATAAGATCCTTATTAGCAAAAAGCCTACGGGTACGCTGATCAATGATCATTTATTGCCCGGCAAAAACCTTTACCTCGTAAGTACAGGCACAGGTTTAGCCCCCTTCATGAGCATTATTAAAGATCCAGAGATTTATGAAGCGTATGACAAGGTCATTTTAACCCACGGTGTTCGCTACGTATCTGAGTTGGCTTACAGCGACTTGATTCTTAACGAACTGCCTAACAATGAGTTCTTTGGTGAGATTATTGCTGAAAAACTGCTGTATTATCCAACCGTGACCCGTGAGCCGTTTCGCAACTCTGGTCGTTTAACTGACCTAATGGTTAGCGGAAAACTCACGGCTGATCTTGGACTGGCTAATTTAAACCCTGAAACAGACCGTTTTATGCTGTGTGGCAGCCCAAGCATGCTCAAAGATACCTGCCAAATTCTAGACAGCATGGGCTTTATAGAAGCACGCCACGGCGATGCTGGTCACTATGTCATTGAGCGCGCTTTTGTGGAGAAATAACTGCTACGAGCTAAGAAAGTGACATATTGACGATACCGTCATGGACAAACTGTATAGCGAGCGCCGCTAAAATCACACCCAAAAAGCGGCGCAGGATATCGTCACCCGTACGCCCAATCACACGCTTAACATACTTAGATAGCACCATCAGCACTAAGGTAGAAATACTGATAGTCAGGATCGCCAACGTGATGGATAAACTTGTTTTATAGCTGTCTGATTTAGAGAATAGAAGAATCGCCAATGTCAGTGACCCCGGCCCTGCTAGCATGGGAATGGACATAGGAAACACTGCAATATCTTTACGTACCTCGGTACTGGTGTACTCGATATCCTTGGTGATCATATGGAAAGCCGTATAGAAGAGTAATATGCCACCTGAAATACGCAACGCATCAATACTGATACCCAGCTTATGTAATAATGGTTCGCCAAAGTTACCAAACAAAATCAACAAAGCACTGGAAATCACAGCGGCTTTAAGCGCCATCGTGATACGGTGTTTAGTATCATTAGGTGGAACCAGCGAATGGAATATAAGCGCTGCGCCTATCGGGTCGATAATTACAAACAACGCAATCATCGCATTTAAGTAAACAGCAATATCCATTCTTGCAACCTCTTCTACAACTTTGGTTCAAATTAAGGCGCCATACTAATCGCAATCGGCTAATAAATCACCCAACAAAAAAGCACCCGAAGGTGCTTTTGGTTGACTACATATTCGGATAGTTAGGTCCACCGCTGCCTTCCGGTGTCACCCAGGTAATATTTTGTGCTGGGTCTTTAATGTCACAGGTTTTACAGTGAACACAGTTTTGTGAGTTGATCTGGAACTTGCTGTTGC
>DAIRSP010000139.1:0-6747 GCA_036804365.1 Neptunomonas sp. | reverse complement strand
TTTGAGTGTTTTTCGATCAACTGTTAGACATTGAATCGGAAGTGAACTACGTCACCATCTTTGACAATGTACTCTTTTCCTTCAAGACGCCACTTGCCTGCGTCTTTAGCACCTTGCTCGCCTTTGTTGGCAACAAAGTCGTTATAACCGATCACTTCCGCGCGAATAAAGCCTTTCTCGAAATCGGTATGAATGACGCCTGCAGCCTTAGGTGCGGTCGCTCCAACAGGTATTGTCCATGCACGCACTTCTTTCACGCCAGCTGTGAAGTAAGTTTGCAGTCCGAGAAGCTCATAACCCGCGCGAATCACACGATCTAGTCCTGCCTCTTCCATGCCTAGATCTTGGAGGAATTCGGCCTTTTCTTCATCATCTAGTTCGGCAATTTCTGCTTCTAGCTTGTTGCAAATGGCAACCACTTGCGCGTTTTCAGTTGCAGCGTATTCAACGACTTTCTGTAAAAAAGGATTGTCATCAAAGCCATCTTCATCAACGTTAGCGATATACATGGTTGGCTTAATTGTCAGAAGGTGGAATGTTCTAACGACCTTGAGTTCATCTTCTGTGAAGTTGAGTGCGCGTGCAGATAAGCCTTCTTCTAAATGAGGTTTTAGGCGCTCAAGAAGTTCTTTTGCGCGGACGGCATCTTTATCGCCACCTTTGGCCAACTTTTGCACGCGCAACAGTTGCTTCTCTACCGAATCAAGATCAGCTAGGGCTAATTCTAAATTGATGATTTCGATGTCTGCAATCGGATCTATTCGGTTGGCAACGTGAATTACGTTGTCATCAGCAAAGCAGCGCACAACATGTGCAATCGCGTCAGTTTCGCGGATATTGGCTAGGAATTTGTTGCCTAGACCTTCACCTTTAGATGCTCCAGCAACGAGACCTGCGATATCAACGAACTCCATTGTGGTTGGAAGTACTCGCTCGGGTTTAACGATAGCGGCCAGTTCATCTAATCTTGGGTCTGGCATAGGTACGATGCCAGAGTTGGGTTCGATTGTGCAGAATGGGAAGTTCTCTGCATCAATACCTGCTTTAGTTAAGGCGTTGAATAGAGTCGATTTACCTACGTTGGGCAGGCCAACAATGCCGCATTTGAAACCCATAGTTTATTACCTTTTGTTAGCCTTTGAAGCTGTGTAGTTGATTCATTGCTTTAGCCCAATCGCCTGAGATGGCAGTGGGTAGATAGCGCAGAGCCTCGTCGATGGCTGCTTGTGTTTTGTCTCGTTCACTGACCGGTGCTTTGGTGAGAACGAAGCCTGCAACAGCACTCGCTTGGCCTGGATGACCAATACCTAAGCGAAGTCTGTAAAAATTCTTGTTATTCCCGAGTTTGTTTATGATGTCGCGCAAACCGTTATGTCCACCGTGGCCGCCACCGAGTTTAAAGCGGGCAATACCTGGGGGGAGGTCGAGTTCATCATGTGCAACGAGAATGTTTTCGGGTGGGATCTTGTAAAAATTCGCCAGTGCAGCGACGGATTGGCCACTTAGATTCATATAGGTCGTGGGAATCAGTAAGTGGATAATACGGCCTTCATGGAGGTATTTGCCATAAAGTCCTGAGTATTTTTTGTCTGCTTGTAGCGAAACAGTTTGTTGAGCAGCAAGCTGCTCAACAAACTCTGCCCCGGCATTATGACGGGTATTCGCATATTGGCTGCCAGGGTTACCAAGGCCGACAATGAGCTGAATGCTGTCTTTCATGCCGAGATCAACGTCCTAAAACGTTATTATTTAGCAGCGCGCGCACCACGTGGAGAGTAAACGTAGCCGATACCTTGGTCGTAGTCTTCACCGCGACGCAATGCAGCAACTTCAACACCTTCTGACAGAGTAATGTCAGATAGGTGAAGTGTTTGACCTTCAACAACGTTAGACATGTCAACGATCATTGCTTCAGGCAGATTCTCTGGTAAGCAGATGATTTCAACAACGTTGCTTTCGATAGCAAATTTAGCAGACGCTTTAGACGCTGCAGACTTAGCGAAGTCAACAAACTGTAGAGGTACAGTGATTTTGATTTTGCTAGTCTTGTTAATGCGTTGGAAATCAGCGTGCAATACCATTGGCTTAGCTGGGTGGCGTTGCAGATCTTTGATGATAACTTGTTCTTCTTTGCCATCCAGATTTAGTGTCAGGATAGAAGAGAAGAAAGCTTCGTTATTTAACAGCTTGCCGAATTCGTTTGCATTCAAAGAGATCGGAGCTGGGGTTTCACCGCCGTAAACTACGCCTGGAATTAGGCCTTCGTGACGCAGGCGGCGGCTCGCACCTTTCCCCTGATCTGCACGTGCGGTTGCTTCTACAACAAATTTAGACATTTTATTACCTATACATAATAAACTGTAAAGCCCCGCGACCAGAGCCCTACAGCGATTCAAGTTAGCCCTTATGGGCTGCGTGTGTTCGGTTAAACCGAACGCTAACGCGGATGTTTGTTAATTAACGGAACATCGCGCTGATAGATTCTTCGTTACAAACGCGGCGAACCGCTTCTGCTAACATAGGTGCCAGTGTTAATTGACGGATTTTCGGGCAGTTAGCAGCATCTTTCGTAAGCGGAATAGTATCGGTCACAACAAGCTCATCAAGCTTAGAGTTCATGATGTTGTTGATTGCTGGGCCAGACAAAACAGCGTGAGTAGCATAAGCCACGACACGAGCGGCGCCATTGTCTTTCAGTGCTTGGGCTGCTTTGCAAAGCGTACCCGCAGTATCACACATGTCATCGACAAGGATACAGGTGCGGTTCTCAACATCACCGATAATGTTCATCACTTGTGATTCGTTGGCTTTTTCACGGCGCTTATCAATGATCGCAAGGTCGCAATCCAGTTGTTTAGCAACCGCACGCGCACGCACTACACCACCAACATCAGGAGAAACAACCATAGGGTGTTCATACTGTTGGTCGATGATGTCATCTAGCAATACAGGTGAACCGTAGACGTTATCTACAGGCACTGAGAAGAAGCCTTGGATTTGGTCTGCGTGCAGATCAACCGTTAATACGCGGTCTACACCAATCGTTGTCATCATATCTGCAACAACTTTTGCAGTGATCGCAACCCTAGCAGAGCGTGGACGGCGATCTTGGCGAGCATACCCGAAATAAGGTACTACAGCAGTAATACGGGTAGCAGAGGCACGACGAAGTGCATCGGCAAGTACAATCAATTCCATGAGATTGTCGTTGGTAGGCGCGCAAGTGGACTGAATGATAAAAACGTCTTTACCACGAACGTTTTCTTGGATCTCTACACTAACTTCACCATCGCTAAAGCGGGCAACATGCGCTTTACCCATTGGGATGTCTAGACGCTCAACAACCTTGAGGGCTAGTTCTGGGTTCGCATTGCCAGTGAAAACCATCATTTTAGACATGGTGTGCACCTTTTTTGACTGTTCGGCATCGGAATTCATTTTGAGTGGGAGTTTTTCATTGGTTATTGGCTGGGGTAGGAGGATTCGAACCTCCGCATGCTGGAATCAGAATCCAGTGCCTTACCGCTTGGCGATACCCCAGTATATCCCCTGGAAGATTATTCTCCCAAAAAAAGAGGGCGCTATTCTCTAAAAAAGCGCCTCTTGGGTCAAGCCAAATCTACGTGATTGCTGATTTTTTAATCAATTAGGTGCCAATCTGAAAGAATTAAAGTCAACTTCAGATCATCGCGTGTCAGTATCAGCTTTTCGGGTAAGACAACCTTTTCAGCTTCGATATAGCGTTGGTAACTTATGTTCCAACCATCCTGGGTTAAAGTGGCTAAACGGTTGTCTGCATAGGTGGCGTCATATTTAGAATTGGGCGCGGGAATTCCTTTCACCCAATATTGTGCATTACGTACAGGGAGCTCCCACTGAAAGCGCATTAGTAATAGCTCTTCGGGTGAGGCTGCTGCAATCGCTTGCTCGCCAGGAATCTCCAGGGTTGCAAAGTATTGATCTCCTGAAACGATCCCGCCCGTTTGGCCCAAAGGGCCTTTCAGTTCTATATGGAAGGCTTGCTCTTTTTGATCCCAATTAAACAGGACAGAGCTTGAGTCGTCTTGGGTTCGAATGCCTAGCTTTCCTCCCATCTGCCAATTCCGGATGTCTTGAATCCTTTGTTCATGAGCAGTCCAACTAGATGTTGTCGGCAGAAGGTTGATTTTTTGGGGGACAAAACTACAGCCGGCTAAAAAAATTACAAAACCGAGTGTGAGAAGTTGCTTAATCATAAGTCACCATTTAAAAGCTTGGCCGCATCGATGAGATGTTCGCTATCAGGATTCTTTGCAATCAGGTCTTTATAAAGTAATTTTGCTTTGGTGATCTCTTTTAAAGCAACAAGCACTGCAATAAGGTGTCCACCGACCTCTGGATCAGGGAAGGCTTTAAAAGCTTTCTGTAGATAAGGTCGAGCTTCTTTTGGACGATCGAGCTTATAAAGTACCCAGCCCATTGAGTCCATTATCGCAGGATCGTCGGGCTTGATATCGATCGCTTTTTTGATCAGTTCATACGCTTCTTTGTAGCGAGTTGTGTAGAGCGTAAGCGTGTAACCATAAGCGTTAAGTGCCATGGCGTGCTCGGGCTCAGCAGCTAGGATCTTAATAAAGTCGGCTTCGGCAAGTGCAAACTCACTTTGTGGTCGTAACATAGCGCGAGCGAAACGAAGCTTAATCACCTCTGGGAACGCTTCAGCGCCTTTGTTGAGTAATACAATCGCTTCATTTTTGAAGCCGTTGTTATTCAACCAGTCAGCGTGAAGGTGCATTAAATCTGCGGTTATATCAGCGTTATCTTGAATAGCTTGCTCTATGATCTTGTCGACGCGGCTGCGATTTTCAGGTGAGTTTAAAATACCCAGAATTCGCGTATAAGCAGCTGCAATATTGCTGCCGTGACGCACTTTCGCAAAATATTGAATGGCATCTTCATAGTTGCCACGCTGTTCCGCAATTAAGCCGAGATAAAAATTGGGTGAGCTATCTTGTCCTTCAGTAGCAATTTTCTCCAGCATGACGCGGCTTTCATCAAGATAATTAAAATCCAAGGCAAGTAGGGCGAGATAGAGCTGCAGTTGCGTTTCTTCTGGGAAGTCATCAATCAGGCTGTGGCTTAATTGAACCGCTTTACGAGATTTGTTCGCTTTATAAAGCGTTTGAATTTGTAAGATACGTGCTTGGCGGTTTTCGCTATCATCAAGCAAAATTCTGTCGATTGTTTTAAGTGCTTCGGTATAGCGCCCAAGTTCTTTTAAAAGATCCGCTTTTTGAATACGTGCTTCCACCGGGTCGCCACTGGTTCGAATCGCACTCTCGAAGCTTTGTAACGCAGGTAAATTCTGTTTGCTTAAGCGTTCGAAAATTCCTTTGGTTAGCCAAAGCTCCGAACGCGTGTTGTCTTTAACCAGTTCTGCGTTTACTACTTTAAGAAATTCAGCCTTTTCTTCCGGTGTCATTTGTGCGGCTTGTGAGCTGAGTAATAGCAATACTTGAGGGCTATTATTCTCTAGAATCGCTTTGACATAGGGGAGAGCTTCATCAAATTTTTGTTGATGAATGAGTAGGCCTGCTAGTAGTTCTTGAGGCTCTGGGTTGCTGGGCTCGAATTTGTTCCACAAGCGTGCCGCTTTCTCTAGCGCTTCCTGATTTTGGGTAAACTGGGCGATACGTGTAGCGCGTCTAAGCACACCGGGATCAGCGGTAAGCTCGGCTTGCTTTAGGTATTTTTCAAGAGAGATATCATAGTCTTGTTGATGACCTGCAATTTCTGCACTTAACAGATCAAATAAGGATTCTCCGTTGAGTTCCCCTGGCTCATAAACAACCGGTTGAGGTGGCGCGATGACCTGAGGCGGTGCTTTTTGAGACAAAGAGGTACATCCTGACAATAGGGTGGCAGTCAGGGCGATGGAGTAGTAGCTAAATTTGCACACGGTATAAAATCAATCCACAGTTTTGCTAAGGCCACTATAGATGAGTCACTCAGCCTTGTCATTGCCATCCATGATGAGTTTTGTTGGTTTATTCGTCAATAGAGGCTAATAAATCCACTTTAGTCGTTGGGTTGTTTTATGTTTTCGACCAAACCGGTGTATTATTACGCGCTTGTAATTTATCGGATGTGATAAAAGGGTCCATGTCTCTTCTCGCTTTAGGCATAAATCATAAAACTGCATCAGTTTCTGTAAGGGAACGGGTCGCGTTCAGCCCAGATAAACTGGCCGAAGCGCTCCAGCAAGCGCACGGGTTTGCACAGCTTAAAGAGATTGCGATCCTTTCTACCTGCAACCGCACCGAATTGTATTGCTCTACTGAGTTGCCCGGTACGCGGGCTGTTTTGGAGTGGTTAGGTCGTTACCACGGTATTGATTTAGAAGATTTAGAAGCCTGCGCCTATACCCACTGGGATGAAGATGCTGCGCGTCATATGATGCGGGTTGCAAGTGGATTGGATTCTCTGGTGCTAGGTGAGCCTCAAATCTTAGGCCAGTTGAAGTCGGCTTACTCTATTGCTCAAGAGCAGGGTTTGGTTGGCGCCGAGTTAGGGCGCTTATTTCAACAGACATTTTCCGTTGCAAAAAAGGTGCGCACTGATACGGCTATCGGTGAAAACCCTGTTTCCGTTGCTTATGCTGCAGTGAGTATGGCGCAGCATATATTTACAGATTTACGAAGCAGCAAGGCATTGTTGATTGGCGCGGGTGAGACAATCGAGCTCGTTGCACGTCATCTTGTACAAGCG
>DAIRSP010000138.1:0-6780 GCA_036804365.1 Neptunomonas sp. | reverse complement strand
TCACCTAAATGGAAGCTATCAATGCCCGATGTTTTAAGTTTGTCAATTTCGTAGGGAATAAAGCCGCCTTCGGGGCCAATAGCAATCAATGTCATCTCCGTGCTGCTATTAGGGCAGGGCTGTGCATCATAGGGGTGAGCAACCCAGTTATGCCTGTGTTGTTGGCAAAGTTGAGGTAGTTCATCCTCCACAAAGGGTTTGAATCGTTTGCGCAGGTGGACTTTAGGTAGTTGAGTATCGACCGCTTGTTCTAAGCCGAGTATGAGTTGCTCTTTAATTGAGGCTTCACTGAGAAGCGGAGATGACCAGTAGCTTTTATCGACACGATAGCTGTTGATTAGATACAGCTCTTTGACGCCCATGCTAGCGATCGTTTGTAGGATGCGCTTAAACATTTTCGGGCGAGGCAGGGCAAGAACCAGTGTGGCCGGTAAAGGCGCGGGCGCCGTTTGATTGAGGTGTATATCTAATGTGACCTGTTGATCATCAATAGAGTTCACCTTGCCTTGACCTATTGGGCCATTAAGCTGACCTATTTTTAATGTGTCACCTAGTTGGGCTTGATGAATATCCTGAATATGCTGATGACGGCGATCTTTGAGTTGAATCTGTTGTGGTGATATCAGGTCGGAATTTTCAAATAGGATAATATTCATTTATTAAGCTTCATTGCATCGCAGGAACAGTATCTTCTATTATGACGGTTTTTCTTTGGGATATCTGCCGCTAGTATGGCTTGTCCTCCATGAGCCGATGTAACTATGCCGTCACCTGATCTTCTCAATCACCCGATTCGTCCTACCTTAGTGCGAATGACCCTGCCTATGATGCTGGGGATTGTGAGCTTAATGCTGTTTAATCTCGTGGATATCTACTTTGTTTCTATGCTGGGAACTGAGCAGATGGCCTCGTTGGCCTTTACCTTTCCGGTCACTTTTTCTGTGGTGAGTCTAGCAATCGGCTTTGGTATCGGAACCTCGGCAACTTTAGCGCGGCTGATTGGTTCTGGAGATCAAAAACAAGCCGCTGAGTTGGCTTCGGATAATCTGCTGATGACCTTGCTCTTAGTGTTTTTGTTTAGCTTGGCTGCCCAGTGGGTGATGGTGCCACTGTTTCGCTTGTTAGGTGCAGATGATCTACATCTGGGCTATATCATGGATTATATGGGGATCTGGTGGTTTGGCGCGGTGTTTATGGTCACTAATATGGTGGCGAACAGCACGCTGCGTGCAAGGGGGGATACAAAAACACCGGCGTTGGTGATGGCGGTGTCTTCTGTGATTAATGTCTTGCTTGATCCACTGTTTATTTTTGGTTGGGGGCCGATACCTGCGTTGGGGATTAAGGGTGCTGCATTAGCCAGTGTCGTAGCTTGGGCTAGTGTGTTCTTCTATGTACTTCTGGTTCTATATAAGCGCTATCAACTGATTGTTCTGGTAAAGCCGCAGCTGGCGCGTATCTGGGGACATTGGAACCAGGTTATGAAAATTGGTCTGCCGGCTGCCCTTTCAAATATGTTGACCCCGATCGCTGGTGGTGTTTTAACCGCTTTTGTAGCGCATCATGGAACTGAAGCGGTGGCGGCATTCGGCGTGGGTAATCGCTTGGAGTCACTCTCTTTATTGGTGTGCTTGGCGCTTTCGATGACCTTGCCGCCATTTATTAGTCAGAACTATGGCGCCGGACAAATAGAACGGGTTAAAACCGCCTATCAGGGTGCCATTATCTTTGCACTGGGGTGGCAGTTTTTAATCTTCCTGTTGCTGCTAGTGTTGCAAAGCCCCATTAGCCAGTTGTTTGCTGACAGTGATGCAGTGCGAGAACCGCTGTTACTCTGGTTAACGATTGTACCTTTGGGGTTTGGTATGCAGGCTGTGATCTTCTTAAGCGCCTCGACCTTTAATGCGCTGCATCTGCCTATGCGTGCGATGCGGATTAGTATTATGCGTCTGTTCGTTTTCTATATTCCCTTGGCTTGGCTGACTAATTACCTTTGGGGGCTTGAGGGAATGTTTACTGCGTTTGTGTTAGCAAACGCGTTAACTGCGATTATCGCTTATCGTTGGGTAATGGTTTCTTTACAAGAGAAATCTAATATAAATCAATAAACTGCAAAAACTCTTGTTCATCATCATTTTTTCTTCACATTTCCATATTATTCTTGAGTCTTTAAACCAAAGTCATATTATTAATTGACGTACATAGTACTATGATCGAATCCATTAAAGACTTTGATAACAAAAATAAGTAAAGTCGATTAAACAACGAGAAAGAAAAGGGGATGTAAACAATGAGTAAGAAAGTTGCTCTTGTGACTGGCGGTACAGGTGGATTAGGTGCAGCGATCTGCCGTAGCTTAGCCGATAAGGGATATACTGTTGTAGCAGGTTATAACAGTGGTGGTAACCATGAAAAAGCTAAAGCTTGGCAGGCTGAGCAAAAAGCAGATGGTTACGACATTCTAGTTGCTTACGGTGATGTAACAGACACTGCGTCTTGTGAGGCATGCATCGCTGAAATTCAAGAGATGACCGGTAGCAGCGTAGATATTCTGGTTAACAACGCGGGTATCACACGTGACGGTCAGTTCAAGAAAATGAGCTGGGATCAATGGGATGAAGTATTGACCGCTAACTTGGACTCTATGTTCCACATGACGCGTTTAGTTATCAACCCAATGATCGACAAAGGTTTCGGCCGTGTCATCAATATTTCTTCTGTAAACGCACAGAAGGGCCAGTTTGGTCAGTGTAACTACTCTGCTGCTAAAGCAGGTATTCACGGTTTCACTAAAGCTTTGGCGCAAGAAGTCGCTGCTAAAGGTGTAACAGTTAACACTGTTTCTCCTGGTTACGTGATGACGCCGATGGTTGCTAAGATCGCTGAAGAGATTCAGCAGAAGATCTGTTCTACGATTCCTGTAGGTCGTTTTGGTACACCAGAAGAGATTGGTCGTATCGTAACTTTCCTAGCGGAAGATGAATCTGGCTACATTACTGGTGCTGATATGTCTATCAACGGCGGTCTGCACATGTCTTAATGCCTTTTTCAAGGTATAAAAAACCCGCGTTGATCGCGGGTTTTTTTATGCAAGCTATTTGTTAATGCCAAGTTAGCAAAAGACTTTATCCATTAAGTCGCCAAAGCGTTCATTTAAGCCATCATCTAAATGGTGGAATGGCACCGCAATCCACTCAAGCTCTAAAGTCTTGATATCGACCAATGTGGCGGCAGTATGTTGCTGCTCAATGGCTTGCTGTAAACGCTGCATCTGATATTCCATACGCAGCATATGATCTTGCTCGGGTGATGGAAGACCCAATGCAATCTCTAAACGAATGCAGATTTCGCGAAGTTGACGCTCTGATTGGCTGAGTAGTTCTTCAACCGACGTTTCATCACTCAGACTTTCAATTTGCTGGCGACGATTCAGCATTTTCTCGTTGAGCGGGCTATCCGCGACCAAGCTCCAATGAGCGAAGAAGGATTCGCTAGCAGGTGGTGATGCAGGGTTTTCAAGCAAAGCGAGTTCATACTGGTCGCACAGTTCGGTGTGGACAAGATACTCGCTAAGCGTAGGCAGATTAAGCATTTTAGTCAGCTGGTCAGCTTGTTGTTCCAGTGCGTTAGCCGCTTGGTTCAGCTTTTCTAGCTCTTTAGGGTGCAGTAATTCCGGCTGTTCGCTAATGCGCGCGCGTATCTCTTCTAACTCATCCAGTAAGGATTGAATCGCTAAGGGTTGTTCGATAAACGCATTGAGGCGCTCAACCAATAACTGAGTCTGAAGCTTAATATTTTTCTGCGATTCGCGTGAAGGAGCTTGTTCGTGCAGACGTTTAAAGATGGTATCGCAATGGCCACGGAAGGTGAGCCAAAGTTTACGCTCCTGACTATGGAAGGTCGGGCCTGCATTTTTCCACGCTTGTTGCAGCGCTTTCGTTTCTTCAGCGGCTTCAACAACATTGTCAGCATCAAGCAGTTCAGTAATCTGTTGGATCAGAGCTTCTTTGGTTTGACGCGATTGTTCTTTCGCATCTTTGAAGCGTTGTTCAGCATGCTGTAACAGTTGATTGAACTCTTTTTGTAGCACTTGACCTGGATTGCGATCCACGGGAACGAAACGACGCCATTCCTGTTTAGCGGATTGAATGACAGTCTCAATGCTGCGCCAGTCTTCTTTTTGCCAATCGATTTGGTCAAGGTAGTTTCCGACTTCGCGACAGATAAGTTTGCGCTGTTCTAAGTTATAGCGACGCGCTTCGTTCTGTTTGGCAAAGTAGGCTTCACATGGCTCATAAGCGCGGTCAGATGCTGCTTTAAAGCGTTTCCACAATGCTTGAGAGTGGAAGGGGTCTGTCGAATCTAGCAGTTTCCATTGTTGTTGGTACTGCTTGATGAGCTGTGCTTTTTCGTGCGCAGGCATCTCTTTATCGACCAGTGCTTCAAGCTCTACGCAGAGTTGCTCTTTTTTAGGCTGTACGGCGTAACCTTGCCAGTTCTTCAATTCCTGCAGGCGGGTATTGAGCAGTTTGAATTTTTGCTCAAGGCTATCAGGCGTATGGCCATTTAGCTTGCTGATCAGGTCGGATGTTTTGCGCGAGACTTTATCCGCGACTTTGATCTCGCCCTGTTCAATCGCTTGCTCTAGTTGCTCGATTCTCGCTTTAATCTGTTCCGCTTCTTGATTCAGCTTTTGCTTGATCTGTAGCTGTTGCGTATTCAGTTGCTCAAATAGATTGTCAATTTGGACTAGCTGATCAGGGCGAGCCGCTGTTTTTGGCCATTTTAGGTCATTAAGAAACTTCTTAACTTGCTTGGTTTGCTCGTTGAGTGATTTTTTAGAAAAACTCTCATTACCGAAGCGTTTAACGGCTGCTTCAAGTAAAGCAAGCGACTCTCCGATGGACGCAAGGTGGGCGGCAAGATCTGCAACCTGTTTTTGCAATTGAACAACCTGTTTTCGCTGTGCTTCGGTTGCGTCAGTTTGCCAGTTTTTCCACTGAGCAAGATCAGCTTCAAAACGAGCTTTGTAAGGTGCTAGCTGCTCAAGATCAGCACTCTCGGCTGTTTGCAGATGGCTCGCCTCGGCTAGCGTGCTGGTTGCCGACTCAATCGCGGAAGTGATTACAGCGCGCAGCTGTTGGATGCGTTGCTTCTCGGCTTCGACCTGTTGCGCAGCTTGGTGTGTTTCGTGCACTCTTTTTTGGCAAGTTTCGATCGCGCTGTTAAAGCGCTCTGCAACGCTAGCTTGAATAGAGGTAGGCAGCTGAGCCCATTCTGTTTGTAGTGTTTCGATTTTAGCCGGATAGAGTGGGAACCATTCACCGCTCGCCAGCTGAGTCACTTGTGCAGTGATCTGTTGCGCACGTTCTGTTAGTTCTTGGATAAGCTTTTCGGCGTCTTTAATCTGTTGCTGTTTGTCGCGCATAATACGATGAATCGTTTTATCGCTTTGCTTAGACGCTTTTAATAATTGCTCAATCAACGCAGGCTCTGAAATACGTTCAGCGGCCAACTTACGCACGCTTACGGGGGCATTGGATAAGGCAATTTCAGCCAGCTGTTGATCTGTGTTGGCTTGCGCCAACAGACTCTGGTGCAAGCTTTCATGTTGGCATTTTGCAACGGCATTAAAGATAGCTGCACGATTTTTACAGCCAACAATTTGATGAAATAGCGCTTCTGGATCATTAGCTGTATTGAGGCGGTTCGCTAGCTTCGCTTCAATTTGGCCGATAATCTCTTGAGCATTGGTATCTTCTAGCAGAGAAACCAAATGTTCTAAATTGGATATCTGCTCAATTGCTGCTTCACGAACAGACACGTCTGGGTCGCTAATTGCTAGTTGAGACAATATGCGATAATGATCCGGATTTTCATCACTGAATGTTTTAACTGCAGAGACGCGTACGACCGGGTTTGTATGTTGCCACTTAGGCTTAAAAAACTTCGATAACATTAACGGCTTTCTTGTATTAGCAAAAACTGGATGACTGAAGTCCAGATGAATGGAGGGGCATATTCTAACGGCCATGGGCACATTAGTTAAAGCCTTGACAAGCAATAAACCTTAGAGAATTTTGTAATTCTTTAAGCAGAGTTGCTTCACAGCCTCATAATATTAAACGATGGGCCTAACCTCGACGTCACCGTCAACGTAGAACCATTTTCCGTCACGTGCATAAAAATTTGATTTTTCATGCAGTACGCATTGTTCATCAGGAAGCTCAAACGCTGCTTCAAATTCTACCATGCCGCTTTTGTCACCCCGTTGACCCTCTTTTGTGTCTAGGATGGTTAAGCCTGTCCATACCGTGACTTTTACTTGCTCGGCAATAATTTCGCGGTCGATAATATCGCGCTTTTCAGGTGCGGTGGTGTCGACAAGGTAGTCAATCGCACCCATGACAAAAGCGGTGTAGCGACTGCGCATTAGCGTTTCAGCAGTAGGGGCTGACTTTTTTCCTTCTATAAAAGGTTCACAGCAGAATGCAAAAGGTTTTCCTGAACCGCATGGACAACGTTGTTCTGTTGTTTGACTCGGCAGCATATGTAATCCTCCCTGCTAAACCTGATACTATAAAAACAACATTATAGCCTGCTTGGCCATCATATATCACGGGTAATTGAACACAATGGCGATAGAAAGAACCTTTTTTTGGCATGATTATGAAACCTTTGGTGCAGATCCGAAGCGAGATAGGGCAGTGCAATTCGCCGGTGTGCGCACGGATGAAGCGTTAAATATCATCGGCGAGCCTGTGATGATCTACTCTAAAC
>DAIRSP010000137.1:0-7075 GCA_036804365.1 Neptunomonas sp. | reverse complement strand
CTTACTCCATCGAGCAGTGTTCGTAGAGAGAGAATCGAACGAGGCGAGAAGTAACCCGCATGGCCAACTCTCATCGATAAAGCGTTTTTAAAGCGGCCACAAGTGACCGCTAAATTAGGGGACGATTAACCGCGATCAGCGATCGCTACCCACTCTGCCGCATCCGGGCCCGTGTAGTCAGCACTTGGGCGAATAATACGGTTGTTTGCACGCTGCTCCATCACGTGAGCAGTCCAACCTGCTGCACGAGAACATACGAAGATCGGTGTAAACAGTTTTGTTGGGATGCCCATGAAGTTGTATGCAGATGCATGGAAAAAGTCTGCGTTACAGAACAGTTTTTTCTCGCGCCACATCACTGCCTCAACACGCTCAGAAACAGCATATAAATGCGTGTCGGCAACTTGCTTAGATAGCTTTTCAGACCACTCTTTGATGATCGCATTACGTGGATCTGAATCACGGTAGATCGCATGTCCAAAGCCCATGATCTTATCTTTACGCGCCAACATGCCCATGATCGCTTCTTCAGCTTCATCAGCGCTGGTCCAGTTTTCGATCATTTCCATCGCAGCTTCGTTAGCACCACCATGTAATGGGCCGCGCAGTGAACCGATCGCAGCGGTTACACAGCTGTGAATGTCGGATAACGTTGATGCGCAAACACGTGCAGTGAATGTAGATGCATTGAACTCATGCTCTGCATAAAGAATTAAAGACGCGTGCATCACTTGAACATGCAAAGGCTCAGGCTTCTTATCATGCAGAGTCCACAAGAACTGCTCGCCGATAGAGTCTGCATCAGTTTCAACATTGATACGTTTGCCATTGTGGCTGAAGTTGTACCAGTAGTTGATCATACCTGGGAAGATCGCCAACATGCGGTCGATCTTGTCATGTTGCTCACTGAAGCTTAATTCAGTTTCTAAGTTACCTAACATTGAGCAACCCGTACGCATAACATCCATAGGATGCGCATCTGCTGGGATCTGCTCAAGTACTGTTTTTAGGGCATCAGGCAAGCTACGCATTGACTTTAAGCGAGCCTTATAAGCGTCTAATTGAGCTTGTGTTGGCAACGTGCCGTAAAGTAACAAATAAGCAACTTCTTCAAATTCAGCCTTATCAGCCAATTCTTTAATGTCGTATCCACGATAAGTCAGACCTGCACCGCTTTTACCTACAGTACAGAGTGCAGTTTCACCTGCTGATTGGCCACGCAAACCTGCGCCACTCAGTTTCTTTGCTTCTGCCATCTTATCTCTCCTTCTGTCTTGGGGAGGCTAAGCCTCCCTCGCCAGTTCGTTCTAATTATTTGTTGGATCTGTTGTTGTACGTCTTTAATTACTTGTTTTTGCCTTCAGCAAATAACGCATCTAACTTTTGTTCAAAGTCGTGATAGTTCAAGAAATCGTAAAGTTCCATACGGGTTTGCATCGTATCGAGTACGGCTTTTTGGTCGCCGTCACGTAGCAAGGCTTCGTAAACATTTAAAGCCGCTTTATTAGCTGCACGGAACGCAGATAATGGATACAGAACCATCGTTGCGCCACTTTCAACAAGCTCAGATGTATTGAATAAAGGAGTTGCACCAAATTCTGTGATATTGGCTAGCAAATGACTTCCATTGATACCGTTAGAGAACGCTTTGTAATCTTCTAACGTATGCACAGCTTCTGCGAAGATACCATCCGCACCGGCTTCTAGACAGGCCTGAGCACGCTCAACCGCAGCATTCAACCCTTCCATTTGGAAAGCGTCAGTACGTGCGATAATAAAGAAATCATCATCTGTTTTAGCATCGACCGCTGCTTTTACACGGTCAACCATCTCATTCAAAGAAACGATCTCTTTATTTGGACGGTGTCCACAACGCTTCTGTGCTACTTGGTCTTCAATATGGATAGCGGCTGCACCGGCTTTCGTCATCTCTTTGATAGCACGCGCAATATTGAATGCCCCGCCCCAACCTGTGTCGATATCTACAAGCAATGGAGTTTCAACAGCACTGCTGATACGACGCACGTCTTCTAGTACATCATTCATGGACGTCATACCCAAATCAGGCAAGCCGTAAGATGCGTTTGCAACGCCACCACCAGAAAGGTAGATCGCTTTGTGTCCTACACGTTCAGCCATCATGGCATGGTACGCATTGGTAGTACCAACGATCTGTAGTGGTTTCGATTCTTCCAAAGCTTTGCGGAAGCGACCGCCTGCTGTGAGTTTAGCCATGATTAATCCCCTTTAAGGTCTGTTGTCTGATTCAGCCTAGCTTCAATGTTTTTACGCGCTGCACTGATATGCCGGCGCATTAACATTTCTGCCAACTCAGGATCTCGCGCGGCAATGGCATCAACAATTTGTCGATGTTCTTTTAATGCCCGCATAGGTCTTGAGCTAGATACGCTGAATTGATAGCGATACATGCGTACCAGGTGGTACAAGTCACTGCCGAGCAACTCAAGCATTTTTGCGTTTCTGCTGCCCTGTACAATTCGGTAATGAAAGTCGAGATCGCCCTCTTTTTGGAAATAAGAGCGGCCATCTAACTGCTCTACACTGCGCTCATGCTCATCTAATAAGTCCCTTAAACTGGCGATCTCATCATCAGGCATAAACTCAGCAGCCATGCGGCAGGCCATCCCTTCTAGGGCTTCTCGAACACGGTAGATTTCAATCAACTCTTTTACGCTTAACTTAACAACGCGTGCGCCAACATGAGGTTTACGCTCGATTAAGCGCAACCCTTCTAAGCGCCTCATTGCCTCGCGTAACGGGCCACGACTGATCCCATAAGTTCGCGCTAATTCGGGCTCACTTATTTTTTGACCAGGTGGAATATCACCCACCACAATGGCTGTTACGATCTGCTCACACACCTTGTCGGCGAGTGTTCTACTTTCTACCGGGCTGTCTTTCATAGAATCTCTATTTGTCATCACAATCATTCACATCAGATTGTCGACAATCTTATTTTAAACCAACGATACAACGCAGTTTTAAGCTCGTCAACCGATTAAAAGGATAAAGTTGTCAACACAATACAAAAGTTTAAGGGTTTATCCGCATATCTATTTATTTCCCTGACTTCGATAGCGAATCACCTCTTCATTCATTATTTTCGCAATCTGTCTGGGCTTCTGAAAAGGTAATGAATGATCCGTACCTGCGACCATAAAGTAATGCCAATTCGGCATACCTTCGGCCATTTCCCGATGATATTGATGCATTGGATCAACGCTCAAGCCGCCTATTAAGCTCGAAACGTCCCCCTGAGCCGCCACTAAAGACTCACGATCGATCTCCTTAATTGCATGGGTAACACAATCTAAGGCGTACGCAAAGCCCAAAGGTCGTAGCCCTAAGCGTGAAATGGTTAGATCATCCACTTGAGCAGAGGTACGTCTATTTGGCGAAATAGTATCCATAAAATTACGAATACCGAGCTCTTTATTTTCAGACCTAAGAAACTCTGCTGCTTCACCATATTTCAAGCGCAGCTGAGCCGTAGCCTCCCAAGTTGGTCTATCTAATAATGCCGACTCCAATAAAAACTGCTTACCGACGCGGTCACTATGCTGTTGCTTAAATATCAACGACACCATCCCTCCCATGGAATAGCCCCCTAAGTCAAACTGCCACCAACCTAGAAAATCGACCAGTGCAGTCAGGTCAGCCACTAGCATTTGCGCGGTGAATGGATATTCCTTCTTATCCGGGTAATGGGTTTCGCCCATACCTCTTTGATCAGGTATCAATATCTCTTGCCACTCAGTAAGCATTGAGGCAATTAAAACCCATGTATCTTCTCCAGCCACACCCGCACCATGCAGTAAAACGAGTCGCTTACCATTTTGAACCTTGGGGTTTCTATAGATTCGATAGGTGATAATTTGATCCGCTAAACGCAACTCTCTCTTTTGGATATGTTGATCACTTCTCATCAATCGAGGATGTCCTATACAAATTGTCGACAATTCATTATACGCGAATAAAAGAGAACGGCATCATGACGCTGAGATACTCGCTATCCAACCACAGGATGCGTAAAATTACGCTTTTTGATTTCAAGGGTTTGAGTCAGTGACTAACGTTGTACCGCTGTCGTATGAAATATCAACTGTCGAATACTTTGCTCGCATACGCCCGCTAGGTCAGGCCATGTTACTCGACAGTGTAAAGCCGGCATCTAAAAGAGGACGCTTTGATATTCTCGTGGCCGCACCACACGCGACGATCAGCTTCGAACAGGGGTCATTAAAGACTACAGGCCTTACCTGTGAACTCCCCGCCAATAGCGACCCCTTTGCCGGTTTACAACAGGTTTTTGATTTTGCCGCTGCTCAAATAGCTCCTCAACCTATCACCGACCTTCCCTTCTGCGGAGGATTGGTCGGCTACATGAGTTATGACTTAGGTAGAGCCATCGAAACACTACCCTCTGCTGCCATCAAGGATGACGCGTTGCCAGATATGCACTTTGGCTTATACAGCTGGGCCATTATTGTCGATCACCTTAAGCAAAAGACTTCCTTTGTCGCCACAGATCTGCTGGCCGGCCAGGAACAAGAAAAGCTTCTGGGTCTGATTGCAAAAGCCTCAGTACAGGCATCGCAGAAGCCGTTTCAACTCCTAGCCCCCTTTAAACCCGACTCTAGCCAAGATGAATACCAACACGCGCTACAAAAAATAGATGAATATATCCACGCAGGCGACTGCTATCAGGTTAATTTTGCCCAACGCTTTACAGCCCACTATTCTGGCGACCCTTGGCTTGCCTATATAGAGTTGAGAAACTCCGCACCGACACCTTATGCGGCCTATCTCGAGACAGATAGCGGCGCGATTTTATCGCTTTCTCCGGAGCGCTTTCTCGCAACGACTTCAACAGGAGAGGTACTAACGCAGCCAATCAAAGGTACCCGTCCAAGAGGTAAGACGTCACAGGAAGACTCTCAACTCGTTCAGCAGCTTCTAAACTCTGAAAAAGACCGAGCTGAAAATGTGATGATTGTTGACCTATTACGTAATGATCTCAGTAAGGCATGCGAACTCAACAGCGTTAACGTGCCGGAGCTTTTTGCAATTGAGAGTTATAAAAATGTACATCACTTAGTATCCAGTGTGACAGGCAAACTGAAGCAGATTGAAACCCCTATCTCTTTATTACGCCACTGCTTTCCGGGAGGTTCCATCACAGGGGCACCGAAAATACGTGCCATGGAGATCATTGACGAACTGGAACACTTCAGACGCAGTATTTATTGCGGCAGCATTGGCTATATAAGTCTTTGCGGGAATATGGATACAAGCATTACTATCCGTACTCTTTTATTAGAGAATCAGCGTGCAACTTGCTGGGCGGGTGGCGGTATTGTGGCTGATTCTAAGATCGATGAGGAGTTTCAAGAAACTTTTGATAAGGTCAACAACCTACTCCAAACTTTACCCGTAAGATCAATCGATTGAGATCAAACTGATGCATACTTTTAGCGATTACCAATTTGCTGCCGCAGTTGCTCTAGCAAGTCATGAAGCTGAGTACTCAACGATAATAACTCACCTAAACGTCGTTTAGCTTGGCCACGATCTCCCTCTTTACAGAGCTGGATTAAAATACTGGCTAATTGATGAATAGCTGCATGGCAGGGCTCAATCTTTCTAAAGGCAGGTAAAGTCTCAAAACTATTCCGCCCATAGCCATAATACCAACGCCCAAATCGACAAATATGCTCATCCATGGAATCAGGGCGCGCCTTAACAGAGTAGTCATTATCGATATAGTCAGCGATACGTTCTATCCAACGCGAATGCTCCAACTCCGCCGCAATTAATGCACGGTGCTCTAAAGGAACGACAGCACGTTCCCCCATCACTTCAAACTCTTTGGCAGTCCACCCTTTAACCCAGCTAGCTACTTCTGCAAAGCGCATCGGTTTCGCGATGCCGTAACCTTGCGCTATATTACAGCCCATATCCATGAGCGCTTGACCATGGGCAATTGACTCAACCCCCTCCGCGACCAAGTGCCGATTAAAGGCCTTCCCTAGACCAATAACACTCTCAACAATCGCCATATCTTCAGGATCATCTAACATATCGCGGATAAAAGATTGATCGATTTTTAGGGTATTAACAGGCAATCGTCTAAAGTATGTCAGCGACGAATAACCTGTACCAAAGTCATCTAGTGCAATGCTAAACCCCATACGCTGACACTCAGCAAACACGGTTTCCGCCTGATTGATATCTTCCAATGCCGTTGTCTCCAAGACCTCTAACTCAAGATACATAGGTGAGATATCAGAATAGTTTTTCATCAACTCAACGATATGAGGAATGAAGTCCGGCTTCAGCAACGTTCTCCCCGATAGATTGATACTGACATTGATATATAAACCCTGAGACTGCCAATGGCGCAGCGCTTGCAGTGAGGCATTCAATACCCAATGATCAAGTTCTACTGCCGTATCACAATCAGCTATTTTGGGTAAAAAATAAGCAGGAGCTAGCAACCCTTTGGTGGGATGATTCCAGCGAATTAACGCTTCAACACCTAATACCGCGCCTTCACGGAGGTTGACCTGAGGCTGATAGAAAAGTTCAAACTGGCCACTCTCTAAGCCTTCGCTAATCGATTTTAAGGTATTGAGATGCGTTCTAGACTGCACTTCACTGCGGGCGTCATAGATATGGTAGCGGTTTCTACCGCTCATTTTCGCTTGGTACATGGCCTGATCTGCATGCCTAATAAGGGAATCCGCATCTGCCATATCTTCAGGGAACCAAGCCACTCCGATGCTAGCGGAGATTATAAACATTCGTTGTTTAATCTCAAAAGGCTCGGCAATGCTGTAGAGAATACGTTGCAGCGTTATATCGCACTCTTCGATAGAGTTGAGATCCGCGAGTAGAATCGCGAATTCATCTCCGCCTAATCGAGCAACGGTATCCTCATCACGCAGAACACTCTTTAAGCGACGTGACACCTCAATCAGTAATGAATCACCCACATCATGACCCATCTCATCGTTGACGGGTTTAAAATGATCCAAGTCTAAATAGCAAACCG
>DAIRSP010000136.1:0-7104 GCA_036804365.1 Neptunomonas sp. | reverse complement strand
TGATTAATCAGCTCTGATGACTCAACTTTTTTATATTCGATTATGACGGGATTATCTTCTTCAGAAAGCGCCAAGCTATCAATGCGCCCTGCATGCTGAGCACCGGTTGAGAATTCACTAGCAATAAAGCGACAATTGAAAACAGTTTCGAGATTTTTCTCGATAAGTGATTGCAAGTCCTTTTCTAAATCAAAGTTTAGCTGTTCAACTGCAAATAATTTATCACCCGATATATCGAATATAGGCACCGTGAAATACTCCTTTTTCCTACTTCCCCAATCAGTACATTTTTCAATATATACCGTCTATTGTGATCATGAGTATAAATGTGAGGCTTATAAAACTATACGTCTATCTTTGTGCCGTATTGTCTCTAAACTCTGCACATAGCTGTGCAGCCGTTGCGGCACCTATCAATGGATGAGGAATGGGTGCTACTGCGAGGACAATATCTACGGCAGGGAGATCCGGCAGCTGTAGAGCAGCATCAACCTCGATGACTCCTGGGGATAGACTCGACTGTGCCATGGCACTGATACCTAGACCTCTTTTAATAAGGCTTTTTATCGCTGTAGCGCTTGAGGTCGAACAAAGTAACCGATAAGGGCGTGCATGTTTTTCCAAACCATCAATCGCCGTGCTATGAAACTTACAATCCGCTTCATACATCACCAAGGGAAGCTCGTCTGCATACGCTAGTTCAGGATAGCCTCCGTGTACCCAAACGCCTTTATCATGCTTGAGCAGGTAACCCTCCTCCTTCTCTGGGGCTCGGGTT
This sequence comes from Neptunomonas sp., assembly GCA_036804365.1. Taxonomy (GTDB): domain Bacteria; phylum Pseudomonadota; class Gammaproteobacteria; order Pseudomonadales; family Balneatricaceae; genus Neptunomonas. Next base: position 6,326 of record DAIRSP010000136.1, on the reverse strand, counting down.
AAAATAGCCAAGTCGATATCGCCATTATCCAACATCAAGCGTAATTGAGTACTGCAATCACAATGTATACGCACGCTCGACTGCGGAACCGTTTTAAGCAGCAAACGCGTAAAGTCTGGCAATATTGATTCAGCATAGTCATCAGGGCAGCCTATGCGGATGGGACCATGTTGTTGATGGCAACTTAACGTGCCTAACACTTCATCATGCATGGCTAAGATACGGCGTGCATAGCTGACCAGTAAGCGACCTTGCTCTGTCAGTACAAGGTAACGACCGTTTTTTTGGAATAGTGTCTGCCCTGCATCCTCTTCTAATTTTTTCATCTGCATACTGATGGCACTTTGGGTACGACAGATTTGTTTTGCTGCGCGCGTAAAGCTGCCTGTATCAACAAATGCAATAAAGCTTCTCAGAGCCTCAATATCCATAAGCCGCCTCTAGTAACGATTCATCAGTTTTTCTGATAGATGATATAAAAACTATTCGCTAGTCATATAAAAAGCAAGTCTGCAAAATCACTCCATCATTCAATTTACTGGAGAGCACTGATGGAACTTGTGATTGGCAATAAAAACTACTCCTCTTGGTCATTACGTGGATGGCTGATGTTAAAAGGCTTCGACATTGCCTTCACTGAAATCAAACTACCGTTGTTTACGGATACGTTTGCTCAGCAAATTGGTCAGTACACCGATGCCAAAAAAGTGCCTGCCCTTGTCGACGGAGATGTACAGGTTTGGGATTCATTAGCGATCCGCGAATATATTAGTGAAACCTACCTAAAGGGTGCTGGCTGGCCAAAAAATCCGTGTGATAGAGCACTCGCTCGCGCCATCAGCTGCGAAATGCATTCTGGCTTTTTTAGCCTGCGTCATGAAATGCCAATGAACTGCCGAGCTAAACGCGCAGTTAAGGTAGGTGAACAAACGCTGTCGGAGATTGCGCGCATCGATCAGATGTGGAAAAGCTGCCGAGCAAAAGCGACTACAGGCCCTTGGCTTTTTGGAGAGTTTTCAATTGCCGATGTCATGTATGCGCCGGTGGCACTGCGTTTCGCAACCTATCAGCCAACGATCAGTGCAGAATCAGCGGAATATGTTCAGACAGTTCTGAATCACCCCGCTATTAAAGCCTGGGTTGCTGACTCGTTTAATGAGGTGGAAGTGATCGAAGCTGAGGAAGCAGGCGAACCTGTCTAATCTGGAAAATAACATAGGCTGATAGGTTAACTATCAGCCTATTTGCTGACGCTTATTTACATCGCATTGGTTGATTCAAAGATCTTATCCGCATTCGCTTCGACAAAACCTTGGTATACAACACCTTCACTATCGGCATGACGCATAGCAAACTCATAGAAACAGGTTGGAATTTCATGTGCTGTGCCACAACCAAATTCAAATGTTTTCTTATCCGCCATTGTCGAGCCTTGCTCAAGTAATGCAGCTGGCGTGCCTTTCACTTCACCGCCCACGGTGTTCACTGCATAACCGGCCTGTTTTACGCGAGATAACACTTCACGTATATCATTGGTTGTTGTCAGGTGATTGATGCTGACCGTAAAGTGGTTACAACGTACACCGATAGCCAATAACCAAGCGCCGTATTCACTTTCAGCCATCACGGCATTGTAATCATCCCATGTCGGCATCGACCAATGAATACCTGACCAGAACACAGATTGATCCAATGATTGCTCTTGGATCTGAGCTGTATATTTTCCAATAATCGCCTGCGCAGCTGGGCTAAGCTGATCCACCAGCAACTCAGAGCAGAATACTTTAGGTACCGTTGGATCAGGGTGAATAAAGCTATGAGCAAGCAGCTTCTTAGCTTTAAATTCATAACTATCCTGACGCTCATAGCCCATGGCTAAAATGAGTGGCTCAAGCACATCCAGACGCAAAGGCGTATTAGCAAATGTTCGAAATGCAACGTGATCATTGATCACATCTCCATCCGTTGCAGCAAAGATGTCATGAATCACCTGCGCTTGCGGTGTGATTGCGACGTAGTCTTGCCAAAGTGATTCAAAAAAAGCGTGCGGTTGCATGTAGTACACTCCGTGCAGAATTCAGTTAATTACTGAATAGTGTGGTATGAATTACCGGCAACCGCAAACAATAAAACTTACCGTCAAGAACAAGTTTTATTAACTAGCAAGATTGATAGAGCGTAACTACCGCAGCGCCGCCTAAACCTAAGTTGTGCTGCAACGCTATGCGGGCATTCTCTACTTGTCTAGCGCCAGCCGCTCCCCTTAAGTGCCAAACCAACTCGGTTGCCTGAGCCAGTCCCGTGGCACCAATAGGATGCCCTTTCGACATCAAGCCACCCGATGGATTCACGACAAAGCGGCCTCCATAGGTGTTGTCCGCATCACAAATCAGTTTTTCCGCTTCACCTTCAGCGCACATCCCGAGCGCTTCGTAGGTGATCACTTCATTCGGCGTAAAGCAGTCATGCAGTTCTATTACATCCACCTGATCAATCCCCACGCCCGCCTGCTCATAGGCTTCGTTTGCGGCTTTTTTCGACATTTTCGCACCAATTAAATCTTGCGGATTATTCCAGCTATCCGCGAGATCCGTTGCCATCGACTGTCCGATAATCGCCACATTTGCCTTAATCGAGTGTCGTTTCGCAAAAGCTTCACTACACACAATAACCGCAGCGGCACCGCATGTTGGTGGACACGCCATCAAACGCGTCAAATAGGGCGCATAGATTTGTGGGGCAGACATCACCTCCTCCACCGTTAACTCATTAGTGAATAATGAGAGTGGGTTTTTAACCGCATGGCTGCGTGTTTTAACAGCCACTTTTGCGAAGATGTTGGGATTAGCACCATACATATCAATATAGTGTGTGCCTGCAGAACCAAACATCTGCAAAGCTAACGGTCCTGCGGGTGCATGAGGGGCGATCTGCTGTAGCTGTTTAAGCATAGGATCAAACGGTGACTCTCGATCATCCCAATGCGAACCTAAAGCCCCCGGCTGCATCTCTTCGAAACCAAATGCCAAAGCACACTCGACTGCCCCGCTCGCCACCGCCTGACGAGCTAAATAGAGCGCTGTGGAGCCTGACGAACAGTTATTATTAACATTGATGACAGGGATCCCTGTCATGCCTACTGAATAGAGTGCATTCTGCCCAGACGTACTATCACCATAAATGTAACTGGCAAAAGCTTGCTGGATAGCAGAATAGGCTAACCCTGCATCTTTTAAAGCGGCCTCAACCGCCTCTTTTACCATCAATTTATAAGGTTGTTGCTGACCCGGCTTACAGAACTTAATCATTCCAACACCGGCAATTTTTGCATGACTCATGAGCGTTCTCTTTTTTGAATTAAACCGCGGGCTATAACCTCTTTCATAATTTCAGAGGTTCCTGCATAAATCGTTTGTACTCGTGCATCGAGATAGAAACGTGAAATGGGGTACTCCAAGGTGTAGCCATAGCCACCAAAGAGTTGTAAACACTCATCCACGACCTTGCACTGCATCTCTGTTGCACTGAGTTTTAAGATGGAAGCCTGTTGTGTCGTCATCTCTGCGCGTTGATAAGAGGCTTTACATTGCTGCAGAAATGCACGAACTAAGGTGATTTGGGTCTGTATCTCAGCTAATTTAAAACGGGTATTTTGAAAGTCGCCCACACGCTGCCCAAATGCTTTGCGTTCTTGTACATAATCTAATGTCAGTGCTAAGGCTCCTTCTGCGGATCCGACCGCTTGACTAGCCACCCCTAAACGCTCTCTCGGCAATTCATGCATTAGATAAGCAAAGCCACGATTCTCTTCCCCTAGCAGCGCATCCAAAGGTAAGCGCACATCATCAAAAAAAAGCTCAGCGGTATCACTGGCATGCTGACCTATTTTTTTAATCCCCGGCCCCGTTGAAAAGCCAGCCAACTGCGTATCCACCAAAAAGAGAGAGATCCCTTTTGCGCCGGCATCCATATCGGTTTTGGCACAAACGATCACAAGATCAGCATGCAGACCATTGGTAATAAAGATTTTCGAGCCTTTAAGTACCCAGTGATCTCCATCTCGAACAGCTCGGGTTCTAAGCGCCGCTAAATCACTACCCGCCCCAGGCTCCGTCATCGCAATCGCACCGACCGCTTCACCAGCAATCATTGCCGGTAGCCACTGCTCTTTTTGCGCTTCCGTTCCATAGTTAAGCAGGTAAGGCATGACGATATTGGCATGAATGTTGAGTCCACTCGCGAGGCCACCAAACCCCATGCGCGAAACCTCCTCAAGAATCATTTGGGATATTTCAAAGGGTGCTTGCGCTGCGCCATATTGCTCAGGCATATCCACTCCGAGTAAGCCGGCGCTACCGAGGGTTTGCCAAATCTGTTTTGGCATCACCCCCTGCTGCTCCCACGCTTCATAGTGGGGTGCTATTTCACGTTCCAACACGCGAACAGTCATATCTTGATACAGGGCAAATGCTTCATCACTCATACAGAATTCCGTATTATTTTTTAGATGAGTATCTCTGTGCAGCTGAAGCCTGACCATGACGATAGAAGACGTTACATTTAACAAAAATGTCCAATGCGGTTGCAGATGAAGGGCTAGCGAAAAGATAAGGGAGAGGCTATTCTGCAACATTAGGGTATTTACTTAGCATAATGAAAAAGAAACTCGTCTCTAACCATTACATCAAAGCCTGCATTAGCGGCGCGCTTGCAGCGGGCTATCAAGCAGAAGGGTTACTGCAACAAGCAGGTATTCCTATTGAGTTATTGGATAAGCCAAAGGCACGCATTACTGAGATTCAGTTGGCTAAATTGATTCGCGCGGTTTGGCATGTGACCGGTGATGAGTTTATGGGGTTAACACCAACACCCTCGCGACTAGGCGTATTTCAACTGATGGCTGAGTCTGTTTTACAGACAAAAACCTTGGGAGGAATGCTCACTCAAAGTGCTCGGTTTTATTCCCGGGTACAAGACGACATCACAATGAAGCTAGATATCATTGACGATACCGCCCACTTCACGCTGACACTTCGCCAACCTGAATACGATCCCGACCATCTTTTCCAAGAGTTTTTGTTGCTGATGTGGCAACGTTTTAGTTGTTGGTTAGTGAATACACGCGTTGCATTTAATGAAACCCGTTTCAGCTATTCAATTCCCTCACATGCCGAAGAGTACCCACCCATGTATGGTGGACAGCTCATATTTAATCAGCCTTCTTGTGGGTTCAGCTTCCCAGCCAAATGGCTGAGTCGTCCAATTGTAAGAGATTTAACCGAGCTAACCGATTTCCTGGAACAATCGCCACTGCAAATTTTGCAGCCTGTGGGTGAAGATCACACATTGCACTCGCAGGTCAAACGCTTGCTGTACAGAAAAGGATTGGAGTTTTTACCCACACTCGACCAAGTGGCGGATGCACTGTGCATGACCACACGCACTTTAAGAAGAAAACTAAAAGAGGAAGGCGTCAATTATCAACAGATCAAAGACCGACTACGCTGCGATACCGCCATCAGACTGCTCACCGAGGAGTCGCTCTCTATTGCAGAGATCAGCTCGCTGACCGGCTTTACCGAACAAGCCGCTTTTTGCCGAGCATTTAAAGGCTGGACGGGCGTTGCGCCCAGCACCTATTCAACGGTCACTACCCCTCTTGCTCAGCATCAATAATTTGCAGCATCGCCAGTCTCACCTGTTCTTTACTTGGGAAGTCACGATATTCGACCGCACCATCGGCACCATTAGGGTACATCTTTTTCAACTCTTCCGCCTTTAAGCCACGAATACCTTTAGCGCCTACACTGGCAGCGCTCAGATAATCTAAGGGTACGCTCCCTCCACCTAGTGCTTCTGGCAACGGTAACTCACCGACGGCCAGTTGACGAACAATAAGAGAGCCACCATCCATCAAGGCTTCTAAAAAGGTCATGCGGTAAAGCTCAAAGTCACTTTGTGAAGCCTGAGCAGGGCCGTTTTCAGCACAGCGGTTAACTTCACCCTCAGAAGAGATATAAAAGCGATCCTGCTTAGTGCCATAACTAATGATGACCACTTTATCACCCGCTAGAGACATTAACGCTCCATCAAGATACGCCGTGCTTTTTTGGAAATTTTCAGTATTCAAGCTAACTCCAGAGCTTTATCAATTATCGAGGGACGACAAACAATTCGCCCTCTGCTTACTTTGTCTATCGGCGAATCGAATCCAACCTTTATCTTCTCTGTAAGCATAGACCAAAAAAAAGGGTTGGCCCGTTTCGTTAAACGCTTTGGACAGTTTCATCATTGTTAACCTTGCTGCGGTAAACAACACTCTGGAT
>DAIRSP010000135.1:0-7221 GCA_036804365.1 Neptunomonas sp. | reverse complement strand
TAGTTATGCAAGTCCTTGCCCTGAGATTGTCATCGGGCAGATTGCGGCACAAACACAGCGCATAAAAGTGGGTAGCGGTGGTGTTATGCTTTCCCACTACAGTCCTTATAAAATAGCTGAAATATTTAGGACACTTTCTGCCTTCCATCCTGGTCGCATCAATCTAGGTATAGGACGAGCACCGGGCGGCTCTGAACTGCCCAGCCGTGCATTGGCCTACCCTAATCATCCGATTAATGCCGAATATTATCCGGAACTCACACAGCAATTATCGGGATTTTTATATGCCGATTTGCCAGAGAAGCACCCCTTCGCTCAACTGTCGGTTTCTCCTCAAGGGGGACTGCCACCAGCGCTGTGGAGTCTGGGCTCTACAGATGGCAGCATAGATCTAGCTGCCCACTTTGGACTTGGATTCGTCCTAGCGCTTTTCATCGGAACAGAGCTTAGACCCGCAGATTATATCCAACGATACAAACAACGCTTTCGACCCAACATCAATAGCCCAATAACCAAGCCGCAAGCCATTATCGCCAATGCGGTGATTTGTGCGGATACCGCAGAAGAAGCTCGATTATTAGCCGCATCGCAAACCTATTGGAAAGTGTTGGCGTTTCGTCATGGGATTAGAGAAACATTAAGGCCACCAGAAGAGTGCTTAAACCTTATCAAACAACGCTCTCTGTCTGATCAAGCTTACTTTGAAGAAACGCTGAACTCTATGATTATTGGAACACCTGACCAATGCAGAGCTGCGATTGAAGCACAAACCTCGTTTTATGACGTCGAAGAAATGATGGTGGTCGCGGTCACTTATAGCTTTGAAAAACGCAAAGAGAGCTATAGGAAATTAGCCAAAGCCTTGGAAATATAGTTGACATAGTCAATCTTATCTATAGGTGCAACAATGACTCCTGTATACACCCAGCTAGCACCCCGCTTAGACCGGGTTCGACATGATTTAGTTAAGCGTGAACTCTTGGTGCAGGAGGTATCATCAAGACGTTAAGTGGCCTGACTATTCATCCTAATACATTTATCTGGGTCGCTGCTGAGTTATCGGTTGTAAAAGCTGTCCGGAAATTTCTCGTTGAAGAGACACAGGTATCGACTGACTGGCTTAAAGCATCAGGGTATTGGAAACTAGGCTCTGCCGACACGCATGACTAAAAACATCAGTTTACAAGTTAGTCGCTAATCGTACGGCAGCTCTGGCATGCAGTGCCGTTGTATCATACAAAGGCACAGAGGTATCTGATTGCTTGACCAGTAAGGCGATTTCCGTACAGCCTAAAATGACGGCTTCAGCACCCTTCTGCTTAAGCCGCTCAATAATCTCAATATACTTATCGCGTGATCGACTCTCAATTTTACCTAAGCAGAGTTCAGTATAAATAATCTCATGTATAACACTCTGATCCTCCTCATTTGGCACAAGCACATTTAAACCAAACTTTTCGGATATCCGGCCTTTGTAAAAATCTTCACGCATAGTAAAGCCGGTTCCCAGCAAACCTACGCATTTAACCTTATCTAACACCAACTGCTCAGCGGTGGCATCTGCTATATGCAGCAAAGGGATAGATATACTTCTTTCTATTTCAGGAGCCACCTTATGCATAGTGTTAGTGCAAATCATCAAGAAATCAGCGCCTGCTGCCTCAACTCCCTGTGCAGCTTTAGTTAAAATCGATGCCGTTTCTGGCCACTTGCCTTGATGTTGCAACTTCTCTATTTCATCAAAATCGACACTGTTGAGGATAATTTTGGCAGAGTGCAAACCACCCAAGGCCTGTTTGACACCCTCATTAACCGCTTTGTAATAGCTGTGCGTTGACTCCCAGCTCATACCACCTAACATGCCGATTGTTTTCATTGTTAATATCCTAGACAGTGACTGAAATCTGCGTAGTTTATACCGCTCCTATAGCTTATCTATTTTAAATGACTCAAACGCTTACGGTTTGCCATATCTTTTAGTAATGACCCAACAACTACAAAGAGTGTCGCAGGTAATACTAGATAGAAAAACACACTATCAAACTGAGCCAGCCAAGTAGCTTGGCTCGCTATACCGATAAGGAACAAGGTATAAATAAGATACAAGCCAAAGAATAAGCCACCTTCGATACGGCTTAAAATTGCACCCGTAAAAAACAAAGGTAAACATAAGAGCGCAACGCCTAACATAATCGGGAAATCTTGCTGGACGAGTTGCTCATTGCCGACCAGTCCTTGACTACTGACGATACCCGACACGCCTAAAACCGCCAAAATATTAAACGTATTACTCCCTACAACGTTACCGACCGCTATATCGCGCTGACCTTTTAGGGTAGCAACAATCGATGTAACTACTTCTGGCAAAGAAGTACCTATCGCTATGATTGTTAGGCCAATAATAGCTTCGCTTACCTCAAAGGCACGTGCAATATTTACGGCACTTCCGACCAGCAACTTCGCACCTACGAGAAGGAAACTCAAACCAAGCACAACCCATAAAATACTCTGCCATACGGGATGATTTCCTCTAATTAGCTCGGCAACCTCATCATCCTCTGTCTCAGCAGAGAGTTCAGGTTTTCTTTTCGCCATAGCCTCAACTCGCTTTCCCTGAATAAACAGAAAAGCGGTGTACGCAATTAAGAGAACAAATAAGATCGCTGCATCAATGCGACTAATCACACCATCCAGTGCAAAGAGATAGATCAAGAGGCTCGCACCCACCATAATGGGCACATCTTGCCTGATGAGCTGCTTTGAGATCACCAATGGAGCTATTAACGCAGACAAACCTAAAATAAACAAAACGTTAAAAATATTACTACCTACCACGTTTGCGATAGCCATCTCCGTTTGATCAGCAAATGCAGAACGCACACTCACCGCAAGCTCAGGCGCGCTAGTACCAAAGGCAACCACGGTTAACCCAATGACTAATGTTGGTACTCCAAAACTGGCTGCTAAACGACTCGCGCCTTTTACCAAACCATCCGCGCCAACAATTAATAGCATTAAACCAAGGCCTAACAGTAAATAATCCACGATCTCTCTTTCCTAGGTGAATTTCGATTTTATTACGGCATTTGACACTAATTGACTCATAAAAGTCATGCGGTAGTAAAAATATATTTTATCCTCTACCGGCATCTGTATTAGTTCACTTAAGGGTCATCTGTATCTATTGATAACATGTGCAAAATGATAAGGTTACGCCCTAATTTTGATGCTTAGGTGTGAATCAGATGTTTGAGGTTATTATTCTTTTTGTCGCTGGTTTTCTGGGCGGCATACTCAACTCGATAGCGCGCGGTGGCAGCTTTATCACCTTCCCTGCGCTAATTTTTGTTGGTATACCTCCTGTTAGTGCTAATGCTACCAACACCTTTGCATCTTGTGCCGGTTATTTAAGTGGTACTTATGCGTTAAGAAAAGAACTCGATGATCATAAAGCCGAACTCCCTAAGATATTAGTTTTGAGTTTAATTGGTGGATTAGCTGGGGCTTTTTTACTGTTAAACACCTCAGATACCGTGTTCAAACAGGCCGTGCCTTGGCTCTTGTTATTTGCGACTGTGATGTTTATCTGGGGTGGAGACTTTAACCGTGCACTTAAGCAGATGGCCTCGCATCATAAACACGCGTCGGCAATGGGCAGCGTGCTGCTTGCGATTATGCTTATTGGAGTGTCGACCTATGGGGGGTTTTTTAATGCGGGACTGGGCATTATTAGCTTGAGCTATCTCGCATTAGCCGGATACACCAATATCAATGCCATGAACGGGATTAAACTACTCATCTCTTCCGCTGTATCTTTAATAGCCATCGCACTCTTTATATGGGACGGCATCATCGCATGGTACGCCGGCACATTAGTTCTTTTAGGCACGCTAACCGGTGGCTATTTCGCGGCACACCTTTCAAGACGCTTACCTCAGCAAGGTGTACGTGCCTTCGTCATTGCAGCGAGCATCGCTACCACGGTTTACTTTTTTTATGATGTCTATGGATAAGCGCTAAAGCCAAGGGCACATCAACTTGGCTTTAGCATCACAAGGTTACGTTGGTTAAATTATTCCCGCCGCTTTAGCGCGCGCATGATGCAACTTTTTGTAACTATCAATCAGCTTCAGATGTCGATCTAACCCTTCAAGCGCCATACTGGTTTCAGTTAGACCATAGAAACGAATCTCACCTTTTACTGTACCCATGACGTTATCCATCGTTTCAACACCGAACATGCGTTGGAAATTATGAATAAAGTCATCCAGTTCCATTTCATCATCTAACGCGACTTCAAGTACCGCATTTACGGCCTGATAAAACAGCCCACGCTCCACCGTATTATTGTTGTACTGTAAGAACTGTTCCACCAACTCAATCGCTTCCTCTAGTGCACCTAATGCTAGATAACCTAGAATTTTCAGTTCTAAAATAGTCAGCTGCCCCCAAACGGTATTCTCATCAAATTCAATACCAATCAGGGTTCGGATATCCGTATAGTTATCTAACTGGCTCTCTTCGAGTCGTTCTAACAGATCCGACAAAGCATCATCATCTAAACGATGGATATTTAGAATATCCTCGCGATAATTGAGTGCCTTGTTCGTGTTATCCCAAATCAGATCCTCAACAGGATAAACTTCGGAATAGTCTGGCACTAATATTCGACAGGCAGCCGCACCTAGGTCGTCAAATACCGCCATATAGGACTCTTTGCCTAATGCCTCTAGTATGCCATAGAGACGTTCGCATTCTTCCTGATTAGAACCAGAAAAATCCCACTCGCAAAACGCATAATCCTGTTTAGCACTGAAGAAACGCCATGAGATAACGCCCGTTGAGTCGATAAAATGCTCAACGAAGTTTTCATTTTCACTGACCGCCAAACCATTAAATGTTGGGCGAGGCACATCATTCAGCCCTTCAAAACTGCGCCCTTGTAATAGCTCAGTCAAACTGCGCTCTAGTGCCACTTCGAAACTAGGATGCGCACCAAAAGAGGCAAATACACCGCCCGTTTTAGGATTCATTAAGGTGACACACATCACCGGAAACTGGCCTCCTAATGAAGCATCCTTAACCAATACAGGAAAACCCTGTTCTTCAAGTCCCTTAATGCCCGCGACAATACTAGGATATTTAGCTAATACGGACTGAGGCACATCAGGCAGGGCAATTTCATCAGCGATAATCTGCTTTTTAACAGCGCGCTCAAAAATTTCAGATAAACACTGTACCTGTGCTTCATATAAATTGTTCCCTGCGCTCATGCCGTTGCTTAAAAACAGGTTTTCAATGAGGTTAGAAGGGAAATAAACCGTCTTACCATCCGAATGGCGGGTATATGGAATTGAGCAGATACCCCGCTCAATCAAACCAGAGTTGGTATCTATCAAGTTCGAACTGGATAGTTCACCATCGGGGTTATATATATCTAGACAGTATTCATCCAAGATTTCAGCCGGTAATTGGTCATTAGGGCCAGGCTTAAACCAGCGTTCGTTGGGGTAATGCACAAACTCACTGTTGGCGATTTCCTGCCCAAAATACTGATCGTTGTAAAAGAAATTACAATTTAATCGCTCAATAAACTCACCCAATGCAGAACACAATGCACTCTCTTTAGATGCGCCTTTACCATTGGTAAAGCACATAGGTGAAGCCGCATCGCGGATATGCAAAGACCAGACGTTAGGTACTATATTGCGCCATGAAGCCACCTCTATTTTCATGCCTAAATCAGCCAATAAGGTTGTCATATTGGCGATGGTTTGTTCGAGTGGTAGATCTTTGCCTACGATGTAGGTCTTGGATGCATCGTCGAGCTTAACCATCAGCATCGCTTGTGCATCTTCATCAAGATTTTCAACCGTTTCTATTTTAAACTCAGGACCTGCTTGCACGACTTTTTTCACTGTGCACCGTTCAATCGAGCGCATGATTCCCTGACGATCTTTGTCCGAAATGTTCTCTGGCAGCTCTACCTGAATTTGAAAAATCTGATTGTAGCGATTTTCTGGGTCGACAATATTGTTTTGGGAGAGGCGTATATTATCGGTCGGAATATCCCGCGCTAAGCAATAAACCTTAACGAAATATGCAGCACATAACGCAGAGGATGCTAGGAAGTAATCAAAGGGGCCGGGAGCTGAGCCATCACCTTTATAACGAATAGGCTGGTCTGCAATCACGGTAAAATCGTCAAACTTAGCTTCTAATCTAAGGTTGTCGAGAAAATTAACTTTGATTTCCATTAAATAGTATCCGGCATTGGTTAACGGCAATAACGTGCTATAAACCCTCGTTTTAATGGGGGCCTTCGCGTATTGGCATTGATAAGAAATTAATGCGACGCATTATCCCTTGTTTTGCTGCAACTGTCTTGTCTCGTCTTCTTTAAGACAATTTTATTGCAAGCTAATACTGATTTATTTCTTTAAATCGTCTCGAAACCTACACTTTGATCTTATAAATTCCGCATTAATTATGATGCTTAACTTATTGTTTTTATGGCAATAAAAAATAAGCAACACCCTTTGCCTACCCATCTTCCCTTTATAAACAGCGCAATTTTCGGTATCATGGTTTTTATTAATTGATCGTTCAATTAAAAATAAAACATATTTAAGGACTACCCCATGCCTAAAGTAGGGATGAAACCTATCAGACAATCACAGCTCATTGAGGCCACATTAACGTCAGTTGAAACGCATGGCCTTCAAGGCACGACGATTAGCACGATTAGCAAAATCGCCGGTGTATCCACGGGGATCATCAATCACTACTTTGGCGGTAAGCAGGGTCTTCTAGAAGCAACCGTTCGATTCCTTTTGCAATCACTTAAAGATGAGTTGATGAGCGAGTTAAGCCAGATTGATCCATCCAATGCGATGGCTCGATTAGAAAAAATTGTGGCTGCTAATTTTTCTCAAATTCAAGTTTCAGAGAAAGGCGCAAAAACTTGGTTGGCATTTTGGTCGCAAGCGATGCATGACCCGCAACTTGCTCGTTTGCAGCGCGTTAATCAGCATCGCTTACTTTCCAATCTGAAAGCCTCCTTTCGCCAAATTATTCCGGCTGAGCATGTCGAGTATGCAGCTCAAACAACCGCGGCACTGATTGATGGATTCTGGCTTCGCGGCTCAATGAGTGACGACCCCAATGGGGTAGATAGATCAGCTAAGCATTGCATTAATCACATACAGATGGTCGTTAAAC
>DAIRSP010000134.1:0-7242 GCA_036804365.1 Neptunomonas sp. | reverse complement strand
TTGGACTTACATGCCAGATATTCCCGGTAAAGAGCATGCGATATCCTCGAATGAGGTGTTTTATTTAGAGTCGTTTCCTAAGCGTGCCGTCGTTGTTGGGGGTGGTTATATTGCTGTTGAGTTTGCAGGAATCTTTGCGGGGTTGGGTGTAGATACCACTCAGATATATCGCGGTGATCTGTTTCTAAAAGGCTTCGATAAAGATATTCGTAAGTTTGTCGCTCAAGAGATGGTAAAGAAAGATGTCAATTTGGTTTTTAACAACAATGTCGAGGCGATTCATAAGCAAGCAGACGGTAGTTTGTTATTGAGTTTAAAAGATGGCTCTGAGCTTGAAACCGATTGTGTGCTTTACGCCACGGGTCGAGTGCCCAATGTAGCTGATTTAGGGCTAGAGGCGCTTAATGTGAAGCAGAAAGCGAGTGGCGCAATTGTTGTTAATGATACCTTTCAAACCTCAGTCGATTCTATTTACGCTATCGGCGATGTTATTGATAGGGTTCAACTGACGCCCGTAGCGCTTGCAGAAGGGATGGCTCTGGTGCGCCATCTCTATCAACAGGGTAGTGCTAACGTTGACTATGAGTACATACCCACAGCTGTTTTCTGTCAACCGAACATAGGCACGGTGGGTTTAACAGAAGAGCAAGTTCAGGCAAAAGGTATTCATTACGAGCTTTTCCGCAGTGAATTTAGAGCGATGAAGAATACAATCTCAGGTAATACCGAGCGTACTCTCATGAAAATGTTAGTCGACAAAGTGACGGATAAAGTCCTAGGCGTGCATATGGTAGGGCCTGATGCGGGTGAAATTATCCAAGGGATCGCGGTTGCACTTAAAGCAGGTGCCACTAAAGCTATTTTCGATTCAACGATAGGCATACACCCAACGGCAGCAGAAGAGTTTGTCACCATGCGGGATCCGGTAAAGCAAAGTTAGATATTTGCAAAGAAGCCGATTGCCACCTACGCTGAAATGAGAGGTGGCAATATGGACTTACTATTTAGAATGTTATGGCTAACCTATGCACCCCAATGGATGCATAGTCAGATCCCAGATGAAACGCATTTTTACCGGCGACAGTTTACGCCGGCGTATCGTAAAAAAATGATATTGGTTCGTCGGTTATGGGTCTTCAGTGGTTTGTTAGTACTCTGTTTTCCAACATTCATATTTCTTGCTGTTATTTCGCTTTTTAGCACTTTTCTGTCATTTTGTTTGCTAGATGAGACGTGATATTAATTTTCAGTGTTTCGATAGGCAAAAAAAACCACCTGAGATGCAGGTGGTTTTTTGTTAGAAGGGGATTTTAGCCGCGGTTCTGTAAGGCTGCGATACGATCATCCAAGTCAGGGTGGCTAGCTAATAATTCGGTGAAGCTACGTTTCCCATGGCTGCTAATAGCAAAGGCAGTCAATTGGTCAGGCATCTGCTCAGGCATACCTGCTTCAGCTTTCAGGCGCTGTAATGCACCAATCATACCCGCAGTACTTGCAAACTTAGCGCCCGCTTCATCAGCTCGATATTCGCGTCGACGTGAGAACCAAGCGACAATAATCGAAGCTGCGATACCAAAGATGATCTCAGCTACAAAGGTAGCAATATAGAATCCTATACCTACACCACCCTCGTTATCTTTACGTAGAAGTGAGTCGACAAAGTATCCGACAATACGAGCAAAGAACATAACAAAGGTGTTCACTACGCCTTGAATGAGGGTAAGTGTCACCATGTCGCCATTCGCTACGTGGCCAATTTCATGTGCCATTACTGCGCGAGCTTCTTCAGGTCTAAACCGTTCTAGTAGCCCAGTGCTGACCGCAACCAGAGCTTTGTTTTTATTCCAGCCGGTTGCAAAGGCGTTAGATTGTGGTGAATCGAAAATCCCAACCTCAGGCATACCAATGCCTGCTTTGTCTGCAAGTTCGGCAACGGTATCCACTAACCATTTCTCTTGTGAATTACGTGGTTGGTCAATGATCCGTGTTCCGGTGGATTGTTTTGCCATAAATTTAGACAAGAACAACGAGATAAAAGCACCGACGAAGCCAAATACAGCACAGAAAATCAGTAAAGAAGTTAAATTTAAGCCAGTGCCTGTTAGGTAATTACCCACGCCTAAAAGGTTTAGGGTAACGCTGGCCACCAAAACTACGGCAAGGTTGGTCAGAAGAAACAGAACAATACGCATTTTTTTAGTTATTCCTATGATGTTGGGTTTCTCTTTAGATATAGGCTAGTTAATAAAGTTTCAAGTGTTATCGGCAATTTAGGAATTATTCTGGTTGATGTGTGGCGTTATCTCTATAATTTGCGCCAACATAAGGGGGCACAGTGACAGATATTTATCAGTGGATAGAAAAACAACTATGGTTAGCAGGCCAAGAAGCTCGACGTTTATTCCACGGTCGGGGTGGGTGTTTTCCCGGGTATGAGGCGATTGCAATCGATTGGTTTTCACCGTTAGTCATTATTCGATTATATGATGATATTGCCGATGAAATAGAAGTTTCTTTAATCGACTTCTTTCGTCAGCAGCCTCAAGTACAGGCGTTGGTTATTCAATCGAGAGGGCGGGGGCGTGAAACCGAGCATCGGGTTATGTTTGGCCAAGTGCCCGAGAGGATGATAGCGACTGAGCTCGGCCTTAAATATGAAATTAGTCCTGCACAGTTTCAGAATAATGGTTTGTTTTTGGATATGCGAAACGGACGGGAGTGGGTTAAACAGAATGCTGAAGGTAAAAACGTTTTAAACTTATTCTCTTTTACCTGTGCATTTTCTGTTGCAGCGATAGCTGGTCAGGCGCGTCAGGTCGTTAATGTTGATATGAGTAAACGAGCGTTAAGTATCGGTCGAACTAATCATCATCTCAACCAACAGTCTGATGCTGAGGTAAAGTACCTGCCTTATGATATGTTGAAGTCCTGGTCGAGAATCCGTAAACCTGGACCTTATGAGTTGATTATTATCGATCCTCCGAGCTTTCAGCCTGGGAGCTTTATCGCTGAAAAGGACTACCGGAAGGTATTAAGGCGTTTAGCGGAATTGGCAAGCCCAAATGCTTGGGTGCTTGCTTGTCATAATGATCCCACCATGGATGAGTCGTTTGTAAAAAATCTTATGCAAGAGGAGTGCGCAGAATTTGAATATCAAAGTGTGCTCCCGCCGCAAGAGGACTTTCCAAATAAAGAGGTTTATCGTGGTGTAAAAGGGCTGATCTATAAAAGAGATGTCAGCTGACATCTCTTCATAAAGACTATTTTACTCGCTTGTTAGGCCGCTAAGCCATCTAAGCCAGACTCAAGAGCTAGTGCTTCGCCTAATTCATTGATGGTGTTGATGTCGATACCTCCAAGCATGGCGATTTCTGTAGGGTATGATTCTTTTACAGCCTCTTCGTTTCGCTTATCTCGAATACAGGCGTTCATATAGCAGGCTAGGTTTAGCACAGCGCTTAAGGGTTGCGGCTCAGGTGCAGCCAGCGGCTTTTTAAAGTGTTTAACCGCCAATCCAAGTTCGGGCGGGAAGCGCCATAAATCGAGTAATGCTTGTCCGGCATCTTGGGAGGTAAATCCTAAGCGTTCAAGCTCAGCCTTGGTTCGGCTCACCTTAGACTCAGTAATGAGCGTTTGAATGGCTTTTGCACGGTTAGGTTCGGCTAGGTGGAGCAATAAACGGCCTATGTTATGAATAATCCCCGCCGTAAATGCAATGTCGGGCTCGACTTTATCTGAGCGTCCTGCAAACCATCGCGCTAACGCTGCGACTCTAAAAGATTCAATCCAAAACTTTTTAATATCTAAGCCTTCGACCTCTTTTACGGAATTAGAAAAGCCTGACGCAATCACTAATGTTTTAAGCTTTTCCATACCAAGCATGACTGTCGCTTCATCAATGGATGAAACTTTTCTGGATAAGCCAAAGTGTGCAGAGTTAACGAGACGTAAGATTTTAAGAGAGAGCGTTTGGTCTTGGCTGACTTTCTTAGCAATGGTGTTGTAATTTGTATTAGGGTTATTCAGTGCTTGAATTAACTCTCTAACAACTTCTGGAACGTTAGGTAATTTGCTGGTCTGTTTCAGCAGATCCTGAATATCCATATTTTCTCCTGCTCGGCTAAAAAGCGAATGGTACTAATAATCAGAGTAGAGCAGGTTTGGAATTACGCAAATAAAAAAACGACGCTTTGAGGTCGTTTTTTTATTTGCCGAGGTATTACAAATTTAAAACGTGTTGCTCGATTTTTTCTCTTAGATCAAGATACTGACCATCTTCTTCCGGTACAAAGTAAAGTTTGTAGTAGCAGCGCTCTATTAACTGCCCTTTGTTGCCATTGATGCTCTCTTTCTTGTTCGCGTAGGTATAGCTCATCTGGAGATGAATAACGCGTGTGTATGGTTGAAGATCAAATTCGTGCTCTTCTAGATCGTAACGTGTTTTTTTCTCTTTGATGGTATAGAAAGAAATTTCAGCAACTTGATTTAAGTTCAAAAGAAAGTTTGAAGTAACAGGCACTAAATGCTGTTTCTCCAAACCGTTGTGTTCCATGTAAATGCCACAATTTTTTTTGATTTTGATAAACATTGTTAGATCCAATTTTTCATTCGGTCGATGCCATATTATGTCGATAAGATGACAGGTTTCTTACAAACCTTAGCTTGAGTTAATTGCTATTACAACCGAACAATAAAAAGAGCGGCTTAATTGCCGCTCTTTTATGGATAAGTGTCGAATGGCTTACTGTTTATAAGATTTTAAGAAGGTAGCCAGACGGTTAATGGCATCTTCAAGTTCATCGATACGCGGTAGGAAAACTATCCGGAAATGCTGGGTATCTGGCATATTGAAACCGCTACCCTGAACAATAAGTACTTTCTGTTGCTGCAGAAGATCGAGAGCCATTTTTTCATCATTTTTGATCGGGTAAACAGCGGGATCCAGTTTAGGGAATAAATATAAAGCCCCCTCTGGTTTAACGCAGGATACGCCTGGAATGTCATTGAGCATTTTCCATGCGAGCGTGCGCTGCTCGTACAGGCGGCCTTCAGGCACGATCAATTCATTAATACTCTGGTAGCCACCGAGTGCTGTTTGAATTGCATGCTGTGCAGGGACATTGGCACATAAACGCATATTGCTCAGCATGTTTAGCCCTTCAATGTAATCGCGCGCGTTATGCTTTGGCCCACTCACAACAACCCAACCTGAACGGAAACCTGCCGCGCGATAGGTTTTTGATAAGCCATTAAACGTCAAGCAAAGTACATCGTCTGCCAGCGAGGCGAGGGAAACGTGTTGCGCTTCGTCATAAATGATCTTGTCATAGATTTCATCTGCAAAAA
This sequence comes from Neptunomonas sp., assembly GCA_036804365.1. Lineage (GTDB taxonomy): Bacteria > Pseudomonadota > Gammaproteobacteria > Pseudomonadales > Balneatricaceae > Neptunomonas. Next base: position 1,896 of record DAIRSP010000134.1, on the reverse strand, counting down.
CGATCAGGCTGTGCTCGCGTGCTAGCTGCATAATCTGCTCTAGCACCTCTTTAGGGTATACAGCACCCGTTGGGTTATTCGGGTTGATAACCACAATGCCACGAGTGTTATCCGTAATCTTGCTGCGCATATCCTCGATATCCGGAACCCAGCCGGCCTGTTCATCACAGATATAATGAACAGGGTTGCCGCCCGCTAAGCTAACAGCAGCCGTCCATAGTGGGTAATCTGGTGCAGGGATCAGCATCTCATCCGTATCGTTAAGTAAACCTTGCATGGCCATAACGATCAGTTCGGATACGCCATTGCCGATATAAATATCTTCGACGGTGACGTTAGGGATTCTTTTCTTTTGGCACTCTTGCATGATGGCTTTACGGGCCGAAAACAAGCCTTTAGAGTCGCAATAGCCTTGTGAGGCTGGTAAATTGCGAATCACATCTTGGACAATCTCTTCGGGTGCTTCAAAGCCCCACGGTGCAGGATTGCCGATGTTGAGTTTAAGGATTCTATGTCCTTCTTCCTCTAGTCGCTTAGCTTCCTGAAGGACTGGTCCTCGGATGTCGTAGCAGACGTTGATCAGCTTGTTAGATTTTCTGATAACTGGCATGTTAACGGTCCCGTACCCTACAAGTATCCATAGATGTTGATTTTGCAGGGGTGTTAAAAATAAAAGGTCGTTAATCATACGCTCTTTTATAGCCAAAAAGAACAGGTTAATACGAGTAGAACAGTTGGTTTTACTCGGTTTTTACAGCGAGAGAAGAGAAATGACTGAGCTTAAAAAAGTTGTGAAAACAGATGAGGAATGGGCCCAAGAGTTAGATGCAGAGGCCTATCGTGTTTGTCGAATGAAAGGGACGGAATCTCCATTCAGTGGTAAATATTATTACAATGATTCAACTGGTCTTTACACCTGCTTTTGCTGCGACTCACCGCTTTTTACGTCGGCGCAAAAATATGACTCTGGCTGTGGTTGGCCTAGCTTTTTCGAGCCGATCGCTGATGATGTCATTATCGAAACCGTTGATACTAGCCATGGCATGGTACGCACTGAAATCACCTGTGCTGCCTGTGGTAGTCATCTAGGACATGTGTTTACTGATGGCCCTCAGCCGACCGGGCTGCGTTACTGTGTAAACTCTGTGTCATTGGAATTCAAAGAGGAGGCGGAGTGAAAACGTTTGAATGGTTGTATGAGCACGCTCTAGCGCAAAAGGGTAACGATTTGGAAAGTTTACTGCCTAGTTATTTGAGTAATGAGCAGATAGCACATTTAGATGATTCGGATATTTTTTCTGTGCTTACTCGGCGAGTTTTTCGTTCTGGCTTAAAGCACTCAGTTGTCGATGCTAAATGGGCGGGGTTTGAAGAGGCATTTTTTGGGTTCAACCCTAATAAAGTTGTCATGATGAGTGACGAGCAACTAGAAAAACTGATGCAGAATGAAAAAATCATCCGTCATTGGGGAAAAATCAAAGCAACGCGTGTTAATGCGATGATGGTAACCGAGATTGCTGAAAAACAGGGTAGCTTTGCTCGTTGGTTAGCTGATTGGCCGGAAGAGAATATTATTGGGCTGTGGGCAGCACTTAAAAAGCAAGGCGCACAACTCGGTGGAAACTCGGGTGCCTATTTTTTACGTATGTTGGGAAAAGACACATTCGTATTAACCGACGATGTAGTCGCTGCATTAAAAGCACAAGGAGTCATTGATAAACGGCCGACAAGCAAGAAAGACCTCGAAAAAGTTCAGGCGGCGTTTAATCATTGGAAAGCCGAGTCAAATCGTCCTTTGTGCCATATCAGTCGCTTATTGGCATTTACAGTGGGCTAGTATTTTTATCTAGGTTTTAAAGAATCTAAGAATACTGAGAGGCTATCCGCGATCTGTTG
>DAIRSP010000133.1:0-7278 GCA_036804365.1 Neptunomonas sp. | reverse complement strand
CTTTACCAATACGTCCCGCACCAAGAATACCAATACGAACTGTCATTTTTTTTTCCTCGAGCCTCAGCTCTTTTATTAGTTATTGCCAAATAAGTTCACATTGAAACGGTCTCAAAGAAACCAAATTTTCATTGTTGTCAGCAATTGGAATATATGTTCCAAATTAATTCAAGCTTTATTACCAACGTTTAAGCGTTTACTCATTTCTAGATTGTGGGTAAATAGTTGAATATAAGCTCACGCGCCTCTGGAAGGCAGGACGCGAGAGCCTAAAGGGTTGTTACTTAAGCTTCGAGCTCATATTCTGGCTGAGTTTTAGCGCCAGTGATATAAGCTACCACATCTTCACCAGAGGTCTCCTCTTTGCGAAGATTCGCAACAATACGACCACGGCGGAAGACCACAATACGGTCAACCAGATCAAATACCTGACGCATGTTGTGACTGATAAGAATCAAGGGTTCGCCCGCCTCTTTAAGGGTTCGAACAATATTCTCTACCTGAGCAGTTTCCTGAACACCTAATGCAGCCGTTGGCTCATCCATAATCGTAAGCTTAGAGTGGAAAGTTGCAGTTCGAGCAATCGCAACACACTGACGCTGACCACCTGACATATTGCTAATTGCGTTGTTGATGTTGGGGATTTTAACGCCTGTCTTCTCCAACGAAGCCATCGTTGCATCCCGCATCGCTTTGTAATCTAGAATGGAGAATGGTCCCAACTTGAGTTTATAAATCTCACGCCCAAGGAAGAGGTTATCGGGAACGTTAAGCGAGTCTGCCAACGCTAGGTTTTGGAAAACCGTTTCAATGCCGGCTTCACGAGCCTCTAAGGGACCAGAGAAATCAACTTCACGCCCGTCAAACCAGACACTTCCAGAAGTTCGCTGCTCTACCGCAGTGATCTGGCGAACGAAGGTCGATTTACCCGCACCGTTGTCACCCATAATCGCGACATGCTCACCTTTACGGATCTCAAAGTCAGCGCCTTCTAGTGCATGAACGCCACCGTAGTGCTTAGTCAGACCCTCGGTTTTTAAAACTATCTCACTCATGTTGCCTCCTAAGACTTCGCAGCTTGTTTCTGTGCACGCCACTGATCAAGAATAACGGCCGCAACGATAATCACACCTTTTGCCATCTCTTGGTAAAAAGCATCGAGGCGCAAGAAAGTGAAGCCAGAAATAATACAGCCGAATATCAATGCACCGATACACGTGCCAAGAATTGATCCTCGACCACCTGCTAGGGATGTACCCCCAATAACGGCCATCGCAATCGCATCCAACTCGTACATGATCCCCATACCAGCTTGACCGGTCAGGGCTTTGGAGCTCATAACAATCGCCGCGACTGCAGACAGCATGCCGGCAATTGCATAGATTAGAATTTTGAGGCGATCAACGTTAATACCAGACATACGAGCGGCCTGCTCGTTTGAGCCGATAGCGTAAGTGTGTTTGCCATAACGCGTGTACTTCAGCAAAAAGTGCATGATTAGGGCGATGCCCAAGAAGATAAACACCGGGTTCATCCCTGCGCCAATCGCAGTGTACTCTTCCTGTAGAAACGAGATCGGACGCCCCTTGGTGACGAAGGTCGCTACACCGCGCATGAAAAGCATCATGCCGAGAGTGACAATAAAGGGGGGAATATTAAATTTAGCGATCAATGCGCCGTTAATCACACCGGCTAGCAAACCGACACTAAGCCCTACAGCCAAAGGAATAATGATTGGTAGATCAAGCCACTCGGCACCAAGAATTGGCTTAACGTTCTCCATACCATATTCGTTAAGCGCACTCTGCGCAAAGGCAGTTGTAATCATCGCAACCCCGCCCACTATCGAACCCGAGCTCAGGTCGATACCGCCGGAGATAATGACTTGCGTTACCCCCAAAGCGATGATGCCGATTATCGACACCTGCAAAATAATAATTTTTAGTCGCTGCTCGTTAAATAGCGTGTCGACTTTGTCCCGTGTGTTGAACAAAAAACTATCGCCAACGACAAATCGACCTAGAATCTCGAAGAGCGCAACAATCGCTACCAGTGCAAGAAAAACGTTCAACTCAGGCGGACGGTGACGCTTTTTGGGGTCGTACTTCAAGCCGCCCAAGCCCTGTACAGAACTAGACATAATATATGCTCCGGGGAAATCAAATAAAACGGAAAATCAAAACAACAAGCAGATAGGGCCCCCGTAGGGGCCCTAATGGATCGTTCGCTTAGTTGAACTCAGAGTGAGTTGCAAGAATTTCAGGAGTGATCAGTTCGAAAGGAACGTACACTTCACGCGGTACGTTCTCACCGTTAATCAGTTTCAGGACAGCATCGATAGCGCCTTCACCCTGAGCTTTAGCATTCTGGAATACGGTTACGTCCAGATCACCACCGCGCATCGCAGCGACAGCGTCATCAGTTGCATCTACGCCACCAACGACTACGTCATCCATAGAGATACCGGCAGCCTTCATGGCCTGAATTGCACCCAGAGCCATCTCATCGTTGTTTGCGATAACAAAGTCGAAGTCTTCGCCGGTCGACAACCAGTTAGTCATCAAATCCTGCGCTTCGTTACGCTGCCACATCGCAGTCTCTTTACCGATGATGTTCATAAAGTTACACATGTCGAGCTGGACAACCTGCTCAGCATCAATCGTACGCTGAACCGCTGCTTCCGATGCTAAATCACCTACAAGCAGGTAACCGTTCGCACCACCGCTCTTGCCTTCAGCACGCAGCTGCAGACACATCTGGTAAGTCTGGTAAGTACCGGACTCGACTTCGTTTGATGCAACGTATGCCTGACCTTCAGCCATAGACTCAAGTGGAGTTGGTTTACGGTTTACAAAGACAGTTGGAATACCCGCTTCCGCAGCCGCACGCGACATCGGAGCCGTAGCAGACGAATCTACAGCCTGGATGATCAGAGCATCAACACCGTTTGCGATGAAGTTGCGAACCTGGTCTAGTTGCTTACCCACATCTAGCTGAGCATCAACTTGAATCATCTCATGACCCAACGACTCAGCGTAAGCCTGAGAACCGTTACGCAGCACCGTTGAAAACTTATCATCGAAGTGGTGTGTTGCATAACCAATAGTCAATGCATATGCAGCGGGTGCCTGAGCAAGTACCGCGGCTGTTAGGCTTGCAGCAAGAATAGACTTTTTCATTATTTTGTCTCCTTTTGGTGTCTGGCACACCACTTTATTTTTGTTTTGCCAGAATCCCTAGCTAGGGGTTTCCTTATTCAAGCACCTCTACACTCATAAAGCTGAGATGCTATAAATTCAGTTGAAACAGCAGTTTCTACATCTGGGCTAGCTAAATAATGCCACTGTAATCTGAAAAAACATGAGCTCCTGTTGCATGTTCATTTGCAAAGAATTTATAAAAAGCATTATTCGCCAAATTAGATATTCACTAACTCGCAACAGCCTTTATGGCTTCAACCGCCTTGACCCAGTCAACCGCGTCAGATTTATGACGTACTTAACGCTGCGCAAAACCAGAAATTACCTTAAAACCTGTTACGTACTTATTACAGTATCGGATTCAACTGATCCAAACCTGTAATGAACACCAATTGCTGCAGGTTTCTTTAAGTTAAAACTGCCTGATCACTTGTATCGACTTTAGCAATCATTTTTCTATCGATCAACACTTTTAGAACGATCATTCTATATTTTTTTAAAATTTTTTTCGCATTTTTCAATATAACTCTACTTCAGGTTGATTAGACCATAACCCGCATAACAGAAGGGATTTACGAAGTAGATTAGAGGATGATTGATGCATTTACATCAAAAAACTTTCTCACTTTTCAACTCAAATTATGCATTTGATGCAGATTGAATTTTGGAACATATATTACATTTTAAAATTTTCCTTGTACTCGTATCATCTCCGTAAACAAAAAGGAGTAGCAGACTGTTTCAGCTGCGTTATTACAGCATTTATGTAGCGATCAGCCAGCCATTCGTTACACACTCATTCTGTTTGGTTCAATGTTAATTTTTGCTGGCATGGATATATCACTAGTGTTTGTTCAAGGGCAGGATAGAATCGAATAGTGGCACGGCGTTAGGTAGGGCTACTTATATCTCGCAAAAGTTTTCTCACATCTGATATCAACAAGCTTTCAACATCAGAGAGCAACGCTATACGGTCAAATTGGCTAGGGTTTGCTTTTAAAACATCTCGCAGATGATTGCCAAATGCCTGTCGCAACTCTGTTCCGATATTAAATTTACAAACATTGGAGTGCTGAGCTAATTGCTGTCTAACCTCCAGACTAATTCCTGATCCACCGTGCAACACCAGAGGAAGAGAACACTTAGTCTCTATTTCTGCCAGCAGATCAAAATTGATAACAGCCTCTTTCTCGGTCTGCAAATGGACATTACCAATTGAAATAGCGACTGCATCAACGCCTGTCGACTCAGCAAACAAACCTACCTCATCAGGCAGCGAGCCCTGAGACGCCTCACCTTTTGCATATCCGACATAACCAACCTCACCCTCTACACTCACACCCCGAGCTTTAGCTAACTCAACTACGCTTTGAGTCAGTCTAATGTTTTCCTCTATCGGCAAGTCAGAGCCATCAAACATCACACTAGAGAAGCCCATATCAATGGCACGAGAGCACTCATCAATCGACTTAGAGTGATCGAGGTGAACAACAACAGGAACATTTACGCTATCAGCCAGATGACACATCATAGGAGCCAATACCTCAATAGGGGTATGTGCCCTACAACCCGGTCCGGCCTGAATAATGACTGGCTTATTTTCAAGCTCAGCTGCCTTAACGTATGCCCGCATGTCCTCCCAACCCAACCCAACAAAACCGGCTACTGCAGTTTTGTTGTGTAGGGCGTGCTGGAGAACAGATTCTAAGGAGGTGATCATTTGAACTTAGACCACATCGATTTCATACCGGGAATCGTATCTAACTGATCCGCGTGAATGGGCTGAAAATAGGGTGCCAAACCGCGTTGCTGAGCACCGCCTAGAATTGTGAAGTAGTACATCTGGTAACCCGGCATCACTACACAAGGGTGGTAACCATCATCTATAACAAAAGTGGAGCCATCAACAACATGAAAGGCCTCGCCCGGCTGGTCTTCACTCTTCTGGAGGAGCTGCAGCGCCGAGCCGGTATGTGGCTTAAAGCGAAAGTTATAGGTCTCGTCGTGCTTAGTCTCCTGCCCTTCACGATCAGTGCCGTGCTTATGTGCTGGGAAACCAGACCAACCTCCCGTACCAACAGTAAAGAGTTCAGAAACTAACAATCTGCCAACTTTATCAGCCTGTTTTTGGCCCAGGATATGTTTGATTTTACGATGAGTCTTAGTGTCATCCGAGCCGTACTGAATCATGTCAATCTCATCGGCAAAGACTGCAAAGGGCTGGAGTACTTCATCAAAAGGCGCCCCTGCAATAAATACCTCAGCACTTTCAGATTCACAAACAAAACTACACTGCTGTCCGGTTGGTACATAGACGCCTTCAGGCTCTGCATCCCAAACATCTTCACTACGCAATCCAACTGTAGCAATCTGCTGACCACTAACACTAACCGTGACTCGTCCAGTAGCTGGTACGATACAGGTCTCGTAACCAGGCACACTGTAGTTAAAGGCCTCACCTAACTTCAGTTTTACAATATTAAAATAGTTAAGTGGTACACGTTCGTCGTTAACATCGACAATCGGTTGATTATGGTTTTCAAAGGGGGCTATGTGCATAGCTAAACTCCTTGTGATTGAAGCGGGCAAGCAGCCGCCTGTTTAAATTGAGTAAGTTCTTCAAGATCTGGCATAGCAGGCGCACAGCCGACACGTGTAACAACCATCGCAGCACATGCACTGCCGTCAATGAGTGCATCCGAGAGCGAAGACCCCCTGCTTAAACTGGCAAGTAGTCCACCCAAAAACGAATCTCCAGCGCCGGTCGGTTTGAGAGGATTAACCTTAAAGATGCCTGTATCGATGGATGAACCAACTGGGGTAAAGGTGCGCGAACCTAGCTCGCCTCGCTTATAAACTATCCACTTACCTGACCTTGCGAGTCGCTTGGCATAAGATTCACCTTCATCATAGCCACCCGCCATGTGCCCAAACTCATCGTCGTTGCCAATCACCGCATCAAGATAGGTTAATGCCTGTTGGTACACCGCCTGCGCAGCGCTCTCTGATTCCCATGAATATGGACGATAATCTAGATCCAAAATGCAGGGGATATCTGCATCTTTTGCCAATCTCAATGCAGACAAGGAAGCAGTTCTAGATGGCTCAAGGGTAAGAGCCGTTCCGGTAATAATAAGAGCACGGTAAGATGAAAAATCGATATCAGATATATCCGAAAGCGCCAGCGTGAAATCAGCAGCGTTATTTCGATATATAACAGACTGATGATCCTCAACGCGACTCTCAGCTATAGCCAAACTTGTTCGACACTCTCCGGCAACAGACCGCACCAGCGAACTGTCTACTCCATAGTTTTCTAGCTGATTAACTACAAACCGCCCAACAGCATCGTCCGAAACATTCGTAACTAGGGCAACAGGCTCATTGAACCTGCGTAAAGCAACAGCAATATTGGCACTAGAACCACCCAATGCTGCGACGAATTGCGTTGCAGCTTCGGTTTTTGTACCCGCTGGATCTGGGTAAAGGTCCATACCCGCACGACCGATTACGAGAAACGGTTTATTGCTGGAGGCAATTTTGGATAGCATTAAACACCCTTCCTTTGACGTGACCTGCCGGATTCAGTTTCAGCATGCGCATCTAAAATACTTTGTCGTTCAGAGACTGCTGGCGTTCCAACTTCCCACCATGCATGTCCCTCATCCGTCCACCCCTGATAGGCGTCGACATCCATCACAATGACATAGGTCTCTTTGGATGCTTTAGCTCGGTTAAATGCTTCTTGCATCGCCTGTGCGTCTAACACTCGTTCTGCTTGAGCCCCTAAGCTCTGAGCATGCTGCACAAAATCAACGCCCTTTTGCACCGTCGCGGTTGGCGTATCAATAAATAGGTTGTTGTAACTCACATTACCTTTACCAGTCTGGAGCTTGTTGATAACGGCAAATCCTCCATTATCCAACACCAGCAGGATTAGCTTTTTCTCGGTAATAACTGAGCTGTAGATGTCTGAATTCATCAACAAATAGGAGCCATCACCTACAAAGACGATCGTGTCCTGCTCAGGTTCCCTCTCAGACTGTGCTATGCGAGCACCCCATCCGCCCGCAATTTC
>DAIRSP010000132.1:0-7356 GCA_036804365.1 Neptunomonas sp. | reverse complement strand
TCGAACCCCCGACCAACAGGATCGGAACCTGCTACTCTATCCAGCTGAGCTATAGGCGCTAAACGTTTACTTTAATTTGTCGAACCCCCGACCAACAGGATTGGGTTGCTGCTTTATCCAGCCGGCCGGCGCTCCGGTGAGCTACTGGCGCTAAACTTGAGGCGTGAATCTTACTGATACCGCCTCGCTTTGCAAGCATGTTCTAGCGTTTCAGTTTCCATTGAACGTCACTACCCGCCATGAATGGAATAATAGGTCTGCCATTCGGTAGGGTGATGCTCTCTGGCAGTGTCCATGACTCTCTCACCAGTGTAATGGTACCCGTGTTCTCTGGTAGATCGTAAAACTTCGGTCCGTGCAGGCTAGCAAATCCCTCAAGTTTATCCAGAGCACCCAGCTCATCGAACACCTGAGTGTACAGTTCAATCGCTGCCCAAGCGCTGTAACAACCTGCACAGCCACAGGCGGTCTCTTTGTTCGCTTGTTCATGCGGTGCCGAGTCGGTGCCTAAGAAGAACTTATCTGAACCTTTTGCCACTACGTCGCGCAGCGCTTGCTGGTGAATGTTGCGCTTCAAGACAGGTAAGCAGTAATTGTGTGGGCGAATACCACCTACAAGAAGATCATTACGGTTCAGCATCAAATGTTGCGGGGTAATGGTTGCACCAATGTTGCCATCGGCTGCGAGCACAAATTCAGCCGCGTCTTTGGTGGTGATGTGCTCAAAAACTATCTTAAGCGTCGGGTACTTTTGTGTGATCGGCCCCATGCGTTGATCGATGAACTCTTTTTCTCGATCGAAAATATCTATGTGAGAATCGGTCACTTCACCATGGACCAATAGAAGCATGTTATTGGCTTCAAGTGCCGCGAACACATCGGTCAATCCATCGATGTTTGTCACCGCAGCATCAGAGTTGGTTGTTGCACCAGCAGGGTAGAGCTTAACGGCTTTAATGCCCGCTTTAGCGGCTTCATTAATGTCCTCAACCGTGGTTCTGTCGGTGAGGTACAGAGTCATTAAAGGTTCAAAGTTCGACCCCGCTGGTCGTGCAGCAAGGATACGCTGTTTGTAGGACTCTGCGTCAGCAGCTTTTCGCACCGGAGGTGATAGGTTGGGCATGACAATCGCACGATCAAAACAGCGAGCGGTTGCTGCAACTGTCTCAGCGAGGATATCGCCATCACGAAAGTGAAGATGCCAATCATCGGGTGTTTTGATGGTGATTTCGTTCATGGGATCGCCCACTCCTTAACATTTTTCGATCTGAATATTTTACACGGTTTGGTTAAGGGTAGGTGTGCATTTTATAAATTAGTTGCGTGTTTAATTAGTAATAACTAATATACACTCAATGGTTTGTTTTAAACCACTAAATTTAAATTCTGAGAGGGACTTAATATGTCTTTAGAACGTATGGTTTTTGCCTTTGCTGGCTTAATGGTTTTGTTGAGCCTAGCGCTAGGCGTAACAGCTAGCCCACTGTTCGTCAGTGAGTACTGGCTATGGTTTACAGCGTTTGTGGGTGCGAACTTGTTCCAAACAGCCTTTACTGGGTTCTGCCCATTGGCCATTATTCTGAAAAAACTGGGCGGTAAAGCGGGTACTGCGTTTTAAGTTCAGCTCAGTTTTGAAGAGCCGCTCTATTGAGCGGCTTTTTTATTGCGCTCGAAACCGGCAATCAACGACCCGCCGACGATAGCTAGACAGGCCCAAGCCAGTGTCCAACTGGGTTCAGCTAAACCAAACAGAACTAGAAGTACGACCGAGATCAAAGGCGCTGAATAGGCTAATACCCCCAGTAGTTGAATGTTGCCGTGCTTAACACCGTAATCCCAGGTGAAAAAGGCAATGCCGACAGGTCCTAAGCCTAGACCAATCACCCCTATCCATTGAACGAGATTGGCCGGCATAACGGTCGTCTCCCAGGCAAAATGACAGAAGAGGGCCAAAACCGAGGTGGCACCACAAAACCAGCCAGCTGCATCGGTCGGTACATCAGCGGCCAAACGGCTGGTGACCGAAAAGGTAGACCAGATCAACGCGCAGGTTAGGGCGATTAGATAACCTGAGGTATATTGCGGTTCGAAGTTGTCACTGCCACCTCCAATCAACAACCAACAGCCCGCCAAGGCTGATAAAGCACCTATTAGGTGTGCCCATCTGAACCGATGACCAGGTAGTAAAGTTGAGAATAGAACAATCAGTAGCGGCCATAGATAGGCTAACAGACTGACTTGTACAGCCGGCGCTTTCGACATCGCTAAAAAATAACAGAAGTGGTAACCAAAATAGCCGCTGACACCTAACAGCCAAACACGCTTTTTCTGCTTGGCGTAGCGGACACCCCAATGACCCTCTTTACGCCATTTGGTTAGCATCAGTAGAAAGGCAATGGCGAAGGTCATCGACATTAATTGAAAGGGCGGGATCTGGTTGTCCGTTAAGCGAGTTAACAGCGCCAAGGCTCCCCAGAGCGCAATCGCCGAAAAGCCAATCAGCGTCGCATTGCTTTTATTCATAAGAGTCCAGAACTGAAGAGATTCTATTAAGTTGTTCGTCTAAAGAGCGATTAGGGTCTATTTGGACAACGGGTATATTAATTGAGTTGAGTTGTTTAATGGATTCGTTAGGAAGCAGCTCGGTACTTTGGTTAAATGTAATGATAGCTTGAGCAGAGTGGCGCTTAGCAAGCGCTTCAATTTCACTTGGGTATCGAAGAGGCGCTCCAAGCATCTCGGTTTTATGGTTCCATGGCTCATCGTCAATGAAGGCTATGATGTTAGCTCCCTTCTCAATAAGCATTCTGGCGAGTTGGTGCTCTACAAAGTCGATGCCAATGATAATAAAACGATAGCTACGCCATTTTGAACTGCGAAAAGGATTCAGGATTTTGTAGAGCACTTAGCTACTCTTTTTACTTGTTGTCATGGTGGCGAAAGATCACAATAGTTGACCCAACTGTAATGCTATTCTTACTTTTTCCGTCTCATAAGGAAACCTCTGTTGCTTGGTCGTAATAAGCTATTTTGGCAAGGCGCTAGACGTGGCTTTATCTCGTCGCTCCCTTTCTACATCGTAATGGTTCCATTTGGCGCGCTGTTCGGGCTGTTAGCCACCGAAGCAGGTCTGAATGTGCTTCAAGTAATGGGGTTCAGCTTTGCAGTGTTAGCTGGTGCAGCGCAAATCACAGCCGTGACACTTATGGAGGAGAATGCTCCAACCTTCATCATATTGGCGACATCGCTGGCCGTAAACTTGAGGATGGGAATGTACTCGGCTGCTTTAGTGCCTCTGATTGGAAAAGCCAAACTCTGGCAGCGAGCCTTAGCAAGTTACTGGATTTTTGATCAGTCTTACGCTGTGACGGCTCTGGAGCACAACAAAAACCCTAATCTTTCGTTAGATGAGCGATTAGGTGTCTTTTTTGGAGTCGCTATTCCGGTCTCCTCTTTATGGTATTTAGGCACCTATCTCGGTGCGGTGGTGGGGAATCAAATTCCAGCCGAGTTGGGACTAGAATTTGCGGTACCCGTCACCTTCTTAGCACTAGTTGCCCCACTGTTACGAAGCATTCCACATCTGCTTGCAGCGTTTACATCGGTGGTATTTACCCTCCTATTTGCCGATTTTCCATTCAGTTCAGGACTGTTGGTTGCTGGCGTAATGGCGTTGGCGGTGGGCTATTTTTCTGAGGTTTGGTTGGAAAAGTTCAAGTCTAAGGGGGGCGTATGATTCACTCTGATCTGTACGTTTGGATGATTATTGCAGGCTTAAGTTTGGGTAGCTTTGCGATTCGCTTCTCTTTTTTAGGGTTAATTGGCGATCGTCAGCTCCCTAAACCTGTTGAGCGCGCGTTGGGATACACCTCAGTGGCCATTCTTCCGGGAATAGCTATGCCTATGGTGTTAAGTAGCAGCACCGGTGAGTTAGAGCCTGTTCGATTAATAGCAGCGTTCTTAACCCTGTTAGTGGGGGCTTGGACGCGTAGCCTTCTCTATTCACTTTTAGCAGGGATACTCAGCTACGCTACTCTGATGGCAATTCTTTAGAGCAGACGCTTAATTGGTTTCTGCCTCTATCTTTCGATTGATACAGCGCTTTGTCTGCCTGATTTAAGATCTCTTCGCCACTCATGAATTCTGTATCGGGAGTCCAGGTGCAGCAACCAATACTGACTGTGATATATCCCAGAGGAGATGCGCGATGCGGGATGTTTTTCGATTCAATCTCTTTACGTAATTTTTCGGCAAGCGCATGTGCCGCTGGCGCAGGTGTGTCGAATAGAAGTGCAACAAACTCCTCGCCACCGTATCGAGCGACGGTATCAGTAGATCGATGAAATACATGACTCATCGCCTGGGTAACACGTTGAATACAGGTATCACCTGCCTGGTGACCATAGGTGTCGTTATAAGCTTTAAAAAAGTCGATATCCAAAATGATCACAGATAGCGGCAGAGCGCTGCGTCGAGCACGATTGAAATTCTCGACTAAGCCTGCATCAAGGAAGCGCCGGTTATAGATCTGCGTAAGTCCATCTTTTACCGATAGATCTTTTAATCGGCGATTGGCCTTTTCAAGCTCTTTGGTTCGTTGTTTTACCTTCTCATCAAGTTGCGCACTGAGCTCTTGGTATTTATCAAGCAATATCTGTGTATTTTCATTAGCTTCTCTGAAGGCTTCTGCAGAAATAGCCAGTGCCGCTATCTCATCTTTAGAGTGGTAAGTAGGAATATGTACATTTCGTTCTCCGTTGGAGAGGCGATTGAAGATCTCCCTTAGCTTGGTAATGGGCGTCTTTATGCTTCTGCCAACGATCATGCTGATCACGATTGTCATCAATATAAATAGAATACTCAGTGCAATCAGCTGCTGTGATAATGAACTGACCATACTCGAGGATTGATTTTGAGTGCTGTCCAGAGCCTGCCTAAACTCTTGAGTCAGTTTTTCTGAAAGATATTTGATCTCGTAACTCTCAGCTGCCATGACGACATTAATCAGAAAGAGATAGTTTCGGGTAGTTTGAACACCCTCATTGAATGTCGAGTAGCCACGCGCCAATGAATCACGGATGATATCTAAACGGGTTATTTGAGGGGGATAGCTCTCTAGGAAATAGAGATCTTCTACTAACCCCATCACGTGTTGGTAGTTCATATCAACTAGCTTTAGTTGGTCTGGGTTGAGCGACTCAAAATATTGCCCCATGTGCTTTTCGATGATTAACAGATCTCGCCATATATTGTTGCTAATCGCCAGAGAGCCGGCTGAGATGGTCTCTTTTTGATACGCCTCGATTAACGCGCCCCAACTATTCGTGATGCCGGGGAGCGTTGTTTTAACGATCTGTTCTCGTCGCGCCCGCTGTGTTTTAGCGGTTTTGAAAGCATCCATAAAAGTATGAAGATGCTTGTCTACTCGTTTAATAATTGGTTCTGATGTCTGGCTATTTAATGAGGATAGAGTAGATAACTCATAGAGTGCAGAACGATATCCACTCTCAACAGAATTAGCGGCTTGAATTTGACCCACTCTTAAAAAGGTTTCAGCCTGGTTTTGCATCTCTGCGGAATAGAAGCCTAGTTTAGTTGCGTGTTTTAAATTGCTTGAAATGTCACTTTGATTATTGAATTGCTTGTTAAGGGTGCCGAGCCCTATGAAGGCAATAATCCCCAGTGCAAGAGTAATCAGCCCCATTAAAAGGTAGCCAGTGTAAATTCGAGTGGTGAAAGGAACTCTTTGGGCCGGCATTCTGATCCCCTAACTCAGCACAAACTCTTTCCATTTGGGCAGTGTGTAGTCATAGGTGTCCATGACACTGTTCCAAACGGCAACATTACTGAAGCGCTGTTCGTAGGATCCGCCGGTTCTTATAGAACCTTCGGCTACCGATATCGAGCCATCAGTCCCTTTTAATGGCATCGCGGCTGGCTTGCCAGCATACCAATAATCCCATTCTTCGGAGCGCATATACTGTCTAGAGCGTTCTGGATTGGAGATGTAATACCCCTGTTTTGCAATAAAGGCGCCGGGGTAACCTGATAACCACCAATTCATGAATTGGTAAGCAGCATCTTCACGCTCACTGTTTATCTGGCTGGATAGACACATGACTCCATGCCAAGCTCGATAACCCTCTTTGGGCGCAGCGTAAACACATGGGATGCCATGACCCTGCAATGCTGAAGCGCCAGGGCTGAACATACTCTCAATGATGACTTCATTGTTTGCCATCAAGTCAATGGAGTGTGGAACGGATGACCATACTCCCCTGAAATGACCACGCTTTTTGTAGTCAATGGCGATTTCAAATAGCTGGTCGATCTCACTGATACTCATGTTACCGATGTCGTTAAAGGTCATGAACCCTTGGGCTTGAGCGGCAAGGGCTAAATCAAATATACCAATCGTAGGTTCATTCACGATTGCGACCTTGCCAGAATAATTTTCGTTTAAAAGCCATCCCCAACTCTCTGTGATGTAGGGTTCGCCGACATCAATATAGCGCGAGTCATACCCAAATGAGTCGGTGTTGTGTACATAGGGGAGGAAACTAACGTTTTGGCTAGGCTTACTGCCTAAGGTTTTATCCTGCTGCACATAAAGAATACGGTGAGGTGCATCGCCTCGGCCGATTTTGGCACCTTCTGAGATTTGGCCGGTTTTAGAGAGGTTGTTTATCTCATTCCAGTACTGAATTCGTTGTGTATCGATTGATTGGATCGCACCGGCATTCCACAGCACTCTGATGGAGTTTGACCATTGTTCATAGAGATCAAAAGAGGAGGGGTTGGTTGTCGCGCGCATCAATACTTCAGCACTACCGCCTGGGTAGAACTGAATATTAATCCCGAGTTCTTTCTCGGCACGCACGCGCAACTCTTCCTGCAGTGTCACGTGAGTTCCCATGACACGAATAGTTGGGCGAGCATTCTCTGCTTTTAAAATCGCAGGGAACCCCCCAAATGCTGTTGGGAGTGCAATGCCCGCAGCGTTTTTAATAAATTGCCTGCGTCGCAATTTATAACTCCTGAATTCAGTAACTTGTTTCTATCTCTTTCAATATAGACCTATTTTTTGAAAGTGGTATTAAATAGGGCCAAAAAATATACAGATAAAGGCTGAGTATTTTTCAGCATTCGGCGCTATAAAAAGCTACGTGATTGAGAATTTATGAGCTATGGTTCGCTCCATTAAATGGAGAAGAATATGGACAAACTGATTGTTGGTTCTGAGGAGTGGTGTGGCCTTCCTCTATTGGGCCTACCCGCTGTTAAAGCTCGCGTCGATTCGGGTGCAAAAACCTCATCACTGCATGCGTTTAACATTCGAAAATTCACACGTAATCG
>DAIRSP010000131.1:0-7360 GCA_036804365.1 Neptunomonas sp. | reverse complement strand
CGGGCATCAATATTTCAGATGATCGTAATCAGCAATATGAGTTTTCTTTACCCTACAGCAGCAGCATTTCAACCGTGGTTTATAGGGTCACACAGGGGATAGAGGCTCCACAAAGCATTGAAGACCTTTATAACCATAAGGTATTAATATTAAAAGACTCTATTCAAGCCGAGCAGTTAAATGCGCTAAAGAAAGACCATCCTGATTTGGAATGGGTTGAAACAAATGAACTCACTAATACTGATATTTTAGATAAGGTTTTTTCTCAAGAGGTTGAGTTTGCCATTGTCGATTCAGTTGTTTTCGATACCCAAAGCTCTTATTACCCTGGACTCAATAAAGCCTTCACGATTGGTGATGATCAACCTATTGCTTGGGTGCTCACACCTAATGTTGACGGGTCTATTCGTCGTTCGGTTAACGAGTTTTTTGCGCTCGCTTCTACACGAAAATTTATAGCCGAACTGAAAGACAAATACTTCGAACGTCGCAACCCGCTCAACTTCTTTGACACTGTTACCTTCAAACAAGACCTTGAAACGAAACTTCAGTGCCTTGAACAGTATTTTTATATGGCTGAACAGGAAACGGATATTGATTGGATACTACTCTCAGCTATCGCCTACCAAGAGTCCCACTGGCAAGCCGATGCGGTCTCCCCCACAGGCGTTAAGGGCATTATGATGTTGACTAAAGCTGCTGCTCAAGAGGTCAATGTCATCGACAGAACAGACCCTATTCAATCGATTCTCGGTGGAGCACGCTATTTAATTAACGTGAAGGCCAAAATACCCGATCGTATCACAGAGCCGGACCACACTTGGTTTTCTCTCGCCGGTTACAATATTGGTTTTGGTCACTTAGAGGATGCCCGCATACTCGCCCAGTCAGCCGGACTTAACCCAGATAAATGGGATGAGGTCAAAACGATTCTTCCTAGACTCTCTTCTGAAAAGTATTATCGCACCACCAAGTATGGCTATGCGCGCGGCCAAGAACCCGTTCAGTATGTTGAAAACATCCAAAAATATATTGAGCTTCTGAAATGGGAAAAAACAGTACAGCAAATTCGCATCTCCAGAGAGGCCTCTAAGGACGAAAATAACAACCTCGGTAACTCTCCAGCAACACCCGTTTTAGAGCTTCAAAACATACCTGCAACTTTATAATTAACAATCCTGTAGTGCTTGAGCTTTTTCTTGTTTCTTTTGCGCTCTACGGAGTCGAAAGAAGTCACTGATTGTTTCACCGCACTGTTTAGCCATCACACCCGATACCACTTGAACTCGATGGTTTAACCATGGCTGCTCAAAAAAAACCTGTCGACTTTCCACCACTCCCGCTTTAGGTTCTGAGGCACCATAAACTACACGCCGGATTCGGCCATGCACTATCGCTCCCGCACACATCGAACAGGGCTCCAGCGTGACATACAAATCCGCCTCGACAAGACGATAATTTTCTATGCTTTTAGCCGCATCGCGCAATGCTACAATCTCGGCATGTGCTGTAGGATCATTCGCTGTGATAGGTTGGTTCCAACCTTGTCCTATAATCTCGCCTTCAAGCACCACAACAGCTCCCACTGGAACCTCACCTAGTTCTGCTGCATTTTGCGCCAAGGCCAGCGCTTTTGACATCCAAAACTCATCGTCAACTTGCATAATTTGTCCATCATCAGCGGATTATCGCTAACCATTTGAATATAATCATTTTATAGAATACTACATGTATCATGCATACGTGATTGGGGAAATTATAGTGCCTGTGACTTAATTCCCTAAAACATCTGTAACTTAGCAAGACACTAGGCCAAGTTCTGTTATACTCGAAACAATCGTCTATGATTCTAAATCTAACATAATCTCGATTACGTAAGGCTACTACTCGTATGACTGTATTATGGATTCTGCTGCTGCCCATGTTGGGTATTATGCTGCCATTGCTGCTTTCCAAAGCAGGCCGAACCGCTACCGCTTGGGGAACTGCACTCACGCCAGCAGCTGCATTAGCTGTGTTGCTTCAATTCGCATCCCAAGTATTTTCCACCGATCCTGTGCCTGTATTTTACGCCTCTTGGGTGCCTACCCTTGGCTTGAATCTATCACTTCATTTGGATGGCTTAGCATTTCTATTCTGCTTATTGATTTTAGGGATTGGTTTGCTCGTCATTCTCTATGCGCGCTACTATCTCTCAGAATCCGATAATATGGGGCTGTTCTACACCTATTTACTATTCTTTATGGTAGCCATGTTAGGTGTTGTGCTTTCTAGCAACCTTATTCAGCTTTGGTTGTTTTGGGAGCTCACGAGTATTAGCTCATTTTTGTTGATCAGCTTTTGGTGGCATAAAACAGAAGCTCGTAAAGGCGCGAGAATGGCATTAACAGTGACCGGTGCAGGAGGCCTAGCGCTCCTTGGCGCATTGCTGCTAATCGGTCATGTTGCAGGTACTTATGAGTTACGAGAAATCCTTGCAATGAAGGATGTTTTACGTAACAGCGATTTATACCCTTATATCCTGACGCTCTTCTTATTGGGTGTATTTACAAAATCCGCTCAATTTCCGTTCCATTTCTGGTTACCTCATGCGATGGCGGCACCGACACCTGTTTCTGCTTATCTGCACTCAGCAACCATGGTAAAAGCCGGTGTATTCCTAATGGCTCGCTTTTATCCGGTTTTGGCGGGTACCGAAGGATGGTTTACGGTTGTATCTTTAACAGGGATTACAACCATGGTGATGGGTGCCTACATTGCCTTGTTCAAACATGACTTGAAAGGTTTGCTAGCCTATTCGACCGTTAGCCATTTGGGTTTAATAACTTTACTTCTTGGTTTAGGGACAGACCTAGCAGCGATGGCGGCTCTATTTCATATTATTAATCATGCCGTTTTTAAAGCTTCGCTCTTCATGGCTGCCGGCATCATCGATCACGAGTCTGGCACACGGGACATGCGCAAGCTCAACGGTCTATGGAAGTATATGCCTTGGACAGCCACACTTGCGATGGTGGCAGCCTCTTCGATGGCAGGGGTTCCTTTGCTGAACGGCTTCTTATCAAAAGAGATGCTGTTTACAGAGACGCTACATCAATCCACTCTTGGCGCACTTTCTTGGTGGATTCCATTGCTCTCTACTGTCGGCGGTGCATTAGCAGTCGCTTACTCTTTGCGCTTCATGCATGACGTTTTCTTTAATGGCGAGCCAATAGATCTTCCAAAAACACCGCACGAGCCACCACGCTATATGCGCGTACCTGTAGAAATACTGGTTGTACTGTGCTTATTGGTGGGTATCTTCCCGCAATTTATGGTGGGTGATCTTCTGGATATTGCATCTATGGCCGTACTACAAGATACACTGCCCGATTATAATTTAGCTGTATGGCACGGTTTCAACTTTCCTCTATTAATGAGCGGACTAGCTGTTATTGGTGGCTCTATTCTTTATATTAATCGTCGCCACCTATTTAGTTTCCAAGTACAGTTTCAAGAGCGAGATGCCAAGTACGTCTTCGAAAGAGCCGTACAAAAACTGATTTCACGAGCTACAGACTTACATGCGTGGATGGATAACGGTTCGTTACAACGCTCGATGTTCCTACTCATCCTCTTGGCATTAGTAGTGAGTGCTGCACCTCTGTTTAACTTAACTTCTGCACTTGGTTCCTACCCTGAAACACCTAACAATTGGGTCGTTGGCTTGTGTGCAGCGCTAATGATTGCAGGGACATTTGTCACTTTGTGCTGGAGTCACAGGCGTCTTGTGTCACTCATATCCCTTTCCATTGTTGGATTAATCGTTTCTATTGCCTTCGCTTACTTCTCGGCACCTGATTTGGCACTAACACAGCTCTCGGTAGAGGTTGTCTCTATCTTACTGTTCTTGCTAGCGCTGTTCTTCCTGCCTCAGAGAAGCCCAGTCATTGATAGTCCTTTAACCATCATTGTGCGCGACTTCAGCGTAGCTGCTCTGTTTGGTAGCGTTATCGGCACTCTTTGCTATGCGATGCTGACACGTCCATTAGACAGTATCTCTAACTTCTTTATAGAGAACAGCAAACCCGGCGGTGGCGGCACCAACGTAGTCAACGTCATTCTTGTTGATTTCCGAGGTTTCGATACACTAGGTGAGATTACCGTACTCGGTATTGCCGCATTAGGTATTTATAAGCTTCTGCAACAGATGTTAGTTTTCATGCCATCGGCTGATAACAAGGGCAATCTGTGGTCACAGGAACGCCATCCATTTGTGTTAGCCGTGATCTCTCAGAGCTTACTACCTTTAGCCCTACTGGTATCTGCGTATATTTTCCTACGCGGTCATAATATGCCTGGGGGAGGTTTTATTGCGGGCCTCATCACTGCCATCGCGCTCATTCAGCAATATGTTGCTCACGGCGTTGTATGGATGAAGGAGCGTATGCCAATAAACTACATCGGCTTAATCGCCAGCGGGTTATTCATTGCCACGCTATCTGGCTTGGGCAGCTGGGCATTTGGACGTAACTTCCTGACTACTTGGTTTGATCATTTCCACTTACCAATCGTCGGTGAATTTGAGCTGGCTAGCGCTATGGTGTTTGATTTCGGGGTCTATTTAACGGTAATCGGAGCTACCTTGTTAATTCTAGCTAACCTTGGAAAACTCACGACTAGCGAGCGTTTAGGAGCAGAGAACAACTAATGGAATTCACATTTTCTCTTGGAGTTGGCGTTCTGACTACCGCAGGTATTTATCTTATGCTGCGAGCTCAGACCTTCCCCGTTATTTTAGGCCTGACACTACTCTCTTATGCAGTAAACCTATTTTTGTTTGCGAGTGGACGTTTGATCATTAATGGACCAGCAATTGTGGGTCAAAGTACACAATATGCCGATCCACTTCCTCAAGCACTTGTGCTAACCGCTATAGTGATTGGCTTTGCTATGACGGCGTTCGTGCTAATACTGGCTATCCGCGCGCGCGCTGACTTAGGGAACGATCAAGTTGATGGTCGAGAACCCCCTCTGCGACGCACACCAGTAGAAGAGGCTCTAGCGGACAGAGCCGAAAGAGCTCAAGCAAACTCAAAACATACTAGAGACAAAAGGAAGCACTCTTGATACTGCAGCACCTTCCTGTACTACCACTGTTAATACCCTTAATCGCTGGTATATTGCTGTTAGCGCCACCGTTGGCGACCACACTGCAACGACAACGCGTAGCTGGTCTTGTTTTTGCGCTACTTCAGCTCGTTGCCGCTGTCAGCTTACTTTTGCAAGTCCAACAGCAAGGCACATTAGTTTACGCCATGGGAGAGTGGCAGCCTCCATTTGGTATCTTATTGGTTGCCGACCGTTTAGCAACCATTATGCTAACGCTAACCAGCTTTTTACTCCTGTGTGTTCAGCTTTTCAGCAGTGCTGATGATGATCAACAAGGTAAATTCCTCCATCCCCTGTTAATGTTTCAAGCATTGGGTATTCAAGGGGCTTTCCTGACCGGCGATATCTTTAACTTATTCGTATTCTTTGAAGTATTACTCATCGCTTCATATGCACTCTTGATTCATGGCGGCGGAGCACAAAAGACGTTAGCTAATATGCACTACGTCACGCTCAATCTTGCAGGCTCTGCACTATTTTTATTCGCACTAGGCATCATGTACGGTACTTTTGGCACACTCAATATGGCTGACATGCAACAGCGAGCTGCGCATTTAAATCAAGATGATGTACATCTCGCTAAATCTGGTGCCATGCTATTGCTCGTTGTATTCGGGTTAAAATCAGCCATGATGCCACTGCATTTTTGGTTACCCCGCGCTTATGCCGCAGCACCTGCTCCTGTCGCGGCACTCTTTGCCATTATGACCAAGGTAGGCATCTATAGTCTGTGGCGAGTACACAGCAGCATTTTCGGTGATGGCGCTGGACAACTTGCGAATATTGCAGAACCTTGGTTATGGCCATTCGCACTGCTGACGTTAGCTACCGGCATCTTGGCGACACTCGCTAGCAAAACACTGCGTAGCCTCACTGCTAACTTAGTGATTGTCTCTATCGGCAGCCTTTTGCTGATGGTCGCATTAAATACGGTAGAGGCCACCACAAGCGGGATTTACTATCTCATCCATAGCACACTAGCCACCGCTTTAATGTTTCTTGTAGCTGGCTTAATTATCAATCAGCGAGGTAAAGCAGAGGATCGCTTTGTACAAGCCCGTTCGGTAGCTCAGCCCCGTTTATTAGGCATTCTCTTCTTTTTAGCTGCATTAGCACTTATCGGCATGCCACCTATTTCCGGCTTTATCGGCAAAGCCCTGATGCTTAAAGCCGCTCTTGCGAGCGACCAGGCAAGCTGGGTTTGGCCTCCCGTTCTGATAAGTAGCTTAGCTGCATTAATTATGCTTTCTCGCTCGGGCGGGACACTCTTCTGGCGCGCACGTGGCGAAAGCGCAAGCACCGTTAAATCTCATCCGGCTCAACTTGTAGCCGTATTTCTGTTAGTACTCGCTCTGCCATTGATGGTAATTTTTGCTGGAACTATTACGGATTTCGCACTGTTTACTGCGCAAGAGATGAAAGCAGGAATAAGCTTTGGAGATCAACTTCCAACTACTGTACCGGGAGGTGACGATGCTTAAGCGTATTTTTCCTATGCCACTCCACTCCTGTATTTTAGTGGCGGTGTGGTTACTTCTAAATAACTTCTCCATGGGGCATTTAGTACTAGGCACCATACTTTCGATAATTATTCCTTGGATAGCCTCGCCTCTAAGTGACCCACATGCAGGAGTTAGAAAACCATTCAGAACCCTTCGCTACATAGGCATGGTACTTGTCGATATTGTTGTTTCTAACTTTGAGGTTGCTAGCCGTATAATGCGACCCAACGACCAACTAAAACCAGGGCTGATTGCACTACCTCTAGATCTTACCGGTCACTTCCCCCTATCGGTACTAGCGAGCACTATCTCCCTAACCCCAGGTACAGTGAGTGTCGATTTCTCAGAAGACCTAAAATGGTTATATATTCACGCACTCCATATCGATGATGAGCAAGCGCTTATCAGCCATATCAAAAAACGATATGAAGAACCTCTAAGAGAGATTTTTGCATGCTGAGTACAATTTTACCGTTAGTAACCATCATGGTAGGCATCGCGCTGTTGTTAAATGCGATTCGCTTATTTCTCGGCCCCTCAACATGCGATCGCATACTGGCTCTGGACACGCTCTATATCAACAGCATTGCACTCATTGTGTTGCTAGGGCTCTACTTTGAAAGCGTGATGTATTTCGAGTCAGCATTACTAATCGCCATGCTCGGTTTTGTGAGCACTGCGGCGCTAGCAAAGTACTTACTACGCGG
>DAIRSP010000130.1:0-7410 GCA_036804365.1 Neptunomonas sp. | reverse complement strand
GTGGTATGAATAAAACGGTTAAACAGTATGTCGTTAAGGAAAAAGCCTTCGTGTGCTGTATAGAATAGCGAAGAGACATAGATATCAAGCCCTGAAAATAGCGTAAAGACTACATAGCAGAGTAAGAATAGTCGTATATCGGTTCTCTTTAAGAGCGCGTCAATGGTTTTCATTGCTGTAACCTTTAAATCCCTTGCATGGATAAAGATAGATGGTGCGCTTCAAGTCCTTTAGCGCGGGATAATCAAATACCTGCTCAGTACCACAGCTATTAAATTGAGATAAAACATCACCACTTAATGCGGTTTCGTTAATCAGCAAGAAGGTTTGATCGGGCTGATTATCATACTTTCTAGCGTTGAAAAAAAGATCATAATAGTCGCGAATATTGGTGTTATCGCTATTCAAGCGAGCGACGTTTAATTGCCCTGGCGTTGCATAAAATCCTACATAGGCCAGTAACTTACGAGACGGGCTTGTTATTAACGCATCAGGGTAGCTCTTAATAGCAGGTACGAGTTGTTGAGAAATTTCTGGCCAGCCCAGTGTTCGCTGGTAGGGGTCATTCTTTCTCGAATCTTCAATGCCTAAACCGTGGAGAATAAGTGGCCAGTGATAGAACAAAGAAAGAGCAAATAATTGAATTCCAACACCAATATATAGCTTTTTAATATTTACGGTACTTAGATAGTATCCCGCCCAAAGGGAGACGGCGATTAAACAAGGTGCTGCCCAGTTAATAAAGGCCCTTGAGAGAAGCGCTTGGGTGCAGATAACAGCAAAAAGGGGCAAAAATACAGCCATGAGCAGCCCAGAATGGGTAATACTCGCCTGTGCTGCTTTGCTAAACCATTGACGGAAAAGATAGAAACTCCAAAACGGTCCAAAGACTAACAGCTGGCTTAACAGAAACTCAGCCAACATATCGGGATGAAATAATTGCTTATCTAGTTGAGAAATTTCAGAAGTATGATTGAGCGTGACGAACTGATGTTGGTAGTTCCAATAGATATTAGGTAGGAAAATGAGGCCGGCTAAAACCGCGGCTGTCCAAGGTTTTAAGCTAGTTAGCTGATGTCTAAGAGTAGGGTTGGATAGCATATAAAGAATCAAACCTACAGGCAGAAGCGCCATGGTGTACTTGCTCATCATTCCCAAGCCCACGGCTATCCCTAATAGAATCCAGTCATTCCAAGATTTGCTATGAGTTGCAATGTTGAATCGCCAAATACTGAGTGCCCAGAAAAATAGCAGGGGGGCATCGGTCGTAATAAAAAGGCTATTAAAGCCCGTAAGTGGCGCAGAACTAAAGACTAACGCAGACGCAACCGCCGCTCTTGGGTACCAGAGTTGTCGGCCAATCAAATAAATAATCCAAGCAGTGGCGCCGTATAAAATGGGTGCAGCAAACTTTACAGCAAAGTCGGTATCGCCTAGTAAACCAGTGGTTAGAGCGATAAGCCAAGCGACCATAGGTGGTTTGGAGTAGTACCCCCAATCAGGATTTAGTGACCAATGGTAGTAATAGGCCTCATCATAAAAAAGCGTAACATGCCCTTGAGAAATCGATGCGAGCCTGTAAAGGGTTAATGCAACTAAGAAAATTGCTAGACCTAAACCAAGAAGCGGTTGAGAATTATCA
Organism: Neptunomonas sp.; assembly: GCA_036804365.1. Taxonomy (GTDB): domain Bacteria; phylum Pseudomonadota; class Gammaproteobacteria; order Pseudomonadales; family Balneatricaceae; genus Neptunomonas. Next base: position 5,768 of record DAIRSP010000130.1, on the reverse strand, counting down.
TTAGCAGTAAAACTAGGGTGTCCAGTTTTTAACATGGTTACCATTCGATATCTGGCTTACAAAATAAGTGGGTTATTATAGCAACGACCTTAACAATTACCTAAACGGAAATAGGCACCCATTAGCTTAAATCCTCAATAAAGAAGGACATTTGATGCGTTTTCGAGTTTTATTTAGTGTATTAGGTTGTTTTATGCTCCTCAATGGATGTGCAGCCCAGGGGCAAATTGAGCGTACGGGTGTGAGTTTGCAGATAGAGCCCATCAAAGTTTGGCCAAGTGAGGTGTCTGAAACATCCGGTTTAGCTTATTTCGATCATTACTTCTGGACCATAAATGACAGTGGCGGCAAAGCTTCAGTCTATGCATTTGATGAATCTACTCAAAACCTCGTAAAACGAGTCGATCTAAAAAAAGCAAGAAACGTCGACTGGGAAGCCTTAGCGCAGGATGATAACTATCTCTATGTAGCAGATTGCGGCGACAATAAGGGCGGGCGTGCTCAGTTGCAGATATATAAAGTTGCGCAGGCAGATTTAGCAGCGGCAAAAGATAAAAAAAATGTCGCTACCTCTCGCTTGGATTTTGAATATGCCGATCGTGCAACCGATCATTCCGCCGTTAATAATTTTGATTGTGAGGCAATCACCGTAGTGGATGATCACATCTGGCTGTTTTCTAAAAATAGAGGCGATCTACATACACGGTTTTATCAACTCGACACCCAGACCAAAAAGCAGCGTATTTCTCCTTTGCTGACATTACCGGTAGCCGGCTTGATTACCGATGCTGATTATTTTGCACCCACCCAACAGTTGGTATTACTGGGCTATCAGAAGGCTAGTCTATTTGGCGGTTCGTTTATTTGGGTTATCGATGTGGTGGAAGGTCAACCTGACTGGAGCACGGCTGTTTATCACGCCATAAACCCTTATGGGCAGTGGGAGGCTATTTTGTGGAAAGATGCACACACTTTAATAGTGACGTCTGAGCAAAGCCCTTTGGGAACACAACAGATTGGCAGTATAAAACTACCTCCTCTATACTAGCCGCCTTTGAGCTCTGGTATTGCACAGATATTAGAATTATTTACTTTCATCAACAGTCAGATCGGTAAAGCATGCTTCAAATCTATAACACCTTGACCAAGCAAAAAGCGCCTTTCAAACCTATGGTAGATGGGCATATCAACATGTATGTATGTGGCATTACAGTGTATGACTTCTGCCATATTGGACATGCACGAGTCATGGTCTGTTTCGATGTCATCACCCGTTACCTGCGTTCACGCGGTTGGGCTGTAAACTATGTGCGTAATATCACCGATGTTGATGACAAAATTATTCGCCGTGCGAACGAGAACAATGAATCCGTTGAGCAGCTAACGCATCGCATGATTGCCGCCATGCATGAAGATGAAGATGCATTAAGCGTACTGCGCCCTGATCAAGAACCCCGTGCGACAGCACATATTGACCAAATTATCGAGCTAGTGAGCACCCTGATTGAAAAAGGTTTTGCTTACCCAGCAGCCAACGGTGATGTTTATTACCGTGTTGAAAAGTTTGCTGAATATGGAAAGCTGACGAATCAGAATATTGAAGAGCTTCGCTCAGGTGCGCGTATCGAAGTGGATGAAGCGAAAGAAAGTCCACTGGATTTCGTACTCTGGAAAGCAGTTAAGCCAGGCGAGGTGAGCTGGGATTCACCTTGGGGCGCTGGGCGACCTGGCTGGCATATCGAATGTTCAGCTATGTCTAAATGTTGCTTAGGTGACACATTTGATATTCATGGTGGTGGGCCAGATTTACCTTTCCCGCACCATGAAAACGAAATTGCTCAGTCTGAAGCGGCGAACGGTTGCACCTATGCTAACCACTGGATGCATGCGGGTCCTGTCCGTGTTAACAAAGAGAAGATGTCTAAATCTTTAGGTAACTTCTTTACGATTCGTGATGTATTAGAAAAGTATGACGCAGAGGTCGTGCGTTATTTCTTATCAAGTGTGCACTACCGCAGCTACATCGACTACAGCGAAGATAGTTTGAAAGAAGCTCGCAGTGCGCTTGAACGTTTCTATCAAGCGTTGCGTGGTGTAACAGTGACCGAAGGCACGTTGGAAAACGACTATACACAACGCTTCAATGAATCCATGGATGATGACTTCAACACACCTAAAGCCTTTGCTGTCCTATTTGAGTTGGTCAATGAACTCAATAAAGCGAGTAGGGAGCAGAAGCCAGAAGCAGGCTTGTTGGCTTATCAGTTGAAGCAGTTAGGCGGTGTTTTAGGTTTGCTGCAACAGGATCCTGATGCTTTCCTTAAAGGTGAAGATAAAGAAGGGGAGATCAGCTCTGAAGAGATCGAAGCCTTCATTCAGCAACGTAAGGATGCGCGCGCTAATAAAGATTTTGCTGAATCAGATCGTATCCGTGATCTATTAGCAGACCAAGGTGTGATCTTAAAAGATACACGCGAAGGCACAACGTGGTTTAGAGAAAGCTAAGGTGTTTTAGCGACATAAAAAAAGCGAGCTCTAGGCTCGCTTTTTTTGTGCTTGATGACTTAGTAAGCAATCAGCTTTTCAGCGGCTTCAAGCGTGTTTTCCATCAGGCAAGCTACAGTCATTGGGCCAACACCACCCGGAACCGGTGTGATCCAGCCCGCTCTTGTAACCGCCTCGTCGTAGCCAACATCACCGACTAAGCGACCATCTTCTAAACGGTTGATACCCACATCAATAACAACAGCACCTTCTTTAATCCACTCACCCTTGACCAAACCCGGTTTGCCGACACCGACCACTACGATATCAGCACGGCTTACATGGTAAGCTAAATCACGCGTAAAACGGTGAGTTGTTGTAACGGTACAGCCTGCGAGTAGAAGTTCTAGCGACATTGGGCGGCCGACAATATTTGATGCACCGACAACAACTGCTTCTTGACCATGAAGGTCTATACCAGTGGATTCTAGAAGACGCATAACCCCTTTCGGTGTGCAAGGGCGTAGAACCGGTAAGCGTTGAGCAAGGCGACCTAGATTGAAGGGATGGAAACCATCAACATCTTTCTCAGGCTTGATGCGCTCAAGAATTTGGTTGCTATCTAAGCCAGCGGGTAAAGGTAGTTGAACCAAAATGCCGTCAACATCTGAGTTGTTGTTTAACTCATCAACCAAGCTCAGTAGCTGCTCTTGAGTACTGTCAGCGGGCAGGTCATAAGAGATAGATTCAATCCCCACCTCTTTACAGGCGTTCTTCTTGTTTTTTACATAAACATGAGAAGCTGGGTCATTACCAACAATCACAACTGCAAGGCTCGGTGCACGTTTGCCCTGAGCTAAGCGAGTTTGAATTTTAGAGGCCACTTGGCTGCGTACATCTGCGGCAATTTGCTTACCATCGATAATCTGTGCGGTCATTGTCTTTGGGGATTCCTGATACGGGCATTCTTTAATGGCGTCGATTTTCTCATGTTCAGGCTATTTGTCCAAGTAGAGGAGAGGTAATTACCGAACATAGTGCATCTAATTGCTAAATAAATTGCTTCACAAAAAGCTATTGACGATAGGTATATGCTGCTTTAGGATACGCGCTCCTTTATGGGGCCTTTGAATCTCGGTTCAGCAGCAAGGTCTCATAAAGGACGGTGATGGGGCTATAGCTCAGTTGGATAGAGCACCCGCCTTCTAAGCGGGTGGTCGCGGGTTCGAATCCTGCTAGCCCCGCCATCTCGTTAACACCTCAGATCGCTTCCTACTTGCTTCAAACTCATCTCTGCTGTTTTTACCATGCCTTATCTTTTAAGAGATTTTCTAAGATCATTTTATCGTTTTGGCTGATAAACAGATCAAATTGCTAGCCCACTAAAAACATACGACTTCGAATGTTGTCAGGCTTTCTCTCTGGGGCTACATTGATATCTGAATTTTCAACAAGGATGTCGATATGCTTTTCTCAGAATTAAAATCAAAGCACCGTGCTATTCGCGATAGTGTTCATCCTAATTTAGCTTTACGTACACATCGTGCACTTAGCTGGTTGAAACGTGCGGAGATGGCTGAGGATTTAGACTCTCAGTTTATCTTTTTGTGGATCTCTTTTAATGCCGCTTATGCTACAGATATCGATGAACAATATCGTACGACCGAAAAAGGGATGTTTGAGATTTTCTTTGGAAAACTCGTTGTATTAGATACAAATCAGCAACTTTATAATTTAGTTTGGTCTGAATTTTCTGGTTCTATTCGGTTGTTGTTGGATAATCAGTATATCTACCAGCCGTTTTGGGATTATCAAAATGGACGTATTTCTGATGAGGTTTGGAAAGAGTCATTTAAAAAGTCTAAAAGCCAAGCGACGGTAGGGCTAGGGAATAAAAATACAACTCAAGTGCTGTCCGTTATGTTTAGACGCATATATACCTTGCGGAATCAGCTGATGCATGGCGGATCTACGTGGAATAGCCAAGCCAATCGTTCTCAGGTTAAAGATTGTACCGCGATTCTTTCGAAGTTAGTTCCTATACTAATCGATCTTATGATGAGCCATCCGAATGAGTTATGGGGAGACCCTTTTTATCCTTTAGTCAAGGATTAGTGAGTCAACATGTATAGTTCATCGAGTGTTTTGTATCGACATTGGTTAATTCTTTCCAAGATTCCACGCTATCCGAATACGATAACCACTAAGACCCTCCAATCCTATTTATCATCTCATGGCTTCAAAGCCAGCATGAGGATGATTCAACGTGATTTGGAAAGTTTATCAGCATCTGAACTTTTTCCCCTCACTTGTGAGGTGCAAGGTAAGTCGAATGTATGGTGTTGGCCGCCAAGTGCAAAGCTGCTTTCTCTACCGGTGATGGATATTTCGATAGCCTTGACGTTTTCCTTAGCTGAGGCGTATCTGTGGCGGGTGCTGCCGACTCATGTCTTGAATGATTTACAGCCCTACTTTCAATCAGCAGATCGAACACTTGAATCCTTATCCGCATCTTCAGAGGCATGGCGTAAGAAGGTTGCGGTGATTCATGACGGCCCTGTATTTATTCGTCAACCGTTATCACCGGAGATTCAAAACAATATCTACGAAGCTTTATTCAGGTCTAGGGTTTTAGAAGTCGTTTATCAAGCAAGGCAGGGACAACCTAAAAGCTATGCATTACATCCGTTGGGGTTAGTGAGTAAAGCTGGAAGTTTGTATTTGGTCGCGATCGTTAATGAGTTTAAAGATATCCGTCAATTTGCACTAACTCGCTTCAAAGCAGCTAGCATGACCCAATCAGATAGCCTGATTCCACACGGTTTCTCATTACAAAACTACATTGAAGTAGATGCTTCTTTTCAGTACCCCCTAGAACGATTTCCTGCAAAATTGAGATTGCGAGTGAGTGATGAGTTTGTATTTTTCTTTGAGGAAAACAAGCTTGGTGAAGATCAGCAGATTCAAAAGTTGGCAAATGGCTATTCCGAACTACTTGTCACAACCCCGTTGTCTGAGGAGTTAGAGTGGTGGTTGATGGGGCGTGCAGATGTTGTTGAAGTTTTGTCTCCAGCGCATTTACGTGAACGTATGATCAGTAAGCTTCGCGCTTCACTTACTTTTTACCAAAGTAATGATAGCGTCATGAAATGACGTATCCCTGTTTTAAACTAAGGATTATTAAATAGCCTCAAATTACAGACTAGGTTCAGGCAATTGAATGATAAGTAATATGAGGACATCTTTATAAGGAGATTTGCCATGAGTATTAACAACGCCCTAAG
>DAIRSP010000129.1:0-7440 GCA_036804365.1 Neptunomonas sp. | reverse complement strand
AGTGAGGATGGTGGAGCGCTCTGCGATCATTCATACACTATTAGAGGACGGCCTCGCCCGAGCTTCAGGGGATGCAGAGGTTGCAGAGGTGTGCAGTCGTATGCGCTTGTATCAGGGCAATGCCATAGATGTTATGCGACAGCAATTTGCTGAGCAGCGTCCACAAGTGGTTTATGTTGACCCTATGTTTCCGCACTCAGAAAAGTCTGCATTGGTCAAAAAAGAGATGCGAGTGTTCCGCGATATCGTCGGTGATGACGCTGACTCTGCCGAACTACTAGAAACCGCATTACAAACGGCCACGGGACGAGTTGTCGTGAAGCGACCGCGTAAAGCGCCCACAATTGAGGGCCGGGCACCTAGTTACCAGCTTGAGGGTAAGTCGAGTCGCTACGATATCTATGCGTTGAGCAAACTCAGTTAACTCTACCCAAGATTACCGAGGGTAGAGTGCCTCTTCTACAGTGTCTATACAGGCGGGTGTCAAAATCTGTCGTGCACGTTTGAGTAGTGCCGAGTTATTGATCTGACAGTGAATATAACTTTCCTGCTCCATAAGTACCGATTGGCTAATTAGCATCTCTATAAACAGCGCAATCACCCCTGTGTCTGTGTATTCTGGCGATTGAAAACCAAAATAAGCGTGAAGCTTTTCCGCTATCCTCAAAGTTTCATTGATTAGGTCATCACGCGAGATTGCGGGGCTAAGTTCTAGAATCCTAAATACGATGTAGTAACGCAGCAAGATCGGCTCGGCGGTACGCATCAGAGCAATGGCTAGTGGAGTATCATTGACCTGCATATTCACTTCATCACGTAGGATGAGATTATGTTTTTCCATACCTGTACGTAACTTTCGAGAAACCTTACTGAGATCATCCTCAGGCCATGGCAAATAGAGTTCAGCTTGTAAGTATGGGTAAACAGTTTTGATGAGACGAGGTAACGTCTGCGGTCTTGGTTTGGTATAACGACGGGTTAAGAGCAAGTAAACGCCAGGTAAAACGGTGATGGCGTGGAGTTGGTTCCGGTAAAAGGTCATCTCCCTCGCTTGAGCCTCTGTCAAGATGACCCGTGAGTCTTGAATTGTCAGCTGCTCTCTTTTTTGCGCTTCTTCTAGCCATGCTCGTGCAGAGCCTGTCGTTATCCCCGCAGGACTATTCGGCAGACGCTTTAAGAGTGCTTTTAGCTCATCGATTAAGCTACATAGTGCTTCAAGATCGTAACTGAGGGTGCGGTTAGTGAGGATGGCGGTAGCTATAATCGCGGTTTGGTTGGCATAAATAGCACTATTGATGCGGCGCATTGTTTCATTGGCAACCCATAAGGTGGTTGGTTTAAGTGTCTGATGCGGAGCAACTTCTCGATTCAATAGAATCGGGTCGCCAAAGCTGATAGCGGCGTCGCCGAATCGGTATTTAAACAGTTTAAGCGTTTTCAATAGGTCTGAAAAAGACTCTTTATTCTTTTTAGCGCCATCAAGTTGTTGTTGATAAGACTTACTTTCAACCAGTTTATCGTAGCTAATCCACACGGGTACAATAGCTACATTTCGATCGGGGGCTTTTAAATAACTATCAATCGTCATCGATAGTAAGCCCGTTTTGGGTGCTAACAACCGGCCCGTCCGACTTCTGCCGCCTTCAATAAAGTACTCTAGTGAGTGACCTCGATGAGACATATAAGCAAAGTAGGTTTTAAATATTTGGGTATATAAGGGGTCATTGTTAAAACGACGACGCATAAAGATAGCTCCGCCACGTTTTAAAATATTACCGAGTATAGGCGCATTTAAATTATCACCGGCAGCGACATGGGGGATCATTAAACCGTGTTGATAAAGCGTCCAAGATAAAATCACATAGTCCATGTGGCTTTTATGACAAGGAAGGTAAACGAGTTGATAATCAGGAGCACACTGCTGAACCTTTTCAATACCGCAGACAGGCATGCTGTTATACACCTTGCGCCAGAACATACCGAGAAATGGAGAGGATATTCTCGCAGTAGTTGGGCTAAAGTTGGCAGCGATGCCATCAATAATCCTATGCGCTACCTGCTCCATCTCTTCGACAGAACGTTTATTCTCAACAGCCTGTTGTTGAATACAGCTTTTGACCTCTGCATCCTGCAGCACCAGTTTGAGTAGTGTCCTGCGGTGTGAAAGGTCTGGGCCTATAATAGCCTGACGCCGCGTGAAAAAATGGTGTTGAAATACGCGAGCAGCTTTATGAGCGACGACTCCAGCCGGTTGGGGGCCTGTCTCTTTTTGTAGTTGGCGAAGAGACAGGGGAGGGTCAATCTGCATTAAGGTTTGTCTACCGTTCACCAGAATTTGCATCAGATGACCAATGATGCCGCCTGTATCCCATGACTCGGCGTAAAGAATGTTCAGTGTCGACATCTCACGTGCCGGCATTCTTCCGTGGTAGATGGAAACCGGTACGATTTCTACATCTTGCTCTGCGTCTAAAAAAACGAGTTTGTCTAGATGAGCTTCCACGCGATCACGCAGGCTTTGGCTTGATTCATGGGCGGAACAAAGAATTTGCTGTTCGGGAATGGGGTTGCTTGCATGCCGAAGCGCATCGATTAGCAGATGTTTATGCGAAGAACGAGAGGTTTCAAGCACGTAAAGACGGTTGGGCTTTGCGATTAAATAGACTTTGCCTTGTATTGTTAGCCTAACAAAGAGTCGAAGTACTAACCGATAAACCCAGTTAAATCCCCGCATGAATAGATAGCCTTAGTAGTGAGGTGGAGGTGGCTCGTCAAAGGACATTCCTTGGCTATCTTGGCCAACCTTTTTCAACTGTTCGTTCATTATGCTCAGAAGTTTTTTTAGATCGTGAATGGTTCTATCCTGTTGCGCAATCACATCACTGAGCTTATCTAAGGAGTCTTCTTGGAAGGCGACACGGCTTTCCAGCTCCGTAATTCTACTATCATAATTCATCGCGAGGCTGCTCTAAAGAGGTTTCGTGTAAGCATAGCGGAGGCGAGTGACGAAAGTAAATCGTCTAGCTTTGTATATAAGCTATTGAAACTTTGAGTATTCTTCTGTATATCTTTGCGGTTGCCGCTTTTAATGTATATGGAGCGGTTCAAATAATAGTAATTTATAAGACAAGAGACAGATAATGAGTGGTAATCAGATAATTCGTAGTTTAGTGGTAAGTGGTATCGCAGCAGTATTAATTCCTGTGTTGCTAAAGGCGGTAGCCGGTGTTGAGGTTGGTCTTGATGTTATGGTGATTGGTGTAACATTTGTTGTGGTGTTCATCAGTACTGTTATCAGTTCACTGGGTAATCCTCAGCCAGCAACTAACCAATATGTAGGTGAAGATGAGGAAGATGATGTAGATTACGAAAATGATGATCGTGAGCTAGGTACTGTAAAATGGTTCAATGTTTCTAAAGGTTTTGGATTCATTACTCGCGAAAATGGTGACGATGTATTTGTTCATTTCCGTAATATTCGCGGACGCGGACACCGTTCTTTAAGTGAAGGTCAGCGTGTACGTTTTAATGCACGTGAAAGTGATAAAGGGCTGCAAGCTGAAGATGTTTCAGTATTGCGCGGCTAATCACACCTCAGCGGAAGCTTATGCTTCCGCTTTTCTTTTCTAAGTTCCTATCTGCTAACAGCAGCGTTTAAATCCTCATCTTGAACTAGTTTAGTTCCTCGATAAGTCCTCTTAAAATACTGATTGTCTTATCCTCTGGCATATAACCGTCACTGACACGAAAGACTTGATCGTTGACGACTAGCCTCAATGCAGGAAAACCATTGGCATCCATTTTTTGGCCTAGAGCACGGTGTTGATCTAAGAGCGACTTAGATTCAGGACTATGCAACAAAAGCTGAAATGCATCAGCCTCTAAGCCGATATGTTTTGCTGCTCCTATCAAGGTCTCATCATTCGAGGGGTTTTGCGCATTCAGGTAGTAGGCTAGCTGGATGGCTCGGGTCATTGCCGCTGCACTGCCGGGGGCTAAGGCTTCAGCGGTAATAACTGCACGACACGCTGGCCAAGTACTTCGTCTAGGCTCACACCGAGTCCAGAATTCGTAATTAAACTGAGTTCCTGTTTTAGCCTCGATGCTTTGCCAGATGGACTGGATGTAATCCCGCTGTTCCTCTGGCATCGGTTGGTCTGAATCTTCCGCGAGTCCACCGAGTAAATAGGTGATGGATAATTGGGGGTAGTGTTCCTTTATCGCATCAATACTTGGCGAAAAAGCCCAGCACCAGCTACACATAGGATCCATTATATAAAACAGTTGCATTAGAACAGCTCCGTTTGCGGCATTGTTTGATCCCAAAGATTAAACTCTGCAACTTTGGGGTTGATTGCTCGTAGTTGCTTCATAAAGTATGCGGCCAATTGAGGCGCCAATCGATTGTCAGGCGTATGGAAAAAGAGATAGGGGTGTCGTCCTTCTTGGATCCATTGATTGGTTTTGGTAACCCAAGGTTCTAGATAAGGGTAGCCTTGGGATACATCTAACGGCGTTATAAAGCGTACCATAGGTGCATTTCCGGTTGCGATCACATGCAAGGGAACGCGAGGCTTCGCTTTCAACGCTTCTTGGGTGATAGCGTCTTCTTGTGGAAATGCAAAGAGTGCCCGAGTGTCGAAGCTGATACGGTTAATACCCTGCGTTATGAGTAGTTGATTAAATTGCTTTTCCGCATCATTCTTTTCAAAAAAACCAAGATGCCTAACCTCAATTCCATAGGTAAAGTGCTTGGGCAGTAAATCAAGAAATTGCGTTAACTCATTCAAATACTCAGGGGAGAATGTTGCCGGCATCTGTAGCCAGAGCATCCCAAGTTTGGTTTCTAGCGGTGAAACCCTATCAAGAAACTCCTTTAAAGGCCGATGACATTCCCTAAGAGAACGCTGGTGGGTGAGTACTTGGGGAAATTTAAAGCAGAACTTGAAGTCTGAATGACTTTGCTGCTTCCATTGCGAAATTGTCTCAGGCGATGGCAAACCATAAAACGAGTGATTTCCCTCAACACTGCTAAAATGTTGAGAGTAGGTTGTCAGGGTGGAGTGTTGGCTACCTTGTCCCGGATACCAGTTAGGGTGGTGCCATTGAGCCAACCCAATAGAAAGTTGCGGGTTTACCTTGTTCATCAGCCTATGGTGTACTTTATACCTGTTATACTCAAGTGAATGATCAATAAATGGCGTAGGAGCATCTGATTAGATGGATTTTGCATCACTACTCGGTATTTTGTCGGGTCTTGCTTTAATTGTATCTGCGATACTGATTGGCGGTAATTCCGACATATTTCTTAACGTGCCCGGGTTGATGATAGTCGTCGGTGGTACGATGGCTGCCACCTTGCTCACCGTGCAATTTAAAGATGTGATGAACGCCTTCAAAGGGGCTTATATCGTCTTTACGCAAGACAAAACAAACCCGTCAGAAATGATCGATACCATGATCAAGCTAAGTAAAATTAGCCACAGACATGGGCTGTTAAAGTTGGGGGATGTAACCACTGACTCGCCCGTTTTAAAGCGCGCTTGCAACTTATTATCAGAAGCAGCTTCAGAGCAGGTGATCCGAAATACCTTACAGAATGAAATAGACTCCTTGATGGCTCGGCACTACTCCGTGCAGGAAGTGTTCAGAAAAATGGCTGCCTATGCGCCCGCTTTTGGGATGCTTGGTACGCTGATCGGGTTAATTCAGATGCTGAGTGAGTTAGATAACCCTGATACCATTGGGCCAGCGATGGCTGTAGCCTTGCTGACGACCTTTTACGGTTCTGTGATGGCTACGATGATCTTTCTTCCTATTGCGGGCAAGTTAAAAGCCAGAACGCTCCTTGAAGTCACCAATCTTGAAATTGTGCGAGAGGGAAGTATCAGTATTCTGACCAATGATCATTATGCGCATGTTTATGAACAGTTATCTTCCTACCTTCCTGAACGTGATCGCAAGCCGATGTTTGAAGCAGCTGCTGATGCCAAAAAAGGAGTGAAGAAGTGAGCACGCGGCGTCTAGTTGAGGAGGATCAAGACCCCGGTTGGATGATGACCTATGCCGATCTTATGACGCTGCTATTGGTTTTTTTTGTTTTGCTGTTTTCTATTTCAACGGTTAAAAAAGAGCAGTTCGCTTCAACCATTCGTTCCTTTCAGTTGGCTATTGGTGAATCAGGTGGCAGCTTGATCCCGTTGCCCGAAGAGCTTCGTGCCCCTGCTCAGACCTTGCCTGATGTTATGAGTCAGCCTGACTCGGCCGTCGGAAGCCAGCCTGAGGCGATTATCCCGCAGCCTGAAGTCATTAAAGTGCCCATTGTTCCCGAAGTTGATAAAGACGCTCCGCTTAAGCCCGTGGCGCAAAGTTTAAAAGATGTCTTTTCAGCGATGGGCGTTAAAGATGCTGTTGAGGTGGGGGCGCCTAAAAATGGGAAAATTAATATACGGGTTAAAGGCGAGGTATTATTCCAGTCAGGAGATGCTTCCTTTGATCGGAATATGATGCCTGTACTGGATGGGATTTTAGAAACGCTTGAGTCCAACGCCGATTTAGTAATAGATATTCAAGGACATACTGATAATGTGCCTATCGAGACAACAGCCTTTCCTTCTAATTGGGAACTCTCGGCGGTGCGCGCGACAACAGTGCTAAGGTATCTAGTCAGAGGCGGAATCAACCCAGAGCGCCTTACAGCAACCGGCTATGGGGATGCCTTACCTATTGCTTCAAATAATACCCTTGAAGGTAGAGCAGAAAACAGAAGGATTGAGTTTGTGTTAGAAAAGGTAGATAAGCAATGAAACCTATTATCGAGATAGATTTAGATGATGAAGCGCCGCGGCAAAACTACCGAGTCTCTCCACATGAAGATGATCCCGTAGAATTAAAAGTAGCCGGCGTAAAAGTCAGAATTATCGATATATCGGCTAAAGGGGTCGCGTTCTACTTCAATGGCGATGCAAAAAAATCTGAATACCCGATAGAGCTCAGCTTTGAAACGGATCGTGCTTACGAAATGCAATGCAATTTAAAACTGATTCGTCGAGATAAGCCTGAATACAGCGGTGAATTTATTGATCTATCCGAACGAGATATTACACGCCTAACAAGCCTTATTGTTGACTGCCAAAAGCGTGCTATTCACCGTGGTAAAGTACAACTTAGTGATGATAATGAAGAAAGTTCAAATTAATGTTGCATAAGCGTAATAATCTCTATAAAGTACGCTCCACATTGATGCGGGGTGGAGCAGCTTGGTAGCTCGTCGGGCTCATAACCCGAAGGTCACAGGTTCAAATCCTGTCCCCGCTACCAAATTTTTTCTTAGTTTTTATATAAAACTTTGTTGTTAGTTGATGCGGGGTGGAGCAGCTTGGTAGCTCGTCGGGCTCATAACCCGAAGGTCACAGGTTCAAATCCTGTCCCCGCTACCAA